>DAHVFH010000133.1 GCA_027317105.1 Cytophagales bacterium
GGTATACATTTTCCCCGAGTCAGCAATGGTTACTTGTTTGTTCCCGTTCCGCCCCCGGTGATCATAAATAATGACGTCTTTTAAGGTTATGCCATCTTTAAATTTTTTCGCCACTTTAATGCTAATGTCAGGGATTCCTCCATAAAACGCCCCCTCACGCAGGTCCAATGCCGGTTTCTTTTGTTTGATATCATACAACAAACTATACGTTTCAAGGGCAGCCTTTGGCACCATGTAATTATTCGCTAAAAAAGCTACGAACGTGATTCCCAGGGTGAAAATGAAAATGGGTAAAAGACTCCTTACCATAGAAATGCCTAAGCTTTTTACAGCGGTCAATTCAAAATGCTCACCCAGATTCCCATAGGTAATCAACGCAGACAGCAACACGGCCAAGGGCAACGCCAGGGGAGTCATGGATACCGCAAAATAAAACAGTAATGTTCCTAACACATCCCATCCCAAATCTTTACCGATGATGTCATCAAAATACTTGAGCATATTCTGTAACAATAGGATAAAGACCACCACCAAAAAGGTAAGTATGAATGGCCCCAGAAACGAGGAAATGATGAGTTTGTCTATCTTTTTCACTCCAAAAGCAAAGTTAGTGCAAAAAGGAGGCCGGAAAAGAAAATAAGGGTTGGCCCGAATCACGAATTTAATAAATTCATAAATTCTAAGTCATAAATTTATGCGATGAATTTGCTAAAGCTAATCCTGGTCATACTAACCATTCTCTCCTTGGCCGGGAAAGCAGAAAGCCAGAAAAAGGATGCTTTGCTGTATTATCAACAAGGGGAAAGTGCATTAGATGCTCAATCATATAAAACAGCATTGGCTCACCTTAACGAGTGCCTCCGTCTTGATCCTTATTTTATGGAAGCCTATTATTTGCGGGCGCAGGCGCGCGAAAGTTTAGGGGACGCCAAAGGGGCACTAACCGATTTTAGTATTTACCTGGACAAAATGCCACAGAATACAGAGGCTTTGTTTTCCATGGCCCAGCTTCGTTATCAATTCGGGCAGTGGGCAATGGCACGGGAAGATTTCCTTAAATTACTTTCCGCACCCCAAGGCGAAACTAAGTCTGTCTTTTTCGCGGTTGACAAAGAAAGCGGTAGCCCGATCGTGACCACGCAAAGCAACATGACCGCTTCGATATTAAACTTCCTCGGCTTGGTCGACACCAAGATGAAAGAATACAAACGCGCCATTCTATATTTGGATTCCGCGATCAGTCTTGACCCAAAAAATCCGGAGTTCTTTGTGAACAGAGGCTGGGCTAGACAGGAAATGTTTGATACCTTAAAGGCCACCAACGATTATCAAAAAGCACTTGAACTTAACCCTGAAGGGAGTTTAGCCCGGCACAATTTGGCGGTTCTTTCCGCCAGGAAAGGAAACTTGAAAGCCGTGCAAAAACTATTGGATGAAGCCATTGAGCGAAGTCCTGAGGATGCCCACTTTTATGTGGCTCGTGCCATCAACTTTACCGCACAAGGTGACCTTCAAAAAGCCTTGGCTGACTATAGCTCCGCTATTCAATTCGATAACACAAACGCAGATAGTTGGTTTAGGCGTGGCCTAACCAACGTACAGCTAAAAGATTTGAATGGTGCTTTGAGTGATTATACTGAATCGATAAAACTCAAAGACGACAACGAAAAAGTATGGCTTCAACGCGGGAATCTGATGATGCAAATGAACCGGGTTAATGATGCGATTGAGGATTATACCATTGCCATCACGCATCAGCCGGAATTCGGACTTGCCTATTACCAAAGAGCCATCGCCAACCATCGCTTAGGAAAAATGAACGAAGCTTGCGAAGATTTGAAACAAGCAGAAAATTTTAAAGTGAAAATAGACGAGAAGATGAAGTCCGGAATTTGTAAATAAGCCTCACACCTGTCCAAAAATAAAATTCTTTTAATTTGATTGATCATTTTTATCGGAATAACCTACCCAAAAATCCTTTCTTGTTCTTCTTTTCATGGATGGTATCCAGGGCCGTTCGAAGTCGCACAAATGAGGCCTCATCTTTTACAATAAATTGCTCGGCATTAAGTTCCAGCACCTGTGCTTTCAACTTTTCATCGTTCATGGACGTATAGTAGATCACCGGAATGGATGCATATTTCTTTTTTAGAATTTTCAGGTAATCAAGCCCCGTTTTATCACCTCCTGAAAAAAAGTGATCCAACACCACAGCATAAGGTTTTTCATTTAGGTGCTGCATCATATCTTCTGGGTTGGCAAAACAACGCACCTCGTAAGAGCCTAAAATTTTCTCAAAATGATGCTGGAGCATCTTTTGTTGGGCGAGATCGTCTTCGATAACAAATACTAATTTTTCCATTTTTAACTAAAATCCGTTTCGGAAAAGTAAATAAAATTCCGGCATATTTTATGCACTCCTAAATTATCTTGCTTATTGTAACTTTGAAAAAAATATGTTGAAAAAATTCCTCCGATGGTTTCTAGGCATTAGTGTAGGGCTATTCATCCTTGTCATTTCACTGATCGGTCCGCTTGACGATTCTCCTTTAGAAGGGAAGAAATTCTACCAGCAAACTTTCCAACGGTTAGACTCCCTTCGTCCTACCCTTCATCCCCCTAAATCCAAACTTAAAGTGGGTTGGTCGAAAGTGAATATCGTACCCCAATCGCCCATGCCGATGGCCGGCTATGCGCCCCGAAATCATTTTGACTCCGTGCACGACTCGGTTTATGTGCGGATCATGACAATTGACAACGGGGGCGTTCAATGTATCATCGTAAGTGCCGATCTATTGATTTTCCCACCCGCACTCAAGGACAAAATTGTTCGTCAAAATAAGGGTAATCGTTTTCTCTATTTTACCGCTACCCATGTGCACAGTAGCCTTGGTGCATGGGATGATAGTGTCTTCGGCAACTTGATCTTAGGAAGCTATAACGAGCCTTGGCTGGACAGCCTAGCACGACAAATCATTTCTGCCATCGACTTTGCAACAGCCCATGTACATCCCGCCATCGTAAATTACTTTGAAACCGATGCCAGCGAATATGTCGAAAATAGAATTGATCCTGAGCATGGAAAAACGGACGGAAAGTTACGCGGGCTAAAAATAATTCGCGAAGACGGCAGCAAAGGCTTGTTGGTAAGTTATAGTGCACACCCCACGAACATTGACCACCTAAGCCTTGCCCTGTCTGGCGATTACCCTTCTGCCTTGGTGAGCAGGGCGGAAAAGCAAGATTACAATTTTGCTATGTTTGCTTCGGGCAATATTGGTAGTCATCGTTTAAAATGGATACCTGAAACAGAATTTGTCGAGTGCGACACTTTGGGGTCTCGGCTTTACCGTAAAGTAAAGGCAGCGCAAAGTATTCGCGTGGAAGATTCCACCATCTCAACAGCAATTATTCATGTTGACTATGGCGCTTCGCAACTACACATCCTACAGAAATACAAAGTCAGAGATTGGGTATTCCGTTCACTTTTCTCTAAGCTAAAAGGTGATATTACCTATATGAAAATTGGCAACATTCTTTTCTTAGGAATGCCCTGCGATTTCTCAGGGGAAATTTTCGTGCGGGATAGTCTTGGGGAAATTGCCGAAAGCCATGACGAAAAATTATTTATCACCAGCTTCAATGGCGACTACGTTGGGTACATCACCTATGATGATCACTATGGACACTCCGAACAAGAAGAGGTAATGGCAATGAATTGGGTTGGCCCGCATTATGGAGCCTATTTTTCTAAAATCGTTAAGAAAATAATAGCGCGAGGCCGATGATTAGCGTTGCGGCCTTCTTTTAAAGAACTTCTTTTTGCCTGAAGCCGTAGGCCTTCGATCTCCTTCCGTTTTGGGTCGTTCGGCCATATACGCAAAGGATTGTCCTATGCCTTCAGGTAGAGGTACTTTGTTCACCTCACGGCCAATCAATTTTTCGATCTGAAAAAACCTTCGTTGGTCCCGTTCATTAATAAAGGTAATGGCATGTCCCTTGCTTTCAGCCCGCGCGGTTCGGCCGATGCGGTGAATGTAATCTTCAGGATCGGGAGGCACATCATAGTTTAGCACTAAGCCGATTCCGTCTACGTCAATTCCGCGCGAAAGCACATCCGTTCCAATCAATAACCGAAGTTGCTTGTTTTTGAATTCCCTCAGGATTTCTTCTCGCTCATTTTGCTCAAGATCCGAATGAATTGCTTTTGACGGCAAGCCCAGTTTTGGGAGCAGGCGCCCGAGGTGTTTTACATTTTCCTTGGTCGAGGCAAAAATCAAAACACTTGAATAGTCAGATTCTTTCAGTAACCGGGTAATCAATTTTTCTTTCTGATCATCGCGCACTAAATAGGCCTCTTGTAAAATGCCTTCGGCAGGTTTAGAGATCGCAAGGCTAATCTCTTTGGGGTCGCGCAAAATTTTGCTTGCCAACGAGCGTATGCGGGGAGGCATGGTGGCCGAAAAGAAAAGCGTTTGCCGGTTTTCGGGCAAATATTTAATGATCCGCATGATGTCGTCATGAAATCCCATGTCGAGCATGCGATCTGCTTCGTCTAGCACAAGATGCTGAATATACTTTAAGTCAATGGCACCGGAGGCCAGTTGGGCAATCAATCGGCCGGGCGTGGCAATAATCATGTCTACGCCCGCTTCTAACGCCCGCTTTTGCTGATCCCAGGTTGCCCCGTCACCGCCTCCATAAATAGGTATGGAACTCACGCCCGTGAAATAGGCAAAACCTTCCACCTGCTGATCAATTTGTTGTACCAGCTCCCGAGTTGGCGCGATGATCAGCGTATTCAAATGCCGATGATCGGAGTGAATAATGTTGTTTAATATCGGAAGCAAATAGGCAGCCGTTTTTCCTGTGCCGGTTTGTGCGCATCCAATAAGGTCGTGTTTTTTTAGGATAAGGGGAATGGCTTGTTCCTGAATTGGGGTGGGCTTTTCATAGCCCATGGATGAAAGTCCATCGCGCAACTTCGTGTCAAATTGAAAATCGTCAAACGTCAAAATAAGATAGCGTTATTTATAAATTAACATGCAAGGTAGGAAGAAGTTTTCAGTAATCGGTAGAAATAGAATCCGCGAGGGGAATTTGAATTGCACCGATCCCCGTTAGGTTACTTCTCCTGGAATAACTAAAGCCTTACAAATTCTAACGCTACCTTATTGCTGCCCTCGCTTCCCGCCATATTTCCTTCGCATATTGAAGCCTATCACTGCTTTCTTAAGCAACTCAAAATACAAGGTAGCATACAACGTAACAATCATAAACCAAATCACCGAAAGGTTAAAATAGAGGGTGTCAAATTTATGACCCGCAAAATATTTGGTTGGAATATAAAAGTTATCGCGAAAATCCATAAAGTGATCAGGCCGATGTTCGTTAAAATAGATAGGATATATTTTCTGAATTAATTCACCATCCCATTCTATAATACGATTAGGATTTTGTGTGTTTTCCACCCATTTTTTTACCTCATCGTTCTGATATTTCTGTTTCAACCGTTCATAAGCCACTTTCTCCCCTTGGTCATCCGTTAGGTTTGCAATTAGTTTTTCCCTCGCCTTTTGTGCGTTTTGGCTTCGGATCGAATAATACTCTTTCAACGTATTCAAAAATTGATTCAGCTTTAGATATGCAGTTGAGTCAAACTTTCCAATCACAAGGTTATTGATTTCAGGTATCACTTTTCCAACAAAACCAGATTCATAGGTAAGCTCGTTGCGCAGCAAGTCCAAATCCGTCTTCACTTTATTGTCATCGTGCTTGTTGTTCCATCCATCCGGATGATTAATTACATAGGCCAGCCGTGAATCAAGCTCTTGCAGGTAATAACTTCTTTTGTAATCAGCGATGGCCTTCTTTTGATCCAGGTCATAAAATTTTTTCTCCAAAGGGTTGTCTTTGAATTGGGTTACCATAAAGGCTTCAAAAGCCCAACGTGATGCCATTAATTCACCAAGCAGCGGAATGCCATCAGGCTTTCCTACCTTGGGGTTGAATTTGTCAAAGCTGATCACTACTCCACTTAATAATAGCTGCGGAATAATAAGGATAGGAATTAATACATAAATGGTAACCGCAGAATCAAAGGCCGATGAAATGTTTAATCCCAATACATTCGCAAAGCAGGAACATGAAAATAAGATAAGCCAATAACGCATTTCCCCTAACGGAATTTGGAGTAAAGCGTTTCCTACCAGAATGAACATAAACGTTTGTAAGGCCGAAAGCGTAAACAAAATAATCACCTTCGAAATAAAATAACTACTGCGACTCAAATGAAGAAATTGCTCACGTTTCAATATCTTCCTATCGCGAAAAATTTCTTCAGCACTCACAATTAAACCAACAAAAAGTGCCACTACAATGCTCATAAAAAAATACACCGGAATATTATCATTGTTATAAAAGGTGTATTTGGGATTATCCATCCCCACAAACTCATAGTACCTTACGAAGTACCCAATAAACAAAGCCAATAAAGGCGTAAGGATCGTGTTCACGGTGATGTATTGCCGGTTGGCAAACTTGGATTTCACATCCCGTTGAATAAATACACCCAGCTGTTGAAACCAATTAGGGATTTGTTGTACGGTGGGCAAGGCCTCCCTGATTTCCTCGATTTTGGGAATTCTTATTTTCTTTTTGAAATATTGATACCATTGTCCAGGCGAAACTTTGCGGGTGTGGGTAAAACGTCCGTATTCATTCACCACACGCGTTTCAATGATATTAAAAATCTGTTCGGGATTTATGTTTCCACACTCCGGACAAGCCCCCGGTGTTTTGTTGGCGGCATTAATGATCTCTTGAAAATAATTTACTGACTCAACCGGATTGCCATAATAAATCTGGAAGCCACCGACATCAAGAATCAGGAGCGCATCAAACATTTTAAAAATATCCGATGACGGTTGGTGGATGACGACAAAAATCATTTTTCCCCGCAGGGTCAACTCTTTCAGTAAATCCATGATGTTTTCCGAATCGCGAGAAGAAAGGCCAGAAGTAGGCTCATCAACAAAAAGGATAGTCGGCTCACGAAGCAATTCCAGTCCGATATTGAGTCTTTTGCGTTGCCCACCACTTATCGTCTTCGATAACGGGGAGCCCACACGCAAATCTTTGATCTCCGATAAGCCCAAATTCATTAATACCCGATCTACCGTTTCAATAATTTCCGGATGGGTATAATGTCCAAAACATAGTCGTGCCGAATAATACAAGTTCTCGTACACCGTGAGGTCTTCCATCAAAAGATCATCTTGTGGGATAAACCCTATGACCCCCTCTACTTCGTGTGGATTTTCGTGAATATCAATACCATTAATTAAAACTCGTCCACTGGAAGGTTTTTCTGACCCGTTCAGCACACTCAATAAGGTTGACTTGCCAGAACCGCTTCCACCCATTATGCCGATAAGTTTACCTCCTGTCTCAGCAAGGCTAATGTTTTGCAAACCCGCTCGACCGCTTTTAAAATGATAAAACAGATGGTCAACTTCAAAACTGATTTTGAGGTCACTCTCTTCAAACAAAAATTTGCCCACCACATCGCTGTAATAAACCGGTTCGATCTTCGAACCACGTATGGTGCTTCCCGTGGGGAAGACATCTACCCTTCTTGACTTTAGTGGCAAACTATTCAGATAAAGCGGAGTGATGCCAAGGTATTTAATAAAATAAGTTTCGATGTCAGTAAGCCGAAGAATGGCAATCATCCCGGAAATGTTTTTGGCTGTAAGGTGTGGCCCTAAATGATCATGAGCCTCCTCTCCTTCGTCAATGATTAATATATTTTTAGAATCCAGCTCATCGGAATCATGACCCAACACAAAAGCGCGCATGGCCCGGAAATCTTTGGACGGAATTTTTAAAGCTTCCCCGATATAAAAGATCAAATTACTTTGTCTTTCAGAAAGCTCATCGCCAGCAAATACCAACTCAATTATTTTAATCACCAACACGGCTTTTTGCTGCATGGTGAGTGCCTGGTTTACTTTTCGTGCGATCTGAATTATCTGCGCCCAGTCGTCCACAAATTCCTGAGTAGCTTCATCAACATTAGCAAGCTGAGTGGTTGTAGGCTTGTTTTTTTTACAGAAATCATCGAAAAGCGTGAGGTAATAGCGTTGACCATCCTGGTTAAGATGAAGTGACAAAAACTCCTTAATGATACTTCGCTCATCTTCGGTGATACGTTCTTTTGCCACAATGGCAAAAAACTGGATAATCGCCTTTAAAAGTTCTTCACTCATTTATATTTTCAGAATTGCTCTCAAAATAGGAAAAAAAAACGAGCCACAGTCGCATTAGGGTTATACAGAATTTTGAAAAGCGCTATCTTGACCCAAAATTTTGAACAATCCCTAAAGGGTTTACTTCAACCAGTCTATCCAAATTAAGTTATATCCAAATCCAAACTGCACTTCATTTGCGCAGAAAGAATAACTTATCCGAATCAAAAATTATTGATCGTGGTGGTTGATTTTATAAATCAATTGTATACTAAACGGCATTAACCCAATCAATTTTAATGATTTAGGTCGTATGAGAAACTAGTGCGGTAGCCAAACCACAACTCAATTAATGTTCCTTTTCTCCATCCATGGAAAGAACATACTTGGCCATTTTTTCAGCATCGACTTCTGAAAGATCAGGATGCGCAGTCATCGGGATTTGTCCCCAAACACCTGAACCGCCCTTAATGATTTTAGCAGCCAGCATTTTAACATTGGCATCGGTGAATTCATATTTCTTGGCTACATCAAGATGAGCAGGCCCAATAAGCTTATTGGTAGGATGATGGCATGTTTTGCAATCATTAGCTTTCACCAATGATTCACCTTCCGCAATTGGATCTCCTGCTACTGGCGTTGCAACCTCCTCCTTTGGCGTACCATAATCTTCGGTGTTGGTCTTTTCCTTTTTCTGTCCACAAGCCAACACAACTAAAACGAAAGCTGCAGAGAGTGTTAAATAATAAATCTTTTTCATTGGAGTATTTTTAATGATTACTAAGCCTTACAAATTTGTCAAAGAATTAACAGTTAGCCACCGATTCCTTTAAAAATATTTTTCTTTGTTCCGAATACGATTGAAATCTAAATGCCTAATATTTTCCGATTCAGTTTTGGATCTTTTCCGGTAGCGGCAAAGTCGTCAAAGGCTTTTTCCGTAACCCTGATCATATAATCACGAATTCGCTCCGCCCCTTCTTTGGCACCTTGCTCTGGATGTTTGATGCAACACTCCCATTCCAATACGGCCCATCCATCATATCCGTATTGCGCCAATTTTGAAAAGATCGATTTGAAATCTACCTGGCCATCGCCCACAGAACGGAAACGACCCGGCCTGTTAATCCAATCCTGATAGCCTCCATATACACCACTCTTTCCGGTGGCATTAAACTCCGCATCCTTTACATGAAACATTTTGATGAACGAATGATAAAAGTCGATGTATTGAAGGTAATCCAATTGTTGCAAAACAAAATGACTTGGGTCATAGAGCATGTTGACCCGTGAATGTTTTCCAGTGGCTTCCCAAAAACGTTCAAAAGTAACTCCATCATGAAGGTCTTCCCCCGGATGGATTTCGTAACAGACATCAACACCGGCTTTGTCAAATGTATTTAATATTGGAAGCCATCGTTTTGCCAATTCTTTAAAGCCATCTTCCACTAAACCTGAGGGTCGTTGTGGCCAGGGGTAAACGGTATGCCACATGAGTGCTCCTGAAAAAGTAGCATGGGCGTTCAAGCCTAAATTTTTGCTTGCCTTTGCCGCCAACTTTAGTTGATCAACCGCCCACCGGGTTCTTTCCTTCGGTTTGCCATGAACACTTTTCGGTGCAAAGCCATCAAACATAATGTCGTAGGCTGGGTGAACCGCAACTAACTGGCCCTGCAAATGGGTCGAGAGCTCCGTGATCTGCAAGCCGCATGACTCAACAGTTTCCTTGAGTTCCGCTGCATAGTCTTTGCTCTCGGCAGCCTTTTTAAGGTCAATGGCACGCGCATCCCAGGTTGGAATTTGCACGCCCACAAAACCCAAAGACGCTGCCCACTTGCAAATCGACTTTAAATTATTGAAGGGAGGTTCGTCACCCAAAAACTGAGCAAGAAAAATGGCGGGTCCTTTAATGTTTTTCATTGCGACAAATTACAGTAAAAGTTGGAAGTAAGAAAGTGTTTTGTGATGGGACAAAAATTTACCTCCCAAAATCATCCTGTACCCTCACAATATCGCTCTCATCCGATGGATGTTGATCATCAGTGTGTTGCCAGATTTCAGCAATCATCCCCCAACCCTCCGGCAAGCCGACCAGACGGTGACGTTGACCCTGTTTTAACTGAACTATCTCCCCAATTGCTAATTTTTTAAGCATGCCTTGCTCATCCGTTTCACTGGTCACTACACCTGCCACGCCCGCTACCAATTTCCAAATCTCGGCACGTCTATGGTGATATTGCCATGACAAACGCTGCTCAGGTGCAACAATCAAAATTTTAGGGCTCAGCTTACCAGCAATGGTCAAATCTTTGGCTTGCAAGTGAGGAAAATACAATCCGATGAACCGATCGGCCAAGTCTTCTTCAATAACAAAAAATCCTCCCCATGGTCGGGAAAAGTCAAGGGAAGAAATGGTCAGTTCAACTTCAGTGAGATAGTTCTCAACCGATTTTTTGACTTGCTCTTTTGATGCTGCGATCGACAAATTAACATTTATCATTTTTCAAGAATTGACATTATTTAAGAAACGAAATAATTTTAGGATTTACCAAAAGCGGTTTTTCCAAATGCGGAAGATGGCGCGCATCATCCACGGCAAGAAAATCAACACTCAGTTTTTGTTTGAGCGAATCGCTGAAATCAAACGTCACCGTTTGGTCTTCTTTGCCCCAGATAAGCAACACTTTTTTATGAAGCGATTCGAGTTTGACATAGTTTGCAACTATGGAGTCGCTCGGGTAATTTTTGATTGTTGAAACCAACGAATTCCGGAAGCCCTTGAACTTCATCTGCGTTTTATACTTGTGCACCCAATCTGGAAACATTTCTGGATATTTGAAATCATCGAGCTGCCCTCCGGCCATTGCATCCGCCTTTACGGCCATGGAATAATTCATGATCAGTGCTGCAATATTAATATTATTGAAACGATACACAGGATCAACTAGCACCACTTTGTCAATCATCTCGGGATAGTGTGTCGCAAAATCTGTTACAATGGCGCCACCAAAGGAAACGCCAGCAAGGCTAAACGGTATTTTTATTTTGAGCGCCTTGATCAACTCCATCAATTGCTTTCGATACAATGAAGGATTGTAGGCAACATCCGGTTTGTCAGAAAGCCCCCTTCCAAATTCATCATAGCGTAGCACACGGAAACCTTGCTGCACTAAACTATCAAACGTGCCATCCCAAATGTAGTAAGGCACGCTAAAGCCATTGACAAGAATGACCGCCTTGTCCGTATCCGCTCCGGCTATTTCGTAATGTGTAATGCCCCCAGATAGCCTGATAAAATTACCGCTGGCATTTTTTCGATCTTCGTCCCCAATGGATTTTGCTTCCACATTTTTGAACATATAGAATCCATAAAACCCAATAGCCACTAAAACGAGCAAGGCTACCAAAAAAGAAATGATTTTTTTTGTTTGTCCCATGGTAAATCAATCAACCCAATCCGCTACAAACAGATTGGTATTATGCGTTCCCCCATTATTGCGGTTGGAGGAGAAAATAATTTTCTTCCCATTGGGCGAGAACATAGGAAACGAATCAAAAGCCCTATCGTAAGTAACTTGCTCAAGTCCAGAGCCGTCTTCATTTATCATGAAGAGGTTGAATTCAAACCCGCGCGTGCCTTTATGGTTGGAGCTAAAAATGATTTTCTTTCCAGATGGATGATAAAAAGGAGCCCAATTAGCCTTACCAAGATGTGTGATCTGCTTGAGATCAGAGCCATCTACGTTACACGTAAAGATTTCCATAGCCGTTGGCGCAACTAATCCTTGCTTCAAATAGTCAAGGTATTCTTTTTTCTCTTCGTCCGTTTTGAATCGCGAAGCGCGAAAAACAATTTTCTTTCCATCGGGAGAAAAAAATGCGCCACCATCATAGCCGATTTCGTGCGTAATTTGCTTTACATTCTTCCCATCCATATCCATGGTATAGAGATCTAAATCACCATTCCGCGTTGATGTAAAAACAATCTTATCTTTCTTTGGCGAAATAGTGGCCTCGGCATCATAACCCGGTGAGTTGGTCAGTTGCTTAGTAATCCTTCCTTTTAAGTCTGCTACAAAAATATCGTAGGTTTCATAGACGGGCCATAAATATTTACCGCCTGGTTTACGCTCCACGTCTTTCGGGCAATCTTTTCCTCCCAGGTGAGTGGACGCATATAAAATGGACTTGCCATCGGGCATAAAAAAAGAGCAGGTGGTCCTTCCCATCCCTGTGCTGACGAGATGAGGTTTCGCCCCTTTGCTCAAATCCATTCCCTCAATCGGCATGTAAAAAATCTGGTCACACTGGTAACCCCACTCCTTGTTGTTAGATTGGAAACTGAAGTAGTTTCCATCAAAGCTCCAATATGCTTCCGCATTATCGGCACCAAAAGTTATTTGTCGAATATTTTTAAAATGCTTCTCCCGCGAATACAGCACGGAATCGGTTTGGCTTTTCGCTTGTGCTCGAACTTCAATTTTTATCGATAGTGTGATTGAACCCAATACGATAAAAGAAAAAAAATACTTCATCAACAATTTGAAGTTTAGGATTTAGAATTCGCTGCTTCTTCTTCCTTCAGCACTCTTCGTAAAATTTTTCCCACGTTGGTTTTGGGAAGCTCTGTGCGGAACTCAAAATGTTTGGGCACTTTGTAATTGGTAAGGTTTTCATGGCAGAATTTTTTGAGTTCTTCCTCGGTTAAGCTCTGATCTTTCTTAACAATAAAGGCTTTTATTACTTCCCCCGATCTTGCATCGGGAACACCTATCGCGGCCACTTCTAATATTTTTGGATGGGAGGCCAGCACATTTTCAATTTCATTGGGAAAGACATTGAACCCCGATACCTTGATCATGTCTTTTTTCCGATCTACAATTTTAAAGAACCCCTCCGCATCCATGAATCCAATATCACCAGTTCGAAACCAACCGTTAGGAAAAAAAACTCCTGTGTTGTCCTTCTCCCAATAGCCCCGCATTACTTGAGGGCCACGGGCACAAATCTCACCGGCCTCGCCTTGTGCCACCTGATTTCCGTCATCGTCAAAAATCGCCACTTCAGTACTTGGCATCGGCAAGCCAATGGTACCGCGCCTCTGCGTTCCATTCAATGGATTACAACAGAGTACTGGAGAAGTTTCGCTCAGCCCGTAGCCTTCCACCAAAGGGCTCTTTGTAATCTCCTGCCACTTAATGGCGACCGCGTCTTGTACGGCCATACCGCCACCTACGCCACCTTTCAAATGAGAAAAATCCAGGGTTTTGAAAAGGGGATGGTTAATCATCCCATTGAACAACGTATTTACGCCTGTTACAATCGAGAACTTATACTTCCGTATTTCCTTTAAAAAGCCAGTCATATCGCGTGGATTCGTTATCAGAATATTTCGCAATCCACTGTGATACATTAATGTAAGATTCACTGAAAGCGCAAAAATGTGGTACATCGGCAGAGCCGTAATGACAATTTCTTGATCTTTCTCTGTAAGTAAGGGCTTGAACCAATGCGCAATCATTTCATTATGAGCAATCAAATTACGATGCGATAATTGTGCCCCTTTTGAAACCCCTGTGGTTCCACCAGTGTATTGCAAAACCGCCAAATCTTCCAACCCAATTTTTGGCTTGTCTAAGGAAAGAAGACTTCCCTTTTTCATGACTTCTTTAAAAGAAATAGCCTTTGGAAGGTGATAGGCCGGCACTAATTTCTTGATGTATTTTACAATAAAATTAATCATCCACCCCCGGAAACCTCCAACTAAATCCCCCATTTCGGTAATGATGTAATGCTTGGCCGGAATCTTATCAACAATGGATTCAAGGTTATGGGCAAAATTGGCAACGATCACGAGGGCTGAAATCCCGGCATCTTTGAACTGATGCTCCATTTCAGGCGCGGTATAAAGGGGATTAACGTTAACAACAATCAGCCCGGCCTTCAGTGCGCCCATAAAGGCAATGGGAAACTGTAACAAGTTGGGCATTTGAATGGCGATACGCTCTCCTTTTCTAAGCCCCAAATCTTTTTGGAGGAAGGCCGCAAAATCAGTAGCTCGTTTATCCACTTCCCCAAAGGTGAGCTTACCACCAAAATTTTCAAAAGCGACAGAGTCTTGATATTTTTTCGAGGCTGATTCGTATAATTCTATTAAGGACTGGAAGGGAGGCTCACCAATTTCATGAGGAATGCCATCCGGATACTTATCAAACCAAGGAAAATTATTCATGTTACTTAATCAAAACGCCAATTAGGCAAAAAATTAAGGCAATAGCAATCGTTTGTTTGGGGTTATTGAAAAAGTAGTTCATCCATAGGCAGAAAAAAAGCCCGGATTTCTCCGAGCCTTTCTACTTTTTAACATAACCTAGCTGTAGAGGGAGGGTTCGAACCTCCACGAGGCAGTTAGCTACAGGACACAAAGAAAACTTTAGTGGTCAACCCTTTATCCTGCGTTTATCCTGTTATCCACACCCCCGAGACAGGAGGGCTTGTCTGCCAGTTTCAACACCCTACAATTTTATTCATCAAATTTTCAATCCTGGCTTGCCATCCCGATAACTATTGAGATCAACACCATTCATTGTAAATTATTTAGCAAAGGAAAGATAAAATTGATTCTATATCAACAATTAGTCTAAAAATTTACATTTAATTTAATATTATTGTCAATTTATTATCATAAATTTAAAGTAAATATCTTTTTATGCTCTCAAATTATCAATTCGACAATATCGATTTAAAAATTCTAGAGCTATTAATGACTGACGCAAAGAGGCCTTATACAGAAGTTGCAAAAAAAGTCAACGTTTCTCCTGGAACCGTTCATGTAAGAATGAATAAAATGGAGGAAGCAGGGGTGCTAGACAAGACTACTTTACGCGTAAACTACAATAAACTTGGTTTTGATATCACTGCTTTTATAGGGATTTACCTAGAAAAAAGTGCACTTTATGAAAAAGTGGTGGCCAAATTGAAGGATATTCCAGAGGTAGTGAATATTCATTATACCACGGGGAACTACTCTATGTTTGTAAAAATCCATTGCAAGGATACCAATAACTTAAAAGAAGTGCTTTACGATAAAATGCAACAGGTGGAAGGAATTGCCAGAACCGAAACGATGATATCCTTGGAAGAAAGTCTTAACCGAACCCTTAAAATTTCCAAATAATTTAAATTCCATTTGAGGTTGAACCAATAAAATGGGAAATTGTTTTAAATTTGATGGTTTTATTTATAATTAGTCTAATTAGATTAACGGATGGCAAAAGATAATCAAGTTCTCGAAGAAATTACCTCCAAGGAATACGAACATGGTTGGTCGGTTGACCTTGCCGCTGACGAATCTCCAAAAGGGCTTAGCGAGGATACTGTTAGGTTTATCTCTAAAAAGAAGAATGAGCCAGAATGGCTTCTTGAGTGGCGATTGAAAGCCTACCGTAGTTGGCTGAACATGACAGAACCAAAATGGCCAAATGTAAAATATCCAAAGATCAATTATCAAGACATTATTTATTATTCGGCACCTAAGAAAAAAACTGGGCCAAGTAGTTTGGATGAAGTTGACCCCGAATTAATAAAGACGTTTGAAAAACTGGGCATCTCGCTGACAGAACAAAAGCGATTGAGCGGAATTGCCGTAGATGCCGTTATCGACAGCGTTTCTGTAGCCACCACCTTTAAGGAGAAATTAGGTGAACTCGGTGTGATCTTTTGTTCCTTCAGCGAAGCCGTAAAAGAACATCCAGAATTGATCAAGAAATATTTAGGAAGCGTGGTGCCTATGAACGACAATTATTATGCGGCACTTAATTCTGCTGTGTTCAGTGATGGATCCTTCTGCTACATACCAAAGGGTGTGAGGTGCCCCATGGAACTTTCAACGTACTTTCGGATCAATGCAGCTAATACGGGACAGTTTGAAAGGACACTAATCGTTGCAGAAGAAGGTTCCTATGTAAGCTATCTCGAAGGCTGCACTGCGCCTATGCGCGATGAAAATCAACTCCATGCTGCTGTTGTTGAGTTGTATGCAATGAAGGATGCCCAAATCAAATACAGTACCGTGCAAAACTGGTACCCTGGAGACAAAAATGGCAAAGGGGGCATTTACAATTTTGTAACGAAGCGCGGACTTTGCGCTGGCGACCATTCTAAAATTTCTTGGACACAAGTGGAAACTGGATCAGCAATAACATGGAAATATCCGTCTTGCGTTTTAAAAGGAGATTTCTCCATGGGAGAATTTTATTCTGTTGCCGTCACTAATAATTATCAACAGGCCGATACGGGAACAAAAATGATCCATATCGGAAAAAACACAAGGTCGCGAATTGTGTCAAAGGGAATTTCTGCAGGAAAATCTCAAAACAGTTACCGCGGCCAAGTGCAAGTATTAAAGCGTGCATCCAATGCAAGAAATTTTTCGCAGTGCGATTCTTTATTAATGGGCGATCAATGCGGTGCGCACACCTTTCCTTACATCGATGTTGAGAACAGTACCGCCAAAATTGAACATGAAGCAACGACTTCTAAAATCGGGGAAGACCAGATTTTTTACTGCTTGCAACGAGGAATTGACGAAGAGGCCGCAGTGGCTTTGATTGTCAATGGCTATGCAAAAGAAGTTTTGAATCAATTGCCGATGGAATTCGCTGTTGAAGCGCAGAAGTTATTGGCATTGACTTTGGAAGGAAGTGTAGGGTAAGTTATTCAAAATTTGAAATTCAAGATCCAAAATTGTGGCAAAAATTAATTCATTTGAGGACTTAAAGGTTTGGCAGATCGCAAGAGAATTTGCGAAAGAGATTTATGAGCTTTCTAACAAAGGCAATTTCGCAAAATACTTTTCACGCAAAGATCAGATAAATAAGTCCGCAGGATCGACCATGGATAATGTAGCCGAAGGCTTTGAGCGAGGCGGTAAAAAAGAGTTTATTCAATTTTTTTTCATAGCAAAAGGCTCAAGTGGGGAAACTCGATCTCAACTTTATCCTGCCTTTGATAAAGGCTATCTAACAGCGGTAGAGTTGGAATCCCTGAAAGACAAAGTTATTACCATTAGCAAGCAGCTATCTGGTTTCATTGGGTATCTTAAAAAATCTGAAATGAAAGGATCGAAGTATGTTCATGAACCTGAAGAAGTCTATAACATTATCGAAGACCTTAATCTTGAATTTTGAATCTGTAATGTTGAACTTTGAATTTTAAATAATGCTAATTGTAAAGAATCTTAAAGCTAAAATTGGGGATAAGCAAATCCTTAATGGGATAGACATTAAAGTAAACGCTGGAGAGGTGCATGCGATCATGGGACCAAATGGTTCTGGCAAAAGCACGTTAGCCTCTGTCCTAGCTGGCCGCGAAGAATATGAAGTGACCGAAGGAACAGTAGATTTTTCCGGGAAAAATTTGCTTGAACTTGAGCCGAACATCAGAGCCTGTGAAGGAATTTTTCTTGCCTTTCAATATCCCGTTGAAATACCAGGGGTAAGTACTGTCAATTTTATGAAGACGGCATTAAACAAGATCCGCGAATACCGCGGGCTTTCTTCACTCGATGCCGTAGCCTTTCTCCAATTGATGAAAGAGAAAATGAAATTGGTAGAAATTGACCAATCACTTCTTAGCCGTTCTTTAAATGAAGGTTTTTCTGGTGGCGAAAAGAAACGCAACGAAATTTTTCAGCTAGCGATGTTGGAGCCTAAATTGGCCATCCTCGATGAAACGGATTCCGGTCTTGATATTGATGCCCTTCGCATCGTGGCTAACGGTGTCAATAAATTGCGCACAAAAAATAACGCAACGATTTTAGTTACGCACTATCAACGCTTGCTGGAATATATAGTGCCCGATTTTGTACACGTATTGTATAAAGGGAAAATTGTGAAGTCAGGTGGCAAAGAACTGGCCCTTGAACTTGAGGCGAAAGGCTACGATTGGATTAAGGGTGATTTGGCTTTAGCAGAATAAAATGAGTACGGCAACTTTGAATAAGACAGTAGAAGAAAAAATGGCGCTTGCCTTTGACCAACTTTCTGGTCAAAAAAATAGCAACCGAGAGGAAGCCTTTCGCGACTTCCAAAAACTTGGATTACCGGGAAATAAATCAGAAGAATATCGCTACACCCCTATTACCCGGGCACTTGAGAAGAATTTCAATTTTGAACAGCAATCTTTCGCCAAGTCAACCATTACTTCAGTCGAAGAATTTTTAATTCCTCAACTTGAATCGAATATTATTGTTTTTATCAATGGAATTTATTCAAAAGAATTTTCCAGGATCATCAGTCCCGATACCGAAATCAAAATCTCCGATCTTCAATCATCGCTTGAAAATAAGGAAGCACTCCCCTACTTTGATAAATACCCAAAGACTTCCACTGACCCTTTTGTAGCACTAAACTCAGCCCTCTGGCAAAATGGTATTTTTATTCAAGTTCCGGCTCAAACAAAGGTTGTAAAGCCTGTATTAATTCTTCATGTCAACGATGCCAAATCCAGTTCATTGGTTAGCCACACAAGGCTATTGCTGGTCCTGGGAGAATCCAGTGAATTTACATTGATCGAGAAGTCCATATCGATTGGTGAAAATCCGATATTCCATACCTTCTCGGAAGAGATTATTATCAAAGAAAATGCGTCTTTCGATTACGTTAAAATTCAAAATGATGAGGGCAAACTCCATCAGGTTGCTAATACTTTGATTAATCAATCCTCTGTCAGTAAACTGAATACATTCACACTTACATTGGATGGAGCTTTAATCCGCAATAATTTTAATATCGTTATTGACGGTGAAAATTGTGAGTCGCATTTTTATGGTCTTTATCTATTGAAAGGAAATACCGTTGCCGACAATCATACCGTAGTGGATCACCTCAAACCAAACTCCTTTAGTAACGAATTATACAAAGGGGTTATGGACAACAATGCAAAAGGTGTATTTAACGGAAAGATTTTTGTGCGGCCACACGCCCAAAAAACAAACGCCTTTCAATCAAACAGAAATATTCTTTTAACAGACACTGCGACTATCAATACAAAACCGCAGCTTGAAATTTGGGCTGACGATGTAAAATGCTCTCACGGATGTACTACGGGTCAACTGGACGAAGAGGCCGTTTTTTACTTACGCTCCCGGGGTATCCCGTTGGACGAGGCAAAAGCGATGTTGCTGTACGCTTTTGCCTTTGAAACTCTTGCGGCCATAAAGAACGAAGTCCTAAAAAAATATTTAGATGGCTTGATTTCCAAACGCTTGAATAAATGACCACGGCCACCGCTATCGATATTGAAAAGATAAGAGCGAAATTCCCTATCCTCCATCAGAATGTGAATGGGAAGCGGCTCATCTATTTCGACAACGCAGCCACCAACCAAAAGCCGCAGGAAGTAATTGATGCGTTAACCAATTACTATCAGGGGTATAACGCCAACATACACCGTGGTATACACACGTTGGCAGAAAAAGCAACGAAAGCCTTTGAGAAGACCCGAGACTCCATGCAAAAGTTTATCAATGCGAAGCATGTAGAAGAGATTATTTTCACGCGAGGTGTTACAGAAAGCATCAACTTAGTCGCCTCCTCTTATGGACGCGCTTTCCTAAAGGAGGGTGATGAGGTGATCATCTCTGGTATGGAGCATCACTCGAACATTGTGCCCTGGCAACTCATCTGCGAGGAAAAAAAGGCAAACTTAAAAGTTATTCCAGTTTCAGAGATTGGCGATATCGATCTTGAAGAATACCGTAAATTATTGTCTCGCAAAACTAAGATTGTCGCAGTGAATCATGCTTCCAACAGTCTTGGCACAATCAATCCTATTAAGAAAATAATCCAATTGGCGCATGAGGTAGATGCCGTTGTATTGATTGATGGCGCACAAGCCGCTGCGCATTTGGATATTGATGTTCAAAACTTGGATTGCGATTTTTATTGCATTTCTTCCCATAAAATGTACGGCCCCACAGGAGTTGGTATTCTTTATGGCAAAAAAAGTATTTTAGAGAAAATGCCTCCCTATATGGGCGGTGGTGAAATGATCAAAGAAGTCACTTTCGCCAAGACTACCTACAACGACATACCGTATAAATTTGAAGCCGGCACACCCAACATTTCGGATGTAATAGCCTTAAATGCGGCCATTCTTTTTATCAATAACCTTGGTAAAGATCAGATTGCAGAGCACGAAAATGAATTACTCGAATATGCTGTTGAAAAATTATCAGCGATCCCTAAATTAAAATTGATTGGTACAGCTAAAAACAAAGTAGCCGTTCAATCTTTTATTGTTGATGGTATTCATCCCTTTGATATTGGTCAGATGCTTGATGCAAGAGGAATCGCAGTCCGTACTGGTCATCATTGCACGCAACCTTTAATGGAAAGACTTGGAATTGAAGGAACCATACGAGCATCTTTTTCCGTTTACAATACAAAATCTGAGGTTGATGAATTGGCCGATGGGTTAATGCGTATCGTAAATATTATGAAAGGATGACCATTGATCAAATCCAAGATGAAATTATCAACGAATTTTCATTGCTTGATGGCGATATGGAGATGACGGTCTTTTACGTAATGGAGTTGGGGCAAAAATTGCCCGACATGAATGCATCGGAAAAGGTAGAAGACAATATTGTAAAAGGATGTCAATCCAAAGTTTGGCTTGCTGCAAAGTTGGATGGAGGAAAGGTGTTTTTCTCTGGCGAAAGCAACACAGCCATAACAAAAGGGCTGGTTAGTTTATTGATTCGCATTTTCAACGGACAAACTCCGGAAACTATTTTAAACGCTAATTTGTATTTCATGCATAAAATCGGAATGGATCGGTTTATTGGCACTCAGCGCTCCAACGGTTTTGCGGCCATGATCAAACAAATGAAACTATACGCGATTGCTTTTAAAACCCAACTGATTGAAAAATAATGAGTGAAGTCGCATCCGATACCGATAAAATACCTGAAGCCGCTGAAACAAACCTCAGCGATAAAGTGCTTGCTGCATTAAAGACAGTTTATGACCCTGAAATTCCGGTGGATATTTATGAATTAGGGTTGATTTATGAAATCAATATTTTCCCTGTTAATAATGTATTTGTTTTAATGACGTTGACTTCGCCTTCCTGCCCTTCTGCTGAAGCCATTCCCAGTGAAGTGGAACAAAAAATTAAGGCTATAGCAGGTGTGAATGATGTGAAAGTGGAGTTGACATTTGATCCTCCTTATTCGCAGGACATGATGAGTGAAGCCGCGAAACTTGAACTCGGTTTTATGTGATGAATGTGGGTGGGAGAACTTAAAATATTAAAAATTGGTTTAATTAGATATTTGGTAATTTTGAATCTCGAATTTTAAAAATTTATTTTATATGTATCCCGAACAAATTGTAGCCCCTATGCGCAGCGACCTCACGGTTGCTGGCTTTAAAGAATTAAAATCTGCCTCTGATGTAGATCAAGAGCTAAAGGATCAAAAAGGAACAAACCTCTTGGTCATCAATTCAGTATGTGGTTGTGCGGCAGGAGCTGCAAGGCCTGGCATTAAATGGGCGCTGGAACACTCATCAAAAAAGCCAGGCAAATTAACTACAGTATTTGCCGGTGTAGATAAAGAAGCCGTTGCCAAAGCTCGCGAATATACATTGCCCTATCCCCCCTCTTCACCAGCTATTGCTTTATTTAAAGATGGTGAATTGGTACACTTTGTAGAACGCCATCATATTGAAGGGCGCAACGCCCAAATGATTGGCCAGCACCTCGTGGAAGTTTTTGATGAATTTTGTTAATTGAGATCGGTTATACCCATAAAATAAGCCGGTCTTTTGATCGGCTTATTTGTTTTTAGTTTTCTCAGGGATCATACCTGAAAAACAATCTTTCCTACTTTATTCGGTTTAGTAACATCTTGAAGAGATTCGGCTAATTTTGAGAAAGGCCGGATAGAATCAACTAACGGTCTGATCTGATGCTTTGACACAAAAGTAAGCATCTCGCTGAACTCCTGATCATTACCCATGGTTGTACCGATCAAAGACAGCTGATACCAAAACATTCTGTAAAAATCCACCTTGGATGGCTTGCCATTTGTTGCGCCATAGAAAACAATTTTGCCGGAAGCACGAAGCATTTTAATGTATGCATTAATCTGGTCCCCACCGGCACTGTCAATGATTAAATCGAAACCGCCTTTAGTCTTCCACAAGTCTTCAAACGTAGATTGCTTTCTATAATTATATCCTCCTCTAGCCCCCATCTTAATTGCCTTGTCAATTTTTTCATCACTTCCCGAGGTAACGTACACATTTGCTCCAGCTGCTTTGGCAAATAAAAAAGCAAACTGTGCCACTCCGCCTCCGAAACCAGAAATGAGTACATTCTGATCAGCTCTCAATTCTCCTTTGCGGAATAGTGCCCGAAAAGCAGTAAGCCCACCCAATGGCAAAGCAGCAGCTTGCAGCAAATCCAAATGAAAGGGTTTATGATGAAGACGATCAACGGGCACCGAAATATATTCGGCAAATGTGCCGTCAACGGGCATACCGAGAATAGTGTATTTCAAAGATTGAACATCAGGATTGGAGCCCCAGTCAATATTGGGGTTGATCACCACCTCTTTACCAATCCATTCCTTATGCTCTTCGTTGTGAACCGACTCCACAATACCTGCGCCATCAGATCCCATTACCATTCCAGTTTTAATGTGAGGATACTTACCCTCGCGAATCCAATCATCGCGTCTGTTTAACGCAACCGCTTTTATTTTTACCAATGCCCTGCCTGACGATAAAGTGGGCAATGAAACCTCCTTCATTTCAATATTACCTGGACTTGTGAGTACGAGCGCCTTCATAATTGATGGAATGTTTATTCAAAACGGAAGGTAGAAAGGAGTAGCGTAACTAACAAAATTTGAGAGATGATTCTGGAAGCCTACCTCCGGACACGTGTCCTTGGTTATGTTACCGGATAATTCTCAATGCCCAGAATCGAGAATCCAAAATCATAGAATCCAGAAGCAAGAATCTAGAACGGCATATCATCACCCGAAGGCCGAGAAGCAGGAGGCTCATCCCTGAAAGTATTTACTCTGCTCTGTATATTACTTAAGGCTGTAAAGCCGTCCGGTGAATCGTAATCAGCAAACTTGGTGTATTTGCCAATGAATTTTAAACGCACAGTGTCGAGCGATCCATTCCTATGCTTTGCAATGATCACCTCGGCTACGCCTTGAGAAGGTGTTCCGTCTTCATACTCTGTGATTTTATAATACTCGGGACGATAAAGAAACATTACAATATCGGCATCTTGTTCAATAGAACCTGATTCGCGCAAGTCAGATAGCTGAGGACGTTTGTCACCTCCCCGTGTTTCAACTCCTCGACTTAACTGCGACAGGGCAATCACAGGTACATTTAGTTCTTTTGCAATCCCTTTTAAAGCCCTTGAAATAGAAGCGATCTCCTGCTCGCGGTTTCCTCCGCCATCGCCCTTCATCAATTGCAAATAATCAACAACAATCAACTGAATGTTGTGTTCTGCCTTTAGTCTTCGGCACTTGGCGCGTAATTCAAGAATGGATAGCCCAGGTGTATCATCTATGAAAATTGGTGCTGACGATAGTCGGTTCGTTTTGCTTACTAATTGTTGCCATTCAAAATCAGCCAGATTTCCTTTTTTTATTTTTTCAGACTCCAATTCAGCTTCGGCGGAAATCAATCGGTTCACCAATTGAAGGGAGGCCATCTCTAAAGAAAAAATCGCTACTGGATGATTGAAATCAACCGCTGCATTGCGAAGCGCAGATACAATAAATGCAGTCTTACCCATACCTGGTCTTGCTGCAATAATCACCAAATCCGATTTTTGCCAACCGGAAGTAACCCTATCCAACCTTGAAAATCCACTAGGAATGCCCGTCAACCCATCTTTATGATTTTTCTTTTCCTGAAGTTCCTGGAAAGCTCGAAACATCAATGATTTCATGTTGTCGTAGTTCTTTCGCAGGTTGGAATCGGAAATTTGAAAAATAGATTGCTCTGTTTTATCAAGAAGTTCGAAGACATCTGTGGTGTCTTCATAGGCATCGTGGTGGACTTGTGAGGCGATTTGAATCAAGTCACGTTTGATAGCCATTTCAATGATGATCCTTGAATGGTATTCGATATTGGCAGCCGAACTCACTTTTGAGGTGAGTTCAGCGATATAATAAGCACCACCAACAATCTCTAGTTTGCCGTTTTTGCGTAACTGCGCAACAACCGTGCGCATATCGACTGGTTCAGAGGATTTGAAAAGATCGACTATTGCTTTATAAATTTCTTTGTGTTGATCCGAATAAAAGTGATCCGGTCTTAAAAATTCAACCACGGCCGTGAGTGCATTCTTCTCAAGCATCAATGCACCCAGTATGGATTCTTCAAGATCAGGCGCCTGAGGCGGCAACTTGCCCAAACTCTCAGAGATGTCTCTGGCGAGTGATCGGGTTTTATTACCTGCTCCGCTGATTGCAGAACTTAACCTCACTGGCGTTGATCGTTGCTCCATACTTTGTGGTTGTTGGTACGAGTTGCTTTTTTAATGGGGAACAAACCTAAACCCATTGACAAAAATACTATCCCCATCTGTAGCAACTTGTTCACATTCAATAAACACAATTCTTTGTTGATAAATTCTAAAATCTTTTGACGAAATGAACAAATTTCATTTTCAAACCACCTACAATTTGTTTTACTTTGAAAGCAATGCAAACATCTCCTTTAATGTTATCTAGTCAAATCACTGACAAACAACGTATCATTGTCGTAGGAAATACGAGATCCCGAATTGTTCAAATAATTTTGTTTGTGTTAGAGCAATCTAATCGGAAGGCCGATTATTCAACTCCTCTATTGGAAAAAATTTCAGATGCAGAAATTGTTATTATTGAACCAGGTAATGATTCCACTAACCTTGAAGCATACAATCACCACGCTTTGATTATCAGTAAGTTATCCCATGAAGAAAATTCTGTAGTGTTAAATCTTGTCTCCCGTACACCAAAAGGCGGAATTATTCTTTTTGATGAAACAGACCCCTTGGCAAAACGTGTTGCTAAAATTGATCGGGTCGATGCAACTTCAGAACCTTATTTAACGATTAAATACGAAATGGTAAATGGCAAGATCATGCTAATTTCAAGCACGAACGAAAAATTTCAAACGCTGATCTCGTCCTCCGAAGATGTAAAAAATTTAGGCGCAGCCAAAGCGATCTTAAGAAAAATTGGTGTTCCTTCAAGTCAATTTTACAAAGCCATCAGAAAGTTCCATTGATTCTTCTTTATTTTATTTTATTAATTCCATGAAGCTTGCTCTAAAAATCCCCATTTGCTTTTTCGATCTTGAAACCACTGGGGTGAGCATAGCCCATGACCGGATTATCGAGATTGCCGTCATCAAAGTGATGCCCAATGGCGAAACTATCCGAAAGTCCAATCTTTTAAATCCGACCATACCTATTTCAGAAGAATCTACCGCTATCCATGGAATAACCAATGAAGCCGTAAAAGATAAACCTTTGTTTAAAGAGGTCGCAAGAGAGTATGCTCGTTTTATGGAGGGATGTGACCTGGCCGGTTTCAACATTCTTAAGTTTGACGTACCAATGTTGGTAGAAGAATTTCTAAGGGCAGGTGTTGAATTTGACTACAGCCGAAAGAAAATCATAGACTCCCAGAAGATTTTTCATCTGATGGAAAAAAGAACCTTATCAGCGGCCTATAAATTTTATTGCCAAAAAGAAATGGACAATGCCCACTCCGCAGAAGCAGACACACAAGCTTCGATGGAGGTTTTGATGGCGCAGATTGAACGGTATGAGGGGCAAGATGTAACCGATGGCCTCGAACGAAAAGTTGGGATGATCAAAAATGATATGGAAACCTTAGCCAAACTGGTAGGTGATGGTTTGGTGGATCTGGCTGGACGTATGATTGTTAATGAAAAAGGAGAAGTCATCTTCAACTTCGGGAAGCACAAGAATAAGTTGGTCACTAACGTCTTCAAGGAGGAGCCTTCTTATTATGACTGGATGATGAATGGTGACTTCCCATTAGACACCAA
Organism: Cytophagales bacterium; assembly: GCA_027317105.1. Taxonomy (GTDB): domain Bacteria; phylum Bacteroidota; class Bacteroidia; order Cytophagales; family Cyclobacteriaceae; genus ELB16-189. The sequence goes on from DAHVFH010000133.1 coordinate 26,360, forward strand.
AAGAAAACTCACGGAGCAAAAGCTGAAAATCTTAAAAAAATAAAACCCACTGGATTTGGTAGGAGTTTCTGAACCCTCTATACGACAAGTTTTGGGCTACTGGCTTCTGTAACCTTCCACTGTTAACCTGCTTTTTGGGCGAGGACACGACTAGCGTGATTGAGGCCTGATTTAAGAAGATAGCTACACCCGGTATTGTTTTACTGTTAGGTTCAGCAAACGTGTCCCAAACCCAAGTGGGAATTATTGGGACAAAGATAGGCAATGCTTGGACATTCCCTTAAAGTATTTGTGGTCGAATGCCTGAAAGATTTTCACTCCTTCACAGAATTTTTACAATAAATTTGCAGCCATGAATCCTATTGCCAATTTTGCGCCTGGCCCTTCGCAGCTTTATTTTACCGTTGAAGGGTATATGCGGTCTGCTTTCCGTGAAGGGATACCCTCATTAGCCCATCGCAGCAAGGAGTTTGAATCAATTTTCAGAAGTGCAACAGAAGGATTAAAAGAGCTTTTGTCCATTCCTGCCGGTTTCCATGTTTTTTTTGCAGCCTCAGCCACAGAAATCTGGGAGCGCGCCATTCAAAACTTAGTGCAAGAAAAATCATTCCATCTGGTTAATGGCGCGTTTTCCAAAAGATTCTATGAAATAGCAAAACAATTAGGAAAATTGGTGGATAAAATTGAGGTACCCTTTGGTGAAAGTTTTGAGCAGGACGTTGTCATACCACAGGACGTTGAAATGATTGGTATCACCCACAACGAAACCAGTACTGGAGTATCCCTTTCTCTGGACTTTATAAATAGTTTTAGAAAAGCCAATCCGAATTCGCTGATTGTAGTTGATGCCGTTTCTTCCCTTCCCTATCCAGCATTCGATTATTCAAAAATTGACTCGTTATTCTTTTCTGTGCAGAAAGGGTTTGGGCTTCCCGCAGGATTGGGAGTTTGGATTGTGAATGAACGCTGCTTGGCCAAAGCAGAGAAAATCCTTGCCAGCGGCAAAACCATTGGCACCTATCATTCGCTACCATTCTATTTACAAAATGCTAAAAAAAATCAAACACCGGAGACACCCAATGTGCTAAGTATTTATTTACTAGCCAAAGTGGTAGAAGACTTTCAGAGACGAGGCGTAAATACTTTACGGAAAGAAACTGAATATAAAGCAGCCATTCTATATCAAGCCATAGAATCTCATCGCACACTTTCTTCTTTTGTCAAGAATAAAAATGCACAATCCAAAACCGTACTTGTTGCCGATTGTGGTGAACATACAGGGGTTCTAACCAACGAATTAAAAAAGCTAGGAATTCATCCGGGAGAGGGATATGGCGAATTCAAAAAATCACAACTTCGTTTTGCGAATTTCCCTGCGCATTCTAAAGAACAATTTGAACTTTTGGTTGATAGTTTGGCGAAAATATAATCTTGCCTTGGTTGGAAGATAAAGAACTACTTCAAAAAATTCGAAACCCTGAAACCCGAAACTACGGGTTCAATATGTTGGTGCGTGAGTACCAAAAGCGCGTGTATTGGTTAGTACGAAAAATGGTAATCGATCATGACGATGCCAATGACCTGACTCAGGACATTTTTATTAAAGTGCATAAAGCCATTGACAACTTTCGTGAGGATTCTCAGCTCTTTACCTGGATATACCGGATCGCTACCAATGAATGCCTTTCCTATTTGAACAAAAAGAAGAGGCGATTCTTTTTGCCAATCGAGGATGTGGGGCAGCAATTAGTTTCCAAACTTGATACCGCTGCCCATATTTCTGGTGATGACATCCAGAAGAAACTTCAAAAGGCTTTACTTGAACTGCCTGATAAACAAAGACTTGTTTTCAACTTGAAATATTTTGAGGAAATGCCCTATGAAGAAATGTCGAAAGTGACCAAAACCAGCGTGGGAGCACTTAAAGCGAGCTTTCACCATGCGATAAAGAAAATTGAAAATTTTCTTTCAAATGATTAAACTATTACCCTACTATTAAATCATAATAAAAATGAAAAAGTTGGAAGACATACCGAACCAGAACATTTTTGAAGTACCTGATGGGTATTTTGATCTGTTACCCCATCAAATCATGGAAAGGGTTCAAAGAAAGAAATCATTCTTTGAACTTCCTGCTTTGAAACTATCACTTCGGTATGCTCTGCCCGTGCTCATTTTATTTCTTGGGCTTGCTTATTTTTTAACCCCAACAACCCACCATAGACCTGAGGAAATGCTGTCTACCATCTCAACGGAACATCTCATCGCCTACTTAAATGAAACAGACATTTCATTAAACGATTTGTTGGAAGTGGCTAACTTGGATGATACCGATGCGGATTCTTTAAATCTAAAGATTCAATTAAAATCTTTATCTGAAGATTTTAGTGGAACAGAGGTTAAAAATGAGTTGGAAAATGAGCTTTAAGGAAATGAGAAAATTAATCTACCTATTTTTTCCCCTCATCTTTTGCCTCACTATCCAAGCACAAGATAACGAAGAACGTCAATCGCTAAATCCCACGGCAAGGGAAAAAATAAGAGCAGCGAGAGTTGGACTTATTACCCAGCGATTGCCGCTAACACCAGAGCAAGCAGAAAAATTCTGGCCAATCTATAACGAGTTTATTAAAAAGCGGTCGGAATTACAAAAATCCTACAGAGAGATGGAAAAAAATGTAGGAAAAAATAACTCTGATCCCAATCGTCAGCAAGAACTGCTTAATCAGGGATTGAAAATTAAACAGGATGAATTGACTCTTGAAAAAGAATATTCTAACAAATTACTTACTGTAATTACGCCTCAACAATTGCTCAATTTACACAAAGCAGAACGAGAATTTAGAAACATCATTATTAATACACTTAACAAAAGAAGATCGCAACAGGGTAAGGCCTTCTAAGACGGTTCAAGACCCCGGTACTGAAGAACTCAACACTACCTTTCAATCAATGGGCTTTAGCCCTCCGAAAGAAGGATAGCAGCTTATCAGTATTGACCTTTTCAAATTTTAATGCGTTCTTACAAAAGATTCTGCTTGACCAACAAGGCATATCCAATTGAAATCTTCATTAAACTAAATTCGGAATGGTATTAAAATATTTACTTTTTTTCGTATCAATATTTTTTTATGGTGCATTAAGCCAAGCTCAAAGCGGATATTGGCAGCAGCGTGTAGAATACACGATGAAGGTAAACTTGGATGTTGAAACCCATCAACTGGATGGAGAGCAGAAGCTCATCTACTACAACAACTCTCCCGACACACTTTCTAAAGTTTATTACCACCTCTATTTTAATGCCTTCCAGCCAGGCAGCATGATGGATGTGCGGTCAAGAAATATTGCAGATCCCGACCGAAGGGTAGCTGATCGAATCTCTAAACTAAAAGAAGATGAGATTGGCTACCAATATATCTTATCCCTAAGGCAAGAAGGAAAAGAATTGACTTATAAAGTAAACGGAACTTTGCTCGAAGTAACATTGGCAAAGCCGTTATCACCGAAGTCTAAAACCACTTTCGAAATGAAATTCCATGCTCAAGTTCCTTTGCAAATTCGCAGGTCGGGCCGCGATAATCGTGAGGGCATTGCTTATTCGATGACGCAATGGTATCCAAAAATGGCAGAGTACGATTATCAGGGATGGCATGCGTATCAATATGTGGCTAGAGAATTTCATGGGGTATGGGGTGATTTCAATGTGAGCATATCCATCAATCCAAATTTTGCAGTCGCAGGTACTGGGATTTTGCAAAATGCTGATAAGGTCGGATTTGGTTATGAAAAAAGGGGTAGCTTGGTGAGCAAACCAGAAGGTGATCTTACTTGGAATTTTATTGCCAAAGATGTGATTGACTTTGCTTGGGCGGCCGATCCTGACTATACCCATGATCAGGCCCAAGTTCCCAATGGACCAATGCTTCATTTTTTCTATCAAAAAAATGAAAAGACAGCGGAAACTTGGATAAAAATGGAGGAAACGGCTGTAAAAGTCTTTCGGCACTTGGACACCCATTTTGGAAAATATCCATTCGACACATATTCTATCATTCAAGGCGGTGACGGAGGCATGGAATATCCGATGTGCACGCTCATCCTCGGTGAGGGTTCTTTGCAAGGCCTAAGTGGTACAATGGCGCATGAGGTGGCTCATAGTTGGTTTCAAATGACGCTGGCATCAAATGAATCGCTCAACGCCTGGATGGATGAAGGGTTCACCGACTTTGCGAGTAGTGAAGCGATGGCTTCAATTAATGAAACCAAGAATCCACATGCCGGAAGCTATGCCAGCTATTACGCCTTAATCGCAAGCGGGCTGCAAGAGCCTGCGGGTCAACAATCTGACCACTTCAATACCAATAGAGCTTACGGCACTGCGGCCTATAGTATGGGCGCAATCTTTCTTGAACAGCTAAAATATCTAATTGGGGAAAAGATTTTCGAAAAGGGAATGCTTCGTTATTACGAAACTTGGAAGATGAAACATCCTACGCCTAACGATTTTATCAGGGTAATGGAAAAGACTTCAGGGCTGCAACTTGGATGGTATTTGCGTTATTGGATAGGTACAACTAAGCGAATTGATTATGGAATTAGTCAATTAATCGAAAAAGATGAAGCCACATTAGTTGAGCTAAAACGAATTGGGGATTTTCCTATGCCCATAGATTTTGTGGTCACCTACAAAGATGGCTCAAGTGAAGTATATTATATCCCTATGAATGAATTATTGGGTGGAAAGTCGGAAGGAAACCATCCAATTCTCTGTGAAACATGGCCGTGGGTTTATCCTTCTTATACATTGAAGATTAATCGAAAACCGGAAGAAATTGAATCTCTTGAAATTGATCCTTCGCGAAGAATGGCAGATATAAATCGAAGCAATAATAAAATTAGCCTCGAAGAAGTGACCCCTTTCAAATCGAATATAAAATAGCAACCTACTTTGCTATCATTTTTTTACTGTAGGTTTTTCCGTTCAAAATGAATCTAAAGAAATAAAGACCTGGACTAAGTGGTTGCTTTAATTTGACATTGACACCCGAAAAACTCGTTAACCCTAAATCAAATTGCTCAATACTTCGTCCGGCGATATCAAAAATTTCAAGGTACAATTTCTGTTCACTAGCAGAAGAAGATAAATTCTGAATAGAGATCGTAAATTCACCACCATTAAAAGGATTTGGGTAAGTATAAACCGTAAGTAAATTATCATTCGTACAGTTTACTGAAATTACTTTCAAATAAGTTTTTTTACCATCAAAGTCAGTTTGGCTTAACCGATAATAATTAACTCCATTTAAAGGTTCTTGATCCGTAGCAGAATATTGAGTAAACGTTGCTACAGTTCCTGATCCTTGAACTTGAAGAATCTTCCCGAATTCATAGCCCGAATTCGAAGAACGCTCGATGGTAAAGTAGTCATTATTAATTTCGGATGCCGTAGACCATTTAAGATTTACCCTACCTACCACATACGATCCTTCAAAATCAACAAGTTCAATAGGCAGCGGATTAGCGCCTCCGTTTAGGTTTCCGAGCGCAAAGCTGCTGAATGAATTGAATGAGCCAGAAGTTATTGTCCCTGTTCCATTGGCCGTAGCTGTGCCGGAAATGTCAATCCAAGGCGAACCTGAACCTGTAGTTTTAACAACGGTCAGTTTTGTATAGTCCGTTACGCCATCACTGGTTCCTATACCATAATATAATTTTACATTAGCAGAAATAAGGTTTGGATTTGCTGAACGGCTAATGGTCCAATAACGATTCCCAGAGATATTGTAAACCGTGGCTGGTATGGTGTAGCCCAAAGCTGCAGGAGACGAATAAATATGCTGAGCGGTATAGATTACCGAGGTGTTATCAGAATGAGAAACGGTCAGTATTGCCGGACGGTAGGATCCATTATTCCCCAGCGGGAAATTCCTTTGTGTACTGGCCACGTTACTGGCAACTTCGTAGGTCATTGGGCCATCCACATAACAAATGGTGCTTCCTAGTCCAGTTGTAGAGCCATTCAATAAATTCAGGGGATTTGATGCTGATGTCGAAATTATTCCAGACGACAACGTCAAATTTCCATGAACCGTACTACTCCCCCCAAGAGTTATTTGTGGTGTAAAAAGAGCGGTGTTGTTGAATATCACATTATTGTAATAAAAGGAATCGCTGCCAGATCCGGCATCACCACCAACAGTCTGTGGATATATACTTCCATTAAAATTTATAGTGGAAGAATTGTTAAATGTTAAGGAGCCATACGGAGTTCCACCTCGGTTGATATTACGGCCAAGATTGAGCAATGAGGTGCTGTTGAGACTTATTGCGTCTTGCCCTGAAGCGGTGGCTGTAAAGTTAATATCCCTTTTTACTGTAAGAACTGAACTGCCATCCATTTGTAATAAAAGTAGTGGCCCTCCAGATGAATTAAAATTCACATCTTGATTTACATTAATTGTGCCTGTTCCTAAAGCATTTACAAGGGTATTTACTGTCGTGCCTCCGCTGCTGCCAAAATTGAAATTTTTATTAACCGTGAGAGAGCAACCTGAATTAACCAAGACTCCCAATGGCTGATTCCCACCTGATCTTGTAAGATTAAGCTGATCGTTCACAAACATGCTTCCACTATTTTGTATCACTAAATTGTTACTGAAATTATTGCCCACATTAGTTATTGCAACCAAACCATTTACAGTTAGGGCGCAATTATCAATCGTTAAACTCGAGTTTACTGTAGTTACATCAATATCAATTTCTGCAACTTGTTGATTTGCACCAACTGTTATAATATTTCCTCTAATTAAAGCCACGTCACCCGAATTTGGGAATGTGGCAGCGGCTGCACCACCATATCCAACGGTCGACCAAGTATTGCTGTTATTCCAAAACCCATCGGCTGTTGAGTAGTAGATATTGCCAATATTATTAATACAAAGAGTAAAAGAACCTTTGTAACTAGTTCCAACATAATTATCTGTTGATATATAATAAGTGTTGCCAACTATCAGGGAGGAAACGGAAATGGAAAGTGGACTATATTGTGCCGTGTATTTGGCACATGCAATTTGAGTTACTCCGTCAGATTGCCAAAGGCTCATAAACGGATATTGTAGTGTGCCAAATGCTCCACCGGTCTTCATTTGTATCGTGGCATTGGTTGTGACAGCCACAAACTTAAACCATCGGTTGTAGTTTGGACCATTACTCCAACATGAACCTATATTTTTGTCAGCAGAAGCACCAATTGTGGAATAAGCAGCATTGGAAGAACACCAATTATTCAAATTGGTGAGACTATTTGCACCTAGATAAAAATTATAATCCAACACATCGCTCAGGCACAGCGAGAAGGTGCCCCTGTACCCCGTGCCCGTGTAGTTGTCGACCGATATGTAATAGACCGTCCCTGGCGTCAGGCCCAAATAGCTGAACTCCATCGTGCCCTGGTTCAGGCCTGCATAAGGGTAGCACGCCAACTGTGTGCC
>DAHVFH010000147.1 GCA_027317105.1 Cytophagales bacterium
GTTCGGGGGTTATTTGAACCCGCGAATGTCGTCTCTAGTTGTGCACTCTTGTTGCCATTTTCTGTGTATTCTTATTTGCCAAAAACTGTGTATTGTTATTTACCGATTACATTTAGGTCTTACAACAAACTTGGAAAGAACTACCAACATTCAACGATTAACCATAGCGTGAAAATCTATGTTAATGGTGACGTTCATACAAACTCAATAGAAAACTTCTGGAGCGTATTAAAACGCGGCATCTATGGGATTTATCATTCAGTAAGCGAAAAGCACTTAGACCGCTATTTGCATGAGTTCTCAAGCCGTTTCAATGAACGTAAGGTTAGCGAACAAGCTAAGTTTGAAAAGTTCTTGACTCAATCTGAAAAGAGGTTGAAGTATAAAAATCTTATTGCTTAAAATATAAAGTATTGGACTTTATATTAAACATTCTTTTTCGGGACAAAAACAGTAGAATCAATTATTGGAATGAGAGCATTACTAATTACTGTATTTTTTACACACATTACAAACATTCCACGAGCAGTAGAAACTGCAATTCCAGATGCAACGGCAAGTAAATGATCTGGTATTAATAATTGATCATCTTTCTTTATTATTACATCATCGAAGTTTATTATTCGAAATGAATTAAATGTTTGAAGTCTCGCTAATTCAATTTTTGTTTCCCCTTGCTTTTCATAAAGAGTAACAGATGTGTTTATATTAAATAATTTATCTACATTCATAATATCCGTTTTCATCTCAATCTGAAATTCGAAAGCGGTATTAATTAGTGGCTCCTTTAATTCTTGTACACGGGTCGTTGATTCATAATTAATGAACTTAATGTCATTAATTCCGATAGTTATTTTACCAACTTGAATAGGTTGTTCTGGCATTAGACTTCTAAAAATTAATTAGGACAATATTCTAAGTCTGAAAAGGTTACATTATTTTCAGTTGTAGAATAAATATTATTTCTTTCTACATGAACAATGTGAATATATTGAACTGGTACGATGTGTACATCAACATTTATAGTAATAGAAATTGTAGGGCGAACAACAGTTCCTTCTATTTCTCTTCGCCAATATTCGTTAAACTCCACAAACTCCAATGCAGGAACTTTCCCAATCATCAATCCCAGTTCAATTAATTTTTTTAAAGTGAAATTGAAATTGCCATTAATAATCTGACTTATGTAAGCATTACTTACGCCCAATTTTTCGGCAACATCCTTTTGTGAAAGGTTGTTCTCTTTCATATAACTTATTACTTGTCTGTAAATCTCGTTTTGATAAGTAGTAAGTAAGTAATTTGGTTTTGCGAGTAATTCTTCTTTTTTAAACATATTATTATTTCTGTGCTTGTTTGAAGGCGGTGTATTCCTTTATTATTTTTTCAAGTCTTTCTATATCTTTATTTTGTGTTTTCTTTTTACCACCACATACTGTAATTATTCCAGTAATATTCTCCTTGAATAAGTATAATCTAAGGTTACTCGACTTAACTTCGAATCCTTTATACTGAAGCTTTTTACTTAGTTTTAATTTTCTAAACCGTGTTTTAGGAAGTAGTCTGTTGCCTGCAACATCTTTTAAATTTGAAATAAGTTCGCCCCATTCATCTTTAATATTGTCATCTTTAAATACTTCATCTTTAAACTCATCGACCATACATTTGCCATCTCTAATAAGTTTATATACACGAAGTATTCCAAATTCTACTATTGGCTCAACAACAAATGTATTCATTTAGTTTAAGTTATAACTTAATTTGTTATAAATTGTTACTTATTGCTATTTATAGGCTAAAAACCGAATATTTTCGTATATAATATTGTGCAGATTTGTTAAAAAGTAATCTACAATTAATTTTGTATCTTAATACTATGGGCAAAAAGCCAACTAAGAAAAAAAGCAATCGTCCTAAGACTTACGAGAAAAGCGATCTCAAGATCGTAGGCTCTTTGGATGATGTTTTAAAAGTATCTGTGGACTCTGCAAAGAAGCCCAGTAAAAAATAACGGCTCGTTTTCGGGCGTACATCAGGGACAGTTAAAAGCCACTGATAAAGCCGTGGCGTTCTTTCAAATAAAAAGCCCTATGGCTTACAGTTCGGTCTTAAAAACCTTTCCAGTGGTGGGCAGGTATTTTGCTACCTATTCAGGCCGTTTCTAAATTTCAAAAAAGGGATTGTCTTCCCGAAAATCATTTATTCTCCCTTGTCCCAACTGGTATATCGTTGCCTATAAAACAATGCTTTATCCGTCAATAAACGTTTACAAACACATATAAACGTAAGTAGTCGATTATTATACGAGTCGGCTTTTCCGCTCCCCACACCTTTGCATCGTCAATCACAAACAAACCGGTTGGCATAACAGCGTAAATCAATTTTTAACAATTTAAATTTTACTACTATGAAAAGTTTAAGAAACAGCGTACAACTCATCGGCCGCCTCGGCAAAGACCCGGAAGTGAAAACCTTTGGCGAAAAACAGAAGGCTGCGTTCTCCATCGCCACCACCGACTCGTACAAGAATCAAAAAGGCGATAAGGTGGAAGACACACAATGGCACAACCTGGTGATCTGGGGCAAGCTGGCAGATGTGGCAGGCAAGTACCTGAAAAAGGGAAGTGAAGTGGCCGTGGAAGGCAAACTGATCCACCGCGTTTACGAAACCGACAAAGGCGAGAAACGCTACATCACGGAAATCAATGTGAATGATTTTGTGATGCTGGGAGCAAAGCAATAGTAAGCTATCGATCTCCCAAAGTTGAAAGTTTGAGGTTTAGGTGTTTGGTTGGCGCGAAATGCTAATTCTAAACCTAAACTTTAGACTTTCAACTTTTTATTTACAACTTAAATCATCTCTATCATCTCTCTAATTTAAAACCATCAAAGCACCCACATAGGCTTAACCTATCCCAGTAGGAAACCCCCGCTGTGCCAACACCTTGGGCGAGTAGCCCAAGGTGTGGTTGCTATTAGTGGTTTTAGGAACAAAACTTTTAGGCTGGCCATCAGGTTTTGCCCCCTCATCAGACTGCTGACCTGATAACGGCCAATAAGGATACCTCTTGCCCACCACTAATGGGAAATGGCTTTAGGCAGCATCTCGATTTTCAGGGCATTCCGAGGTATATAGTCATCGACAAAAATGGTTCTTTATTAAGTTACGATGCACCCCGCCCGAGTTTTATTTTGAAGGATAAGTCGAAACTTTTTTCTCTTGTCAAATAAGTGCCGTCCTCGTGTGAACTACAAATGGGAAGACTCAATACTGGAGCAAAGCACTTAACGTGAAGTTCACTTCATCATCCTCTCCAATATCGTCTTCGCAGCCTGCGCCACTGAAGTACCAGGCCCAAAAATCCCAACCACACCGGCTTTGTAAAGAAAATCGTAATCCTGTGGCGGGATCACGCCACCAGCCACTACAAGGATGTCGGGTCGGCCAATTTTTTTTAAAGCATCAATTAGTTCAGGCACTAAGGTTTTATGTCCACCCGCAAGGCTGCTGGCGCCAACCACATGCACATCATTCTCGGCTGCTTGCTTTGCCACTTCAGCCGGAGTTTGAAACAGCGGACCGATGTCCACATCAAAACCGAGATCGGCAAAACCCGTAGCAATCACTTTTGCGCCACGGTCGTGACCGTCTTGCCCGATCTTTGCCACGAGAATACGCGGCCTGCGCCCGTCCTTTTTTGCAAAGCGGTCGGAGAGTTTTTGCACTTCTTTCAGTTCTTCTTTGTTTTTCATCGCGCCCGAATATACGCCAGAAACGGCTTGGATACTCGCCTTGTAGCGGCCAAAAACTTTCTCCATAGCTAAAGAAATTTCTCCTAGCGTTGCGCGGTTACGTGCCGCATCAATTGCCAATGCCAAAAGATTTTCGTTTCCCGCTGCGCCCTTTTCAATAGCCTTCAAGCTTGCCTCAACTTTTTTGTTGTCGCGTTCGCGTTTTAATTTTTCCAGTCGTTCGATTTGTTCCTTGCGTACGGCTACATTGTCCACTTCCAAAATAGCAAAATCTGTTTTCTCATCGGTGAGGTATTTATTCACGCCCACAATTACTTCATCGCCTGAGTCGATGCGTGCCTGCTTGGAGGCAGCGGCTTCTTCAATGCGCAATTTGGGTAGGCCGCGCTCAATGGCTTTTGTCATGCCGCCCAATTCTTCTACTTCTTCAATTAGCGCCCACGCTTTGTAGGCCAATTGTTCGGTGAGGTATTCCACATAATTAGAACCCCCGAGTGGGTCAACGACTTGCGTGATGCCCGTTTCTTTTTGCAAATACAACTGCGTGTTACGCGCAATGCGCGCGGAGAAATCCGTAGGCAAGGCAATGGCCTCGTCCAATGAGTTGGTGTGCAGCGATTGTGTTCCGCCCAGCACTGCAGCCATCGCTTCGATGCACGTGCGCGTTACGTTATTATAAGGGTCTTGTGCGGTGAGGCTCCAGCCGCTGGTCTGGCAATGTGTGCGCAGTGCCATCGACTTTTCGTTTTCAGGACTGTATTGCTTCACAATCTTTGCCCATAACAAACGACCGGCCCGCATCTTGGCTACCTCCATAAAAAAATTCATCCCAATGCCCCAGAAGAAAGAAAGGCGTGGCGCAAAATCATCGATGGCAATGCCAGCCTTTAATCCTGCGCGGATATATTCTAAGCCATCGGCCAACGTGTAAGCAAGTTCAATGTGAGCGGGAGCACCTGCTTCATGCATGTGATAGCCGCTGATGCTGATGCTGTTGAACTTCGGCATGTGATGCGAGCAATACGAAAATATATCGGCCACAATGCGCATGGAGGGAGCAGGCGGATAGATGTAGGTGTTGCGCACCATAAACTCTTTTAAAATATCATTTTGAATGGTGCCGTTTAGTTGGTCGGGTTTCACTCCTTTCTCTTCGGCCGCTACAATATAAAAAGCAAGGATGGGGATTACGGCTCCATTCATTGTCATCGACACTGAGATTTGATCGAGCGGGATTTGATCAAATAAAATTTTCATGTCTAAAACTGAATCGATAGCAACTCCCGCTTTGCCTACATCGCCTTCCACGCGTGGATGATCAGAGTCGTAGCCACGATGGGTGGCCAGATCAAAGGCTACGGATAATCCTTTTTGTCCTGCCGCTAAATTTCTTCGATAAAATGCGTTCGATTCTGTTGCCGTAGAAAACCCTGCATATTGT
>DAHVFH010000170.1 GCA_027317105.1 Cytophagales bacterium
GCAATCGCTGGGCATCGAAACAAAAACCGGAGTAGCAAAGACCGGTGTTGTTGGGATTCTAAAAGGAAACCTTCCTGGTCCTGTGATCGCACTGCGTGCCGACATGGATGCACTCCCCGTGTTGGAGGACAACAATCTGCCTTATGCTTCAAAAGTAAAATCAGAATACAACGGAAAGGAAGTTCCAGTGATGCACGCATGTGGTCATGACACGCATGTGGCTATTTTGATGGGTGTTTCCGAAATCCTTTCGTCAATGAAAAAAGAACTGAAGGGAACAGTGAAATTTATTTTTCAACCCGCTGAAGAGGGTGCACCCGTAGGTGAAGAAGGTGGTGCAGAACTGATGGTGAAAGAAGGTGTCCTTGAAAACCCTAAGGTGGATGTCATCTTCGGATTGCACATTGCAGCAGGTACGGAAGTGGGAACAATCACTTACCGCCCTGCCGGAGCCGCTGCCGCAGTGGATGGTTTGAAAATCACCGTAACTGGAAAACCGTCACATGGAGCCATGCCTTGGTTATCGGTTGACCCCATTCTTGTTTCTGCACAGATTGTAACGAGTCTGCAAAGCATCGTGAGTCGTAACCTCAATGTCACACAAAATCCTGCGGTGGTTACCATTGGCGCTATTCAAGGAGGCAATCGCGGAAATATTATTTCAGAAAAAGTCGAGATGCTCGGCACTGTAAGGACATTGAGCCCCAGTGACGAAAAGATGGTGATCAAAAGGATTAATGATATTGCTACCTATACGGCCCAAGCTGCAGGTGCGACCGCAGTGGTGGAATGTCCTTATGGTATTCGCTACCCAGTTACATTTAATAATGTGGAATTAACCAATCGCATGGTTTCCTCTCTTATAAAAACGGCTGGGCAAGATCATGTAAAGATTGTACCAGCTATCACAGCAAGTGAAGACTTTTCCTTTTTTGCCGAAAAAGTGCCAGGTCTCTTTTTCTCCTTAGGTGGGATGCCTAAAGGCCAAGACCCAGCATTGGCCGGGCCGCATCACACCCCAAAATTTATCATTGATGATAGCGGCCTTAAACTTGGCGTCAATGCCCTTTGCAATTTGGTGTTTGATTATGGCAAATAGCAACCAGAGTATTTTCTGCTGTTAATTTGTTCTCAATTGGCTTGTCCAAATTTTATACAGAAGATTCCGAATAGGCTCATTTTTATGTAGCAATAATCGCAATAAAGGTGTCATAAGTAATTGAATATCAAATTTTTTATAGTTTACAGACAGGCTCTAAACAGGCCTGAGCGTCATAGTATTAAACCTCACGGATTAGTCTTTAAGATAAAGCATCTTTAAAATAATATTTATTACCAGTTGTCCACCGTGAATAGTAATTTCGCGTCTTACCATAAACAATATCCAAGCCATGTTTGACATGATGAAAATGATGGGCAAAATGAAGGAGGTTCAAATCAAATTGAAAGAAGCGCAGGACAACCTCTCTACCATTCAGGTCAATGGGGAATCGGGTGGCGGCATGGTAAAAGCCACCGTCAATGGTAAAAAACAACTTATAGCCTTAGAAATTGATCCGGCTATATTAAAAGCAGAAGATAAGACTATGGTGCAAGACCTCGTCATTGCTGCCGTAAACAAAGCAAGCGATCAGGCCGAAGTACAAGCACGGGACTATCTCAAAAAATATACAGAAGGTTTAATACCGAATATCCCTGGAATGGACCTTAGCACTCTAATGGGATGACCAAAGTTGCCATTGTCATTCTCAACTTCAACGGGAAACATTTTTTGAAACAGTTTTTACCCTCGGTAATCAAATACAGTGGGATAGCTAAAATTATTGTTGCCGATAATGGCTCCACCGACCAATCAGCAGAATTTGTTAAAAGTGAATTTCCAGAAATTGACACTATAGAACTTACTGAGAACAAAGGCTTTTGCGGGGGGTATAACGCGGTGCTCAATCAAATTCAAGCGACCTATTATGTGTTGCTAAATTCTGATGTGGAGGTTACGCCAAATTGGCTTCAGCCTATAATTGAATTGATGGACAAGGAACCCACTATTGCGGCAGCTCAACCAAAGATATTGTCACATCGTTTTAAAAATAAATTTGAATATGCTGGAGCCGCTGGTGGTCATATCGATTTACTTGGCTTTCCCTTCTGCCGGGGAAGGATATTTGATTCGCTGGAAGAAGACCATGGGCAGTACAATGACGTCACACAAATCTTTTGGGCTACGGGTGCCTGTTTGTTTATTAGGGCTGACCGGTTTCATGAGATGCTCGGATTTGATGAGGACTATTTTGCTCATATGGAAGAAATAGACTTGTGCTGGAAGCTGGCTCGTGGCGGCAATACTATTTTTTACAACGGCAAAAGCACCGTTTATCATGTTGGTGGAGGGACCCTGTCGGCATCCAATCCACGCAAAACTTATTTCAATTTCAGAAACGGGTTAAGCCTGCTCGTCAAGCATCAACGCATATCTTCCTTGCTCTGGAAATTCCCGTTAAGAATACTATTAGACTGGGCTGCCGCAATTCATTTTCTTGCCATGGGTTCAGGTATTCACGCCAAAGCTGTGCTCATCGCACATCTTAGCTTTTTTAGGAGAATCGGCCCTGAAATTAAAAAAAGAAATAGGCTTGCCCGGAAAATTAAAAGCTTTAGTGCCACCCACATTTATAGGAGACTCATTGTCATCGATTATTTCCTTTTAGGAAGGAAGTCTTCCCAAAAACTTAAGCTATAATTAAAAATCCCAGATCGTTCTTCGCTTTCTTAAGTGAGCGCGCATGTTTAAAAGAAAAGCCAGGGCAAGATACAGTACCACAGGAGAACCAAGGGTTAGAAATGATGCATATATAAAAAATAGCCGAATGGAAGAACTGGCAACGCCAAGTTTATCTCCGAGGTAGGTACATACACCAAAAGCATGCCCCTCAAAAAACAGCTGTATTCGCTTCACAACATCCATAAATCAAAATTTAATACCATTTTAACCTAGATTTAACTCCATACACCGAACTTTAATTCACTTTGCAAATATAAGTAACCAATGAACCTATTTGAAGTGCGGTTTCTTATTTTTTTGAATACTTTTGAGGTAAATAGATCATAAAACATTACATTTGCAATTCTTAAATATTGATTTTAAACCAAATTCCATGAGAAAATTAGTTTACTCCCTGGTAATCTTCCTGTCAATGGCAGTAGCAGGTTGCACCCTACCCCAAATGCTCAAATTAGCTAAAGAGCAGAAACTTGAAGTAAAGCCAAATCCGCTTGAAGTACATAAGGACACTGTTAATTTTGATTTATCGGGCAATCTTCCTGCTAAACTATTAAAGAAAGGGACAGTTTATACCCTTAACACTTTCTATAAGTATGGTGATAACGAACTGGCCTTAGCGCCTATCGCGTTTAAAGGGGATGATTATCCTAATAATAAAACCGAACAAACTCCAGTAACAAAAGCTTTCTCCTTCCCCTACAAGGCCGCTTACAAAAGTGGCACTGTTGAAATCCAAGGTGTTGCAGCAAAAGGCACAAAGTCAAAAACAACTCCACGACTAGCCTTGGCTACCGGGGTGATCACTACTTCTAAATTAGTTCAAAATTCGTACTATGCTGCATTTGCAGACCATGGTTATAACAATCAGGAGGAATTAGTTCCTGTTGTAATCCCGAACTTCAATTTTGAGCGTGGCAGGTCTGTGTTGCGCAAATCCGAAATTAAAGCCGATAAAGGAAAACAATTGGATGCTTTCATTGCCTCTAAAAATATCACTAGAACCGTGACCATTACAGGTACACACTCTCCAGAGGGTTTGGAACGTATCAACAGTAAACTTTCTGAAGAGCGTGCTACTGTAATCGAAAAATATTATCGTGACCAAATGAAAAAATACGACTACCAAGGTGTAGCCGCAGAAATTAAATTCATTTTAAAGCCTATTGTTGATGATTGGAATGGCTTCAAAGCAGCTTTGGCAGCCTACGAAGGAATCTCTGCCGATGAGAAAGCAGCGTATTTAGCGGCCATCAACAACGGAGGATCGTTCGAAGACCAAGAAAAAGCCTTGAGAAAATTAAAGACTTACAACAAGGTTTTCAAAGATGTTTATCCAGGACTGCGTGCTGCTAAAACTGAAATCCTTACCGTAAAAGCTAAGAAAACAGACGCGGAAATATCCGTTCTTTCCAAGCAAATAACGAAAGGTGAAGTAGGTGCCGATGCACTGAGCTTTGAAGAATTGATGTATTCTGCAACGCTTACCCCTTCGCTGGATGAGAAAGCTGCAATCTATGAAGCCGCTACCAAAAAAGGAAGTAATTGGAATGCCAATAACAATTTAGCCGCCACCTACATCCAAATGATGATCGAGAACCCTGCCAAGGCTTCAGATCTCTCGGAAAAGGCCGCTGCACAATTAGATATTGCTGCCAAATTGAAAGAAACACCTGAAGTATTAGCCAACCTTGCTTCAATTACCTTGATGAAAGGCAATGCCTATAAAGCTTATAGCTATGCTGCGAAGGCTTTGAATGGAGCTAGTAACGATGTGAAACGTGGCGTTAACGGTGTTAAAGGTGCATGTGAAATCTACAAAGCCAAATACAGCGATGCCGTTACCTCTACTTCGTCAGCCATTAATACCGATGTTAACTTATTCAACAAAGGTTTAGCCCAGTTGCTCAATAAGGACAATAGCAATGCAGGTTCTTCTTTCGTAGAATGCACTACCAAAAACCCTAATTTTGCTCTTGGGTTCTACGGAGCGGCCATTGCGGCTGCCCATAATGGCAGTGGCGATGTGGTGGTTAGCAACCTGACCAGTGCCGTGAAACTTGATCCTAGCTTAAAAGAAAAAGCATTATCGGATCTCGAATTCGCCAAGTATAACACTACGGATGCGTTCCGTAATGCACTGAAATAATACCTGATTAAAGAAAAGACAAAACCCCGGCTTTACTAGTCGGGGTTTTTTTTATTATAAAATCGAACAAATCATTTTGAGAACTCTTGAATACTGATGATTGTGGTATTATTTTTACGGGCTTTGTAAACGACCGTTTGTTCAAAAAAAATAATCAAATATTTAGGACATGAGAGAAATTCAATATCGGGAAGCGCTCCGTGAGGCAATGAACGAAGAAATGCGCAGGGATCCCAAAGTCCTATTAATGGGTGAAGAGGTAGCTGAATACAATGGTGCCTACAAAGTAAGTCAAGGCATGCTAGATGAATTCGGGCCTGATCGGGTGATCGATACTCCAATTGCTGAATTAGGCTTTGCTGGAGTTGGTGTTGGGGCTGCGATGAATGGCATTCGCCCAATTATTGAATTTATGACCTTTAATTTTTCACTTGTAGCTATTGATCAGGTCATTAACTCCGCTGCCAAAATGTTGTCTATGTCCGGTGGGCAATTTAATGTGCCAATTGTTTTCCGTGGGCCTACCGGAAATGCAGGGATGCTAAGCTCTCAACACTCACAAAATTTTGAGAGTTGGTATGCCAATACCCCCGGCTTGAAAGTGGTGGTTCCATTTACTCCTTATGATGCCAAGGGGCTTTTAAAAACAGCTATTCGTGATAACGACCCTGTTATTTTCATGGAAAGTGAGTTAATGTATGGAGACAAAGGAGAAGTACCTACAGAAGAGTACTTAATCCCTATTGGCCTTGCGGATGTTAAGCGAAGTGGCACTGACGTTACACTCGTTTCCTTTGGAAAAATTATGAAGGTTACTTTAGCCGCAGCGCAAGAGCTTGAAAAAGAGGGTATCTCCGCTGAGGTAATCGATCTTCGCTGTGTACGCCCGATCGATTATGCTACGGTGGTCGAATCCGTTAAGAAAACGAATAGGCTGGTTATCATAGAAGAAGCTTGGCCATTAGCGGCTATTTCCTCAGAGATTACTTATCACATACAGAAATTTGCTTTTGATTATCTGGATGCCCCTATTCACCGGATCAACAGTTTGGATGTGCCCCTGCCCTACGCACCTACATTAATTGATGCGATCTTACCCAGTGTGGAACGGACCGTGAAAGCAGTGAAAGCAGTGATGTACCGGTAGGGTTAGAAATTAGTTTTGGTAGCCAGAAGTACGTCCCAAGCTTCCGCAACTTTCCCCTCTTCCAATAATTTCTTTGCCAAAAGGTGTTGGTCTTCCTCACCACCTAAAAGTTGATTATTGCCCTTATTAGGCAATTTTTCAACATTAGCCAACCTCGCAAGATCATTTCCAGTTAGGATTTTGCTTCCGCGTATGCTTTCAGGAAGTAGATCAAACCCAATACCCAGTTGCGTATTTGGCTTCGGTACTTTAAATATATTATCACCATGAGCTCGACAATAATAATCTCCACCCATTCGCGCTACTGCATCCATTTTTTGCGGATCAATCTTGCTTTCCCCATCCAATATGTCATTTTTAAAATGAGCTAAAATAACCTCACAAATTATCAAATTTCCCGCGCCACCTTCATTTCCAAGCGAAATCACCTGATTGACTTTGCATTCAAAAGAAACAGGAGCTTCGGCCACTCGCGGTGGTTTGACTTTTAATGATGGCAATGTCGTAAACCCAGACTTTGCAAATTCATTTACCCCCTTAGGATATTCACAGCTTGCAAGCGAGGCCTGCTCAACCATACTGAAGCTAATAATATTAATTACCACTTCAGGCACATCGATCACATTTTCCAGTGAATGCTTTACAGTATTATTGCGAACTCTTCGAGAGGGTGAAAATATAAGAATCGGAGGTTGGGTGCTGAACAAATTGAAAAAGCTAAAAGGACTAAGATTTACTGTACCGTTTTTATCAATAGTGCTAGCAAACGCGATTGGTCTAGGAGCAATAGCTCCTTGTAAATAGGATTGCAATTCTGGTGTTGGGGTGTCTTTGGGGTCTAACGTAAGGTAGCTCAAAATAAATTTGAATTAAAAGTTTCTTTCTGAATCTTCAATAGGGATTTATTTTTCTTTTATTTTTCCCTTTGTACTTAATCAACACAGGATCATTTTCACCATATCCAGGATTCTGCTTTTTATAAATCGGATGCATCCTGCTTCGGTATTCTTTGTTTCCATGAGCATGGTTAATTTGGGCATGACAATCCTTAAGAAAACAGCGAGGTAATTCAGGAATGGAGTACGAAAACCCTACTTGCAAATAAAATGCATTTTGTTGGTAGGGAATCGATTTGCCGCTTTGTGGTATGGCAAGTTTATAACTCTTAATTTCATACGAAGGACGAGCGAATATTTTAAAATATTCAGAAAGATTTCGTTCCACGGTTACGCCCAAATTCACAAAGGTACTGGTCGTCACTTGGGCCGCATTATAATTGGTCTTCAATTTATAACTTCCAACCTGGAGATCACCTGTGAACAGGTAATCATTCCAGCGATAAAAGGAAACCCCTAACATTCCCCAATATTTTCTTACAAAACCTGTAGGGTTGCTAGGTGTCATGTTGCCTATTTTTTCAGCTAACACCGTTGGATGTAGTGTACTAATACTCATTAGTTCGTAGGAATAACCTACACCAAGCCGATAGCGGTTGTATTCATAATGAACCGTGCCCGCCAATGGAATATTCAAGGCTTTGCCTTTAAAGCCAAGGCTTGCTGTACCCGGGTTTGCTACGTTGAATCCTCCTGATGCAGAGGAATCAATACCTACATTGTTGACCCAGTTTGTGTAACGATTGGACGAAGTGGCTGTAAAGAGTTCAGGTAATTTCCCTGGTGCCTGGTAGACACCAAAGCCATTCAATTGATTTTTGAAAAACGTATTGCCATAACCAATATATGCGCCAAAATGAAAGTTGTGCAACGCCTTTCTAATGATACTTGAGCCATGCCGCGGGGTAACATAAAAATGATCAAGCGGAATGGCCGTCTTCCCCTTATCTTGTGCAGATAGGGCACAGGGTGCCAATGTCAGGGAAACTAATACAATTTTAACGAGTCTTTTCAGAACAGGATTTTAGCCTTAAAGATAGGAATAAGATACTATTTATTAAGGCTTTTAAGGAGCGGCTTGCATGCTTACTAAATTGGGGTTTTGGAAAAAAGCCAATTACCCTCCACTCACTGGTGGAATGATGATTACCTCATCACCCTCATTCAAATTAAAGGTATCCTCTTGATAATTTATACCGACTGCAAAAGCAAGGGATTTGAGTTTTGAAAATGCAGGGAAACGTTGAATCAAAGTAAGCCGGAGCGCGGAAATGGTATCCCCTGAATTTAATTCAAAGTCCATCTGCTTAGACTGTAGAATCTCTTTGGCAATACCAAAAGCGGTTAACTTGATTTTCATTTTGATTCAATTGATCCCAAGAATTTACTTAGCTCTCGAAAGGACAAGGTAGCACAATCATAGCGTTCAGGAAAGTCATGAACTGTCTTAAATGCCAAAAATTCATCGGTCAAATTTACAAGATCAAAAGCTGTTTTTTTATCCATGAATTCAAGAAATTTTTCGCAAATATTCATTGCTTCACCCATAGTCTTCCCTTCAATAGCTCGCACTAACAAGGAGGTAGAAGCTTTTGAAATTGCACAGCCAAACCCATGAAAATAAACTTGTTGAATGTTCATGCCATCGTGGCTAAGGTACAATTCAAAGCGGTCACCACAAATCGGATTGTAGGCTTTGACGATGGCCGTAGAATCGTTTCTTTTTTCAAAATGATAAGGCCTCTCATTTTGGTCTTTGATGACTTTAGAATAAAGAATTTTAACATCAACCATCACGACCAGAATTTTTTTAATTCAATTAAAGAAGCAATCGTATTTTCAACGTCCTCTTTTGTGTTATAGATAGAGAATGAAGCTCTGACACTAGCCGAAGTATCCATCGCTTTATGCAAAGGCTGTGCGCAATGATGACCAGCCCGCACGGCAATGGAGGAACTCGCCAAAAAGCTTGCCACATCATGAGGATGGATATCGTTTACATTGAAAGAGATAATACCTCCTGATTTTTTTGGATTACCCATTACCTTTATTTTTCCAATCGATTTCAACCCTTCCCTGAAAGAAGTTGTCATCAATGATACATAATCCTCGGCTTCCTTTAAATCCAAAGACTGAATGAAGTCAATAGCCACGCCCAATCCAATTACCCCAGGAATATTGGCTGTGCCTGCTTCAAGGTTATTTGGATAATCCATGAACTCGGTGTGATTCAACGCTACATCTCTAATGCTTCCCCCTCCAAAATTAAAAGGATGTACCCCTGAGGTTAGCTCCTTTTTACAATACAAAACACCAGTTCCTAATGGGCCAAACATCTTATGGGCAGAGAAAACCAGAAAATCCAAATTCAACTTTTGCACATCAATGGGAGTATGGCCTACACTTTGAGCTCCATCAACTAAAATAGGAATATTTCTTTTATGCGCTATCGAAATGATTTCTTCAATTGGGTTGATCGTACCCAATACATTCGAAATATGAGTGACCGCAACAAGTTTTGTGTTTTTGTTTATCAAGGTGGATACTTCTTCCAACATCAAATCACCGTCTTTATTTACAGGAATAACCCGAAGCTCGGCATTGCATTGTGCGCAGACTTGTTGCCAGGGGATCAGGTTGGCATGGTGCTCCATAGCAGAGATCACCACATTGTCACCAGCTTTCAAAATTCTTTTCAAGAAGCTTTGCGCCACGATGTTTATCGATTCGGTAGTCCCCTTGGTGAACGCAACAGTATTAGGAGCTTCCGCACGGATAAAATCCGCTACTTTCGTTCTTACCTTTTCATACCGTTCAGTAGCCTTAGAGGATATTTCATAAAGGCCGCGATGGATATTGGCATTTTCTTTTTCGTAAAAATCAGTGATCGAGGCGATAACAACTTTCGGTTTCTGTGAAGTGGCCGCACTGTCGAGATAAACCAATTCCGGCCGATGGATAAAAATCGGAAAATGAGATTTTAAAGACTGCAACGATAATGCCATTTGCTTCTAGACCGAGTACGAATTAGGAATCTTATTTCGTTTAAACAACTTTAGTGTTTTTTGGGTTTACTAAATACGAATAATTTTGCTGAACTTAGCAAAACAATGAAAGCCACACAAATTTTTGATAACCACGGTCGCCCCATCAATTACCTTAGACTGGCCGTAACTGACCGATGCAACCTCCGTTGTTTTTACTGTATGCCCGAGGAAGGCATCAAATATATGCCTAAAAAGGAACTCTTGACTTTCGAGGAAATTGAAAGATTAGTGACCTTAATGGCGCAAATGGGAATTACAAAAATCCGGTTAACGGGTGGCGAGCCCTTTGTGCGAAAGGATTTGATGCAATTAATCCGTAAAATTGTTGAAATCGAGGGGATAAAGGATGTACATCTTACTACCAATGGAATCCTTACCGCTCCTCACATTCCAGAATTAAAGTCGTTAGGCATCGCCTCTGTTAACCTAAGTTTGGATACCCTAGATAGAGAGCGATTCAGGCAGATCACCCGCAGGGATGAGTTTGAAAAAACCAAAGGGACATTAAAAGCACTACTGGATCATCAGATTCCTGTGAAGATCAACACGGTAGTGATGGAAGGAAAAAACATTGAGGATATTCTCCCTTTGGTCAGGCTAACTCAAGACCAGGAAACATCGGTTCGGTTTATCGAAGAGATGCCTTTTAACGGTGAAGGCAGCCATTATTCTTCGTTAGCATGGACGCACAAGAAAATCCTTGAGCACATTAAAGAAGAATTCCCATTGTTACAAAAAATTCAGGATCCTGAGAACTCCACTTCTTATAACTATACCGTGCCTGGCTTCAAAGGAAACGTGGGCATCATTGCCGCTTTTAGCCGTACCTTTTGCGGGACCTGCAATCGAATTCGCCTTACCGCCCAAGGTGTGTTGAAAACCTGCTTGTATGATGACGGAGTATTGAATATCCGAAATATGATGCGAAACGGGTTGAACGATTCAGAAATTAAAAGTCATTTGCTTAAAGCCTTTTCTAACCGACCCAAAGATGGATTTGAAGCCGAACGAGGAAGAAAGGAAAAATCTGTTTCTGAATCGATGTCCACCATCGGTGGTTAAATTCAAAGCATAGGTTATATTCTTTAATGAAGTCTTCTATAGAGCAGTTTGATTTGGTAGTCATTGGCGGAGGAGCTGCTGGTTTTTTTGGCGCCATTACAGCCGCTGAATTGAATCCAAAACTTTCTATCCTTATTCTTGAAAAAACGACAAAACTTCTTTCCAAAGTAAAGGTATCCGGAGGCGGCCGTTGCAACGTCACCCATCATTGTTTTGAGCCTACGGCTCTTTCAAAACATTATCCGCGTGGAAGTAAAGAATTGAAGTCGCTCTTTCGCGAATTTCAAGCTAAAAATATGGTAGCCTGGTTCGAATCCAAAAATATTGAATTAAAAACAGAAGAGGACGGCAGGATTTTCCCCGTAACCAATAATTCCCAAACGATCATCGACTGTTTTCTTCAGGAAGCCGCACGACACTACATTATAATCAAAACACAATCTGAAGTAAAAAAAATAAGGAAAGAAGCCGATGGATTTTCCATAGAACTTAACACACAAGAAATTCATGCTACCAAAATTCTAATCGCCACAGGAGGATATAATAATCTACAAAGTTATGAATGGCTTAAGCCGGCTACCATTACCAATCCTATCCCCTCCCTCTTTACTTTCAATGATTCCGTAAAGAAGTTTAAAGACTTGATGGGAGTGTCCGTGTCCATGGCAGAAATCAAAATTGCAAGCACAAAATTTTCAGAAACCGGACCATTGCTTATTACGCATTGGGGGCTAAGCGGTCCTGCTGTAATTAAACTGTCTGCCTGGGCTGCTGAATACCTTTACGAAAGTAATTATGAATTCACTGTGCTGGTCAATTGGACCGGAGGCTTCGGTGAAGAAGAAGTCCGAAAGGATTTTCAAAATCAAAACATTCATCATGGCAAGCAAAAAGTAATCAGCCACCCACTTTATAAAATCCCTTCTCGCTTGTGGGCCCGGTTGTGTACGTTAGTCGAGATAGAAGAAAATCGAAGTTGGGCAGAGCTTCCACGAAAAAACATGAATCGGCTCATTGAATATATGATTCGGTGCTCCTTTGAGATCAAAGGCAAAACAACATTCAAAGAAGAGTTTGTCACCTGCGGAGGAATCGATTTGAATTCCATTGCCCTAAAGACAATGGAAAGCAAACAGGTAAGTGGAATTTACTTTGCCGGTGAAGTACTCAACATTGATGGAGAAACGGGAGGGTTCAATTTTCAAGCTGCATGGACTACTGCATATGTTGCAGCAAAAGCGATTAATGAATCGTTAAAGTAGCAAAAGGCAACTCCTATTCATTTTTGTCTTGGATTTTACTTTGCATTAAATCATTTTCTTCCTTGGAATCTATGTCCTCCGGATCAAGCTCCACTGCTTTAACAAATTCCTTTTTTGCTTCTGCCAGTTTGCCAAGTTCGGAATATAGCCGCCCTAAATTAAAGTGGGCACGAGCGTTTTCCGGCTCAATTAAAATTGCCTTGTTATAGTATGTTTCTGCAAGATTCTTCTTTCCTTGTTGATCATAAAGATTGCCAAGATTGACAATCGCAAGAATTTCCATGGAATCGAGATGAACAGCTTCCTTAAACATTTTTTCTGCCTCTTTCCCACGGCCTACACTTGCCAAATAGACGCCATAACAGTTTAGGGTAGAGACCCTGTGTTTTTTCTTTTCATCCCCTTTTTGAAAGTGAAGTAAAAACTGAAAGTCAATATCGTGTAATCCTTCCGGAGGCTTACTCCCCCAGGTTGGGTCACTTCCTATCCGGTTTACTTTTGCACTCAGTCGTTTGATTTCTAAATCTAACCGCTTCTGTTCAGATAGCTCATAGGCTTTTGCATACGCTTCTTCTGCCATCTCAAAATGTTCCTCTTCAAAAAATTCGTCACCTAACCGTTCGTATTGATAAATGACTTTACGTGCCTGGTAACGATCCCATTGGTCTTGTAGGGAAGGAATAAAAAAAGCCAACGCCATCACTGCGGCACCGCCCAAACTAGCCAAAACCGGCCAGATTTTTTTCAGCTTCTCCATCGGATTTCATTTTCATTCGAAAGTTAGCAAAAATGACTTCGCAAAGCGATGGTTCAATTTTTTTACCAAAAGCTTTTCCTATTTTTACACCATGCAGGCCCTATCATTTTATTTTGTTTTTCCATTTCTTTACCTGATTGCCTCTCTCCCCTTTTGTGCACTGTATCGATTATCTGATTTTTTGTTCCATTTATTATGGCTTTCCGGATACCGTAAAAAAGTAGTTTTGAGTAACTTAAGAAATTCATTTCCAGAGAAAAATACCTTGGAAACTGAAGCACTTTGCAAAGCTTATTTCAGATACCTTTGCGACCTAACGCTGGAAACATTAAAAACCATGCGAATGAGTGAAGAAGAGATAAAGAGGCGGTGCATCTATGAGCAGCCTAAGTGGCTTACTCAATTTTATAACGAAAAGAGAAGCCTCATTTTTGTAATGGGCCACTATGGAAATTGGGAATGGGCTGGCCCATCCTTCGTTTTCAATAACCAATTTAAACTGACAGTTGTTTATCGACCGTTGTCTAATCCCTATTTTGAAAAGATGATGACTTCAATGCGCACAAAATTTGGAACCCGTATTGTACCAGCTAACCTTGCTTTGCGTGAGATGGTTTCCAACCGAAAAAACGTAACGGCAACTGCTTTAATTGCCGATCAAGCGGCTACTACCGCCAACTCGTATTGGACAACCTTTCTCAATCAGGAGACTGCTGTTTTTAACGGCCCAGAAAAACTTGCTGTAAAATTTAATTATCCGGTTGTTTACATGAGGATTCAGCGTATCGGACGAGGCTACTATAAACTTACCCCCGAACTTTTGTTTGAGAACCCAGCTTCCACAATGGAAGGAGAAATCCTTGAGGCATTTACAAAACGACTCGAAAAGGAAATTATCCTCGATCCCACCATTTGGCTTTGGTCACACCGCAGATGGAAACACCAACGCCCTGAACCTGCGCCTGTTGAGTCCAAAGTATAGGTATTTTTGTGTACCTTTGCGAATTATAAACAACACAAAACACCTTTTCATGCGTTCTGGTAAAGAGTTAATTTCAGATAGTAAGCAGTTTAGTTCCGAATACCGATGGAGAAGTTGGGTTGAATTACTCGCCACTTTTTGTTTGACAATTCTTCTATTTACAATTGGTTTGATCGAATCCATCCCCGTTTTTGTCAGGGTTTTCGCTAGTTTAACCTGCGGGCTGATTTATGTAAGATTGTTCGTCATCTACCATGATTATCAACACCGGGCCATACTGCAAAACTCTGTGTTGGCCCATTGGATCATGGTTTTTATTGGCATTTTCCTTTTGGCTCCAGAGGCAATCTGGAAGCGTTCGCACGATCATCACCATAATCACAATTCTAAATTAACCCTAAGCGGTATCGGTTCCTATCCCACCGTAAGCAAAACCCGGTTCTTAGGTTTATCGAGGAGAGAGCAGCGGCTCTACCTGATCAACCGTCATCCACTTACTGTGATTTTTGGCTACTTCACTTTGTTCATTTATTGGCTAAATATTAAGTCTTATTTTGAGAGCCCTAAAAAACATATTGACTCGCTAGTGGCGTTACTCTTACATGCCACGGCCGCAGGGGCCATCATTTATTTCTTCGGGCTCACAATATTTTTCATCACTTGGTTCTTTCCTTTTCTTATGGCCTTTGCTATTGGATCTTACTTATTCTACTCCCAACATAATTTTCCGTCCGCCAAATTTCATGAGAATAATGAGTGGGCTTACGATCGTGCCGCGATCGATTCCACAAGTCGAATGATTATGAGTCCGGTTATGAATTGGTTCACCGGTAATATCGGATACCACCATGTACACCATTTGAATTCGCGAATTCCTTTTTATCGGCTAAAAGAAGCCATGAGCAGCATGCCCGAATTGGATAACGTACCAACCACCTCATGGAGCCCCTTGGAAATCATTCGCTGCCTGAGACTTAAATTGTGGGATGCAGAGCAAAAGAAAATGATCACGCTGTCGCAACTCCGTTAGATACGCCTTGAAGTTAATTCTTAAAATTGTTGGAAACCTTGCCTTTCAGGTGTTGGTTGCCATTGGGATAGGTGTCTGTGTGGGTCAGTTTTATCCGGCCACAGGGGTAAAAATGGAAGTCGTTGGAAAGTCATTCGTTGCGATCCTCAAACTGTTTATTCCACCAATTATATTTCTCACGATCACCCTTGGTATTGCCGGCATTGGAGATCTTAAAAAAGTAGGAAGGGTTGGCATCAAAGCGTTAATCTACTTCGAAATCGTCACCACTTTTGCCTTGGTTATCGGGCTTCTTATCGCATTAATTCTTACCCCAGGGCACATCAATAAAAGTGGACTACCCATCCAAGACGCCTCTCCTTATACTCAGCAGGCGAATCACTCTTTCGATTGGATTCAATTCTTTATGGCCAACAGTACCTTGCAGGTATTGGTTCTGGCCATTCTTTCTGGTATTCTTCTAAATTATTACAGGCACCGAGAAAAGATTGTAATCCAATTGGAAAAAATAGCCAAAGTAGTTTACAAATTACTCAAGTACGTCATGTACCTGGCTCCGTTGGGCGCGTTTGGCGGAATTGCTTTTGCGGTAGGCAAGTTTGGCTTACAGTCATTACTACCATTGGGCAAACTTATGTTTTGCGTTTATCTTACGATGTTCCTATTTATTTTTTTAGTGTTAGGGGCAATACTTCGTTACTATAAAATCAGCATTTGGAGTTATTTGAAGACTATTAAAGAGGAAATATTAATTGTATTGGCCACCTCTTCTTCAGAGGCCGCTTTACCTTCATTGATTAACAAATTGGAAAAAATGGGCTGCAGTAAATCGGTGGTTGGGCTTGTTGTCCCAACCGGCTATTCCTTTAATCTCGATGGCACATCTATCTATCTATCGATGTCGGTATTATTTATAGCTCAATTATACAATGTCCCATTGGGATTTGGCGAATTATTAGCCATCATTGGAATACTGATGATAACCTCTAAAGGTGCTGCTGGCGTTACCGGAAGCGGATTTATTATTTTGGCTTCCACCCTAACGGCCCTGCATAAAATCCCCGTTGAGGGGTTAGCTTTTTTACTGGGCGTTGACAAATTTATGAGTGAAGCCCGCGCGATTACTAACATCATCGGTAATGGAGTAGCCACATTGGTCATTGCCAAAAATGAAAACGAATTTTCTATCAATCTTGAGGAGGAAAAACCCTGACTTGATCAGCCTACTTTTATCCCTAAGTTCTCGCCTAGGGATTTGAGTTGATCCGTCCACTCTGGCACCCCGGTAGTTTTTAATTGCTCTTCTTTTGAAATTTCAAAGTACAGATTCTGGCTTTTATGAAGATTGGGACTCAGATTGAATTTATCTAATAACGGAAACATACGATTGAGGCGCTGAACTCGCTTAGCGTTATCCCTTTCGTTGCTAATCCGTTGAAGCTCCTTATAGATGCTCTCTCCTGCCAATCGCGATAGTTTTCCAATATCTTCAATTTTTAAACTCCACCGAGTGAGTTCTTCTGAAATTCTTTCCATCTGCTTGATGTTGATCTTGTCCGAATTGAAGCAATTAATCAAATCTGCGTTTAGGATATATTCAAATGTAGTTTTATAGGCATTAGGGATCGGAAGACCGTTGTTTGACAATGCCGTGACAAGCTGATAGTCGCTATTGTAAGATTTTCTGAGGGAGTTTTCCAATTCTGACAAATGCTTCTGTGCAATCAACTCTAAAATCTTTCTCTTTTCATCACTAAACAGTTGCCATATCGTGTATTTTTCTGGGCCGAAATACGTTTGCATGATACTGATCACCTCGCCCAATTGTCCATCCTGAAAGGCCATGATCATTCGGAATTGCATCCCTGAAAATTTATCAACCTCCATGTCAAGTGATATGTTCCCAATAATATTATGCTTGCCCAGATAAATTACGGCAAAGGCAAATCTTCGTTCAGATCGGGTCACCAAAGATTTTACCTTAATAATTCCCAGTGCTAATTTTTGATCACCAGCTTCTTTTTTTGTAAACAACTCACTGGTGGTGGCATAATTAAAAATAGGTTGCGTTTCCGGTTCATCCTCAAAAATGGAAGCCACAGCGAAGTGCATTCCCACACGTTTTAAATTTATTACCGAGGGCAATACAAATTGTGAGTATATGCTAGCCGCATTGCCATACGTGTTAATATTGCTTGGTACCTTTGCCAGTCCATCCAAAAATTCAGCACCATGATCAACTTCGTGCGTTTGATTCGCTAACTGAATAACCCGACAGGCATACTGCATAATTTGAATTGTTTCAATCCCAGAAACTTCGTCAAAAAACCAGCCGCAACTCGTGTACATAAGCATGGCGTGACGTTGCATTTCCATCAACCGAAAAACGCGGCTTTCAGCTACTCCTTCGCGGGCATGACTTTCTCGAAATTTTTTGATGGTTTCTTCATTTCTGTTAAGCACCACATCAATATAATCATTGCGTGCCTTCCAAGGATCAAGTAATAATTCACCCCCCTCGTGTTCAAATATTGAGGACACAGAATCACGCAACCAATCGAGCGTTTCACGCAAAGGTTTCCTCCACTGTTGATTCCAATTGCTATGGCCTCCAGAATTACAGCCACAATCATTTCGCCAACGCTCTACACCATGGACACAACTCCATGAACTATTTTCTATAACCTGAACTTCATGAGTTGGGGGCGCGATTTCTAAAAATTGTGCATAATTTGTAAGGGTTGCGCGATTGTCCCGCTCTATGAAATCCAAACAAAAGGCCAATGCCATATCACCATTTTTGTGATGGTGTCCGTACGTTTCGCCATCCGTTGCAACATGAACCAATTGTTGTTCAGTTTCATTCGCATCAATGGCGTTCAACAAGCTATCAGCAAAACGTTTTCCATCATTAAGCAATCCATTAAAGGCAATGGATTGGGAAATGTCGCCATTATAAAAAAACAAGTCAATCGATTTTCCTGAAGGCAGGTTGCAACGATAGGCACGTTTTGTATTTACGGTCTGGTCGTTTACTTCATCCCATTTTGTGTCACCTAATTTTCTAACTGCCTTGGCTTGGCGAGGTGCCAGCACAGTGAACTTAATTCCATTGGTTACCAAAGCCTCCAGCGTTTCTGTATCAACAGCCGTTTCGGCAAGCCACATCCCCTCCGGCTTACGCTCAAATCTGCTTTCAAAATCCCGAATACCCCAAATGATTTGGGTCTCCTTATCGCGTGCGTTGGCCAGCGGCATGATAATATGATTGAAGACCTGTGCCATGGCAGATCCATGGCCACCAAAACGCAAAATACTTTCCTTGTCCGCTTCCAGAATGGCCGTATAAGTTTCCTTGGCATACTCCTTCATCCAGGAGAGAAGCGTAGGACCGAAGTTGAAACTTATCCTGGAATAATTATTGACGATGTCGCGTATTACCTGATCTTGGTCCAAAATGCGGGAAGTAGCATTTGGCTCATAGCATTCCGCAGTGATGCGCTCATTCCAATCATGGTAGGGATGAGCAGAGTCTTGAACCTCAATCACCTCTAGCCAAGCGTTTTCGCGAGGCGGTTGATAAAAATGACCATGAACACAGATGTATTTTGAAGGAGTCTTAGCCATAAACAGGTAACAATTCTACCATGAAATGTTTAAATAATTGAGGGCACAAGATAGCGAAATGGCAAGTTCAACTCAAAGCAGTTAACAAAAAACTAATAAATGACAACCGCAGTTGATTCTAATGGATATGCGTTAATTTTTTTTTAAATAGATTCAGTTCAGCCTCGAGCAAAAGAACTTATTCCCTCGACATAAGAAAATAATCAATGAAAATATAAATTCAATTATTTAAATTTAAACTTCAAATACTTGATCCTTTCCCCTTCTGCAGAAAATATTTCTTCATAGCGAGTTTTAATATCAAAGCATTCCAATTTCAAATCGGATTGGTACAGATCGTGCGTGAATTTTAAATCACAGACGTCATTGCGAGAATTAAGTTCTTCCAACGTATAATCAAACAACGCAGTATTGTCAGTCTTGAAGCGAAACCATCCTCCCGACTTTAATATTCTCTTGAACATATCCAGAAACCGCGGGCTCGTAAGTCTTCGCTTGATATCGCGCTTGCGGGGTCGCGGATCAGGGAAAGTAAGCCATATTTCATCAATTTCGCCCGGAGCAAAGAAGCTTTCAATATTCAAAATCTGTGTGCGGAGAAACCCAACATTGGTCAAGCCTTCTTCAAAGGCCCACGTGCTGCCTTTCCATAGGCGGTCACCCTTTACATCCACGCCAACGAAGTTTTGATTCGGAAATTTTCTGGCCAATCCAACCGAATATTCCCCTCGCCCACAGGCCAATTCAACAGTTAATGGATTTTGGTTTTCAAAATACAATTCCTTCCAATGACCTTTGACTTGAAAATAAAGTTCCTTGCCCGGTTCAACCACGTTGTCGCGATTGGCAATAATTTCAAAACGCTTAAGCTTACTCTTCATAAATTTTCAATCTCTGCTACCACAAAAGTACTTCCGCCTACAAAAACAAGATCGTCCAATTCACTGTTCTGTTTGGCCCGTTCAATCGCTTTATTCACATCTTCGATAATTTCTCCCTCAAGTCCATAGTTCATTGCTTTTGTTTTCAATTCGTTGGCTGTTAATGCCCTGGGTATCTTTGCCTGGCAGAAATAGTATTGAGCATTTTTCGGAAGCAGAGAAAGAATTTTTCCGGGATCTTTATCTTTCACCATGCCCCAAACGATGTGAAGCTTGTTGAATTTCAATTTCGAAATCTGATTAAACACTTCGGCTACTCCGGCTTCATTGTGCCCAGTATCACAATAGGTCAAAGGTTTGTCGCCTAACTTCTGCCAACGTCCTTTGAGTCCGGTCAGTTGAATCGTATTCTTTAAACCATCAAAAATATTTTCATCCGAAATTTTAAAACCTTTATTTCTCAGTTCATCAATAACGGAAAGTACTCCTGCTAAATTTTTCTTTTGATAATCTCCCGATAGTTCGAGTTTTAATTGCATTGATTTTACACTAGAAGTAACCTCAAAATCGTTACCTCCACGATGGTGTACGTGATATAAACCAGACGCGAAGGTGATCGGGCTTTGTTCTTCAATAGCCCTATCCATAAAGACCTTTTGAATTTCTTCTTGTCGTTCACTGATCACCACTGGAATTCCGTGTTTAATTATCCCCGCCTTCTCTCTCGCAATCTTAGGCAAAGTGTTGCCCAACAAATCGGTATGATCAAAGCTGATGTTGGTGATCAACGAAACCTCTGGGATGATTACGTTAGTAGAGTCTAGTCTACCACCTAGGCCAACTTCGATAACGGCAAAATCAACTTGCTCTTTTGCAAAATAATCAAAAGCCATCGCTACCGTGGTTTCAAAAAAGGAAGGCTCGAGAGCTTCCAAAACGGATTTCATCCGCTTGACGAAATCAACGACAAAAAGCTGAGACACCTCTTCTCCATTTATCTTTATGCGTTCGGTAAACTGTTTAAGATGGGGAGAGGTATAAAGACCGGTTTTGTAGCCCGCAGTTTGCAAAATGGCGGCTAGCATGTGCGAGGAACTGCCCTTCCCATTGGTGCCGGCAACATGAAGGCTTTTGAACTTTTGTTCGGGATGCTCCAGGGAATCGCACAAGGCGATTGTATTGGTCAGATCATTTTTATAAGCTGCAGCACCCACCCGCTGGTACATCGGCAGGCGGCTGTACAAATAGTCGAGTGTTTGCTGATACAATTCCATTTTTCGCAGGCGCGAAATTAGGAATCTAATTCATTGGGCAAAAGACTATTCGCCCTGTTTATGTTCTCGACCTCGGTTTTGTCGTTCACCACCCGATCCACGTATTCTTGAGGTAAACTTATCGAGTCGCTCAATCTGCTCTGGCCTTAAAATTAAATCAAGTTTCACTTTCATCGAATCCAAGGCCGCTTTTGCGGCCTTTTCTCCCTTTGCCTGCATAGTATCAATTCGTGTCATCGTTTCCTCAAGGATGGGCCGTATCGCTTTCTTTTGCAAAGAGTCAGCGTCTACCACTCTAAAAATCTTCCCCACAAAATCACCTCGTTTTCTTCCCGACATTTCTTTTTTATCCATTGGCCTGCGTCCATGGTAAAAATTACGCGCAAAAAACCCCGTGCCCAACACACCAATCAAAACGCCAATCACAAACGTAACGCCCATCATCAGCAAAGCCTTTTTTCTTTCAGTAGTCATAATCTATTTGGTTAAATCTTGGTATAAATCAATCGTTACAATATTGTCAATTTGTTCCTCTTCAAATCCTAACACGGATTTAATGGTAAGCCTATCAGCGTAAATGATATTTAATACCAATAGCGCTACTACTACGCCAATGGCAGCCATTTGATACTTTTTGAAAAAGAAAAACACTTGATAGTCAATTTCTTTTTTCACCGATTTGATCCGATTGATAATACGTTCCGCAAAGAAGGGACCAAAAGAATCTTCTCCCTGACGCAGCAACATAGCCCGGACTTTAACAAACTGATCCATCCGTATTTGCAAGCGGCTATCGGTTTCTTTGGCAGCAGATAACTGGGCGCCCTCTGTATCCCCGATCCTCCCATCGAGTGATCGCAAATACAATTCTTCATTTTTTTCATCCATAACCGTTTTATTTAAGATGTTTCTCTAAAGCCATTCTCAGTTTCTTTTGTCCACGGGCTAATCGCGAAAGGACAGTGCCTAATGGAATCCCTAAGAGGGAAGCGGTTTCCTCAGTAGAATATCCTTCTACCAACCGTAATGTCGCCACCGCCCGAAAGTCTGGATCCAACCGCCCAAACTCATAAGACAGCATTTCCTTTAAGTCACGTTGGTCTTCATGGGCTGGAGCCCTGCTCCCTTCCTCTTCTGAGCCAAAAAAAGAGAACCTCCTCTTCCTTCTCTTAATTTCATTCAGCGACAAATTGATGGCAATCCGAGTGAGATAAGTACCTACCGATGAATCGCCCCGAAATTTATTAAGAGCCTCGTAAAAGCGGATAAAAACCTCTTGTCCTACGTCCTCAGCTTCTGGCGTACTGCCCAACATAGACCGAACAACACCCGCAACCTTACCTTCATGCCTCAAAACCAGCCTTTTAAATGCCCCAAGATCTCCGGCACGGGAACTGTCAACTAACATTTCATCACTTTGTTCAGCCATGCTGGAAGGTAATCAATCTTCGCCTAATATGTCCTTAGACAGCCTGCCGAGCTCATTTATTCCCTTGACAATCTTTTTTTTGTAACAACTACAATTAATTTCTTCATAGAATTTTAGTTTCAAATGTCGCGTCAGAAAATTAACTTTGATAAGTACATTATTTCCGATTCCTGCCAACTCAATGAAACACACCATGAAGAAAATAATAGCTTTTTTTGTGATCTTGAACTTTCCGCTAGCCTCCTTTTGTCAAACCCAATCTGCTTTAGATGAAAAAGTTCAGAAATTCTTAAAAGATCACCGAAGCGAATGGCATGACTTGAACGTACCATTTGTGGATGGACAGACCCTTTTTGATATCATTATAAAAAAGAAATACACTTCCGCGCTAGAGATCGGCACGTCAACGGGGCATTCCACGATATGGCTTGCCTGGGCGATGAGTAAAACGGGAGGCAAGGTGACAACCCTTGAGCTAAATGAAAAGCGCCACAACCAAGCCATCAAAAATCTAAAGGAGGCAGGGCTCTTAGCGTTTGTTGACGCCCGTCTAGGGAATGCACATGAGTTGGTTAAGGAATTGACCGGCCCTTTCGACTTTGTGTTTTCCGATGCCGACAAAGATTGGTACAAACAGTATTTTTTGGATGTCACCCCGAGGCTAAAATCGGGTGGCTGCTTTACCGCTCATAATGTGATTGATGGCAATACCCCTGAAGGCTACCTGACTTTTGTTCAAAGTCAAACTGAATTTGAAACTACGATTGACCGAAAGAGCCGTGCAGGAATAATGATCAGTTATAAGAAGTAATACTTTCTCTTAGCCTGTCTTTCAACTTTACTATTTGGATTGACCTCTTTAAATTTGTTGACATGAAAATCGAAGAACCCGATCTTTCCGGCACGCACACCTATTCTGATTACCTCACCTGGCAGTGGACAGAAATGGCAGAGTTAATTCGCGGGAAGATTTACAAAATGTCTCCGGCACCGAGTAGTACGCATCAAAAAATATCGGGGAAGCTATTCCTTAAAATCGGAAATTTCCTTGAACATAAACGATGCCAACTATTCTCAGCCCCGTTTGATGTGCGATTGCCCCAATCCCCAAAGAAGACTACTGACAACGATATCTACACCGTTGTACAACCCGATCTTTGTGTAGTGTGCGATCCTACCAAGATTGATGAACGTGGCTGCCTAGGAGCCCCCGACTGGATTATCGAAATACTTTCACAGCACACTTCTTCTAAGGATCTTCGTGAAAAGTTTGATGTCTACGAAGAAGCCGGTGTAAAAGAATATTGGGTAGTACACCCACAAGAGCAAACACTTTTGGTTTACACTCTAAATGCCAAAGGCAAATACGAAGGCATTTTAAAACCCTATATCCGTACAGATTGTATCTCTCCAATAACCTTGCCTGGGTTAACCATAAATTTGGAAGAAGTGTTTCCTTGAACATAGTTAATGCTATTTTGAAGATGTTGGGTTCCCTAGCAGCCATCTGATAAAAATATTGAATCAACAACCTGTTGGGTTGCCTAAACACCCTACAAATCCTTAACTTGCACTAAAATTCAATAGCGTGGTTTGGTTTCGTGAATGGGGTTGGACCCAGGTAATATTTGTAATCGCTTTTTGCATCCTGTATGGTGCATTCGTTTATCGCATCTTTCGCATAAGCCGAATACTGAACACCCCTTTTTATACCCTTATCTTCAAACTCATCCTGCGCACAGCCTTCTTTGCCCTATTACTTATCTCCTTTCTCGGCCCCTCGTTTGGTGACTCTAAAAAAGAAATCAAATCCATTGGCAAAGACATCATGATCTGCGTGGATCTCTCCAAGTCGATGGATGCCTTCGATATCCAGCCCACGCGGTTAGAAAAAGTAAAATACGAAATGAAGCGCATTGTAGAGGCGTTCAGTTCCGATCGACTCGGCATCATCATTTTCTCATCTGAAGCGTTCATGCAATGCCCGCTCACGTACGATCAGAATGCCCTTAATCTGTTTATAGAGACAATGAACAGTGGATTAGTGCCTTCCAGTGGCACTGACTTTGGGCCTCCCCTCCGCATGGCCTTGAGTAAATTGGAAGATCAGGAAGGACCCAGCACCCAACAGAAGTCGAAAGTGATCATATTGATCAGCGATGGCGAAGATTTTGGGGAACAGACTACTGAAATAGACAAAGAGATCGAAGATAAGGGAATTAAATTGTTTACCCTTGGAGTAGGCACGGAAAAGGGAAGCCAGATTATGTCGGGTCGCGGATACAAAACGGATTCCCGGGGCAATGCGGTAATCACCAAATTGAATTCTTCCGAATTGAAATCGCTGGCAAGCAAGACGGATGGACAATATTTTGAAATCAATGAAAGCCGAAATGACGTATCCAGACTGATCAACACCATCGGAAAAATTGAAGGTGAGCTTCGCGATGCCCGTATGGTTGACGTTTCGGCCAATCGGTACTACTTTTTTTTACTGGCTGGGTTAGCATTGCTAATTTTGGACCTATTGATTGATGTAAAAACCGTAACGATATGAAGCTGTTGTGTATTTTTCTTTTTGCTCTGCTCCTTTCCGTTGACCCATCAAAAGTGAGTAAAATCAACGCGATAAAAGCAGAGGCAAAAAAAGCCTACCTCGCTGGCGACATGAAAACGGCCATCGCGAAATACAAGCTGCTGATTGACTCCCTCCATGTGGACGAGGAAGAAGTGGCCATGAACCTGGCGAACGCCTACTTTAATGTAAACGATACCGCCAGCGCTTTGCCCCGATACCAGCCGTTGTCCGGGAGCCTCGATGCGAAAATAAAATCGTGGGCTAACCTGCAAATGGGCGTGGTCGCCAACCGACAAGGAAAATTTGAAGAAGCGCTGAACTACTTTAAGCAAGCCATGAAGGCAGAACCGAGTAATGAGCAAGCCCGCTACAACTACGAGATGGTGAAGAAAAAGCTGGAGGAGAAAAAGAAACAGGATCAGAAAAATAAAGACAAAAACGATAAGGATAAAAAGGACGACAAGAAAGACGATCAGAAAAAAGACGATAAAAAAGACCAGAAGGATAAAAAGGATCAACAAAAAGATCAAAAAGATAAGCAGGATCAGAAAGACAAAAAAGATCAAGATAAAGACAAAAAGGATCAAAAAGATAAGAAAGACAAAGACCAAAAAGACAAGGAGCAAAAGGATAAGGAAAAAGAAAAGAAGGATAAAGAACAGCAGCAAAAAGACAAAAAGGACGACCAGAAAAAAGACGAGAATAAAGAAAAACCAGATCCCTCTTTAGCGGATAAATTGAAGGACATGAAAATCAGCCCTGATAAAGCGAAGATGATTTTGGAAGCGATGAAAAATCAAGAAGTGCAATACCTTCAACAAAACAAACGGAAAGCCACCAAACCAAAAGACAAGGGCAAACCAGATTGGTAGAACCTTAATCAAACAAGGTCAAATTTCCATACTGATCGGCCGATGGCACTGGAAGTATTAAGGAAGGCCTATCAAAGGAGAGTGTGTTGAGCTGTGGCGAAACGGAAAAGCCGTCCATACCATCAGCAGGGATAGCTACCAATAAATCCAAAAGCGTTGATTCTTCGGCATTCTTGTTGAGCCAAGTTTCTTCCTGCGCTTTGTCAAATATCACGGGCATCCGCTCACTTACTGTAGACACAAAGCTATTAGCTGTAGTCGTCAGGATCGTGAACGTATGAAAAGCATTGCCGTCTTCATCTTCGTACTCTTCCCATAACCCAGCCATACTATAAACGTCTTTCTCTTTTAACGTAAATCGCCAAGGAATCAAGGTTTTTTTTCCAACCTTTTTCCAGGTATAAAAACCATCCGATGGAACAAGGCACCGATGGCTCATCAAATTCTTTTTAAGCACCGGCTTTTCAAAAATATGCTCAGCCCGCACATTGATAATTTTTTCAGCAAGCGTTTTGTTTTTTGTCCACCCGGGTGGCTGGCCCCAATAAAAATAGGAAAAGCCACGAGGTATTCCTTGCGTGACCACAGGAAGGATTTGAGACGGAGCGGCATTATAGCGCGCCTGATAAGCCGTTGGCTCTTCTACGCCAAAACGTTCTGCCAACTGTTTGGAGGCAACTCCAATAGAATACCGTTCAATCATTTTCGTATTGTTCGGGCAAACTCAAGTGCCCAAGATTCGCTCGAATATAATCCATTTCCAAGAAATCGAAAGAATCCCACATGGCCGCCTGTTTTGGGGAACTTAAATTTTATCCGATTATTTTTAATGCTTGCAGGAAAACATTCCACACTTAGGAAGGGGTCGTTCTGTGCATTCACAATCAAAGTCGGTATTTTAATGCCTTCCAAAAAAAATAGCGCACTACACTTTTGATAATAATCAATCGCATCCTTGAATCCATGCAATGGCCCAGTGAAGGCATCATCAAATTGTTGAAGCGTTTTTATCTCCCTAAGTGCGGTCCGCATTAGCTCCGGCATCACTTTCGATTTTTCGGTTATTTTATTTTTCAAACTTTTTAGAAAGCGATTGGCATAAATCCAATTGGAAGGTTTTGATAATTGCAAACTGCACGAGTATAGATGCATGGGTACAGAAAAAGCAATTATCCCTTTTATTTTGGAATTCAACGCTCTTTCTCCCCCATATTTAAGAGATAGATTGCCACCCAGGCTGAATCCAATTAATAAAATCGTTTCATAACCTAAATGGATAGCATGATCAACCACTGTGGAAAGGTCATCGGTAGCTCCGCTATGATAAAACCGAAGCGCCTTGTTCATCCCCCCACCACAACCTCGAAAATTCCAGGCGAGCACATCATAGCCATCGTTATAAAAGGCCTTCGCCATTCCCTTCACATAGGCACGATGTGTGTTTCCTTCCAAGCCGTGCGAAATAATAACGACTTTCTTTGAGTTCTGCTTAAGCCAATCCAGATCAAGGAAATCATTATCTGGGGTGGTAATCCGCTCGCGCTCATAATCTCGTAGAGAGACTTTTCTAAAAAGCGTAGGATAGATTGTTTGAAGATGGCCGAGCATGATTTTGTTTTCAGTCAATGGTTAACTGTTATCCAGATAAAACGTATTAATAAAAATAGGTAAGGAAGCAAAATCACCAACCCATCCTTTTTTTTAAAGCATTGATATGCGCCAAATGGTGATCACCATGCCAGGCATAGGTGGCTATCAACTTGCCAAGGGAAACATGTTTATGGGTTTCGGGATGAATGAATTCTTTTTCGAGCTCTTCCGGCTTCACTTCCTTCATCAGATTCGTCCATTTGCTATGCAAGGAATAAAGCAAGTTAATCGAATCGGTCACGGGAAAACTGGCGTCAGGAGTTTGGGCCCACAGGTTTTGATCATAAGCCTTAATCACCGTGTTATTTTCAGTTAGCATCCACTTCATTCTAATGTATGCATTCATGTGACTGTCAGCAAGGTGGTGAACCACTTGCCGCAATGTCCATCCGCCTTCCCGATAGGCCGTATCGAGCTCTTCATCGCTGAGATCATTCACAGCGGCTTCTATTTTTGCAGGGAGTCGTTCAATACGGGCAATGAGCGGCTTTACTTCCACATCTGAATAAGAATCTCTCCCTTCAAATTTGCCAATCGGGTAACTTGGGTCGTTAGAATAAACAGGTTCTTCAGCCTGCCCAACTGCCTGTGCAATGTCCTCATTATTAAATGGTTTGTGCAACTTTACAGGGTCAGCCTTTCGCTTTTTGAGTACCCGAATGTTGAAAAATTCAATAAGCAAAGAAAAAGCGACCGCAAAATAAATATAGCCCTTCGGCACCACTACTTCTAAGGCTTCTAAGAATAACATGAAACCGATAAGGATCAAAAAGCCAAGCGCCAGAACCTCCATGGAGGGATGCTGTTGAATAAACTTGCTTATCGCCCCCGAAAAAAACATCATCACCCCAATCGAAACGATTACCGCCAAGATCATAATGATGACCTTATCCTTGTCGACAACACCTACTGCCGTGAGTATGGAATCGAAGGAGAAAATAATGTCGAGGATAATAATTTGTACAATGGTGCCAGCTATAGTGGGCACCTTCGATTTTTTACCTCCCTTTTCATGGTCACCTTCCCCTTCCATTTCATGGTTGATTTCCATGGTGCTTTTCGCAATCAGGAAGAGCCCGCCAAAACCGAGGATCAGATCCCTGCCGCTGAACATGTGATCTCCATGAAACCCAAGAAATTGGATAAGTGCATTGGGCAAAATGTCGGAAACCGAAAATAAGGGTTGTTTGAAACCGATAATCCAGGTGATGGCGAGAAGAAAGCCTATGCGAACAAACATGGCCAAAAAAAGCCCCGTATTCCTTGCTTGCCTTCGCTGCTCTTCAGGAAGTTTGTTGGAAACGATCGAAATAAAAATAATATTATCAATACCCAGAACAATCTCAAGAAAGCACAGCGTGAGAAGAGCGAGCCAGGTATCTGCTTTGAGGAAAATATCTAATGCCATAGTTAATTTATGTCCTGGCTTTTATAAAACTATTAGATGGACAATTAGTAAGGTTTGAAGATAAAAAACATATTTTGAAAAACAAAAGGCACTTTTCCATAAAGGAAAATGTCTTTTGTTTCATAATTAGGGAATAAAGCAGTTAAGATTTTAACTATTTATGAACAACCACAATCTTTGTTCGCACCGCACCTCCATTGTTGCCCAGCATCAAAATATAAACCCCTGCAGTTAAAGACTGGGTACTTATCGTTTTCGTCTGCTCCCCTTCGTTAAAGACACCTAGATCGACAAACTGACCAACTTGGTTGGCGATTTGGATAGAGGTGGTTTGGGTAGCTGGCGAAGGCAAGGTAATGGTAAACTCTTTGTCTGACGGATTGGGGTAAATTTTTACGTTTTCGGAGCTAATGGGCTCAATTGCGGTGATCACATTGGTGGTAGGAAGTACTACCGATGCAGCCTGCAGAACATCTTGGTTAGTCTGGTCTTGCACAAAACAAATTGCTGCCAAATTCGCAGGGTTAATTGGGCTGCTTGACTGCCACTTATAAGTTATTGTCTGTGAGGAATTAGCAGCTAAAGCAGTTAAAGGAGTACCACTGGCATCGGGCAAAAGTTTCCTTAAAATATTCTGCCCCCCCACATTCTCAACGATGGCCATCTGCACCAGATAACGATTTGAGTTACCAGTGCCTGGTGGCAAGGCAATTGACAATGTATTCAAGGTTGCATCAATCGTAACTTCCGTTGCAGTAGCCGAAGTAGAAAGTGAAATTAACAATGGGGATGGAACAAGTGCCCGCGTATTAAAAAAATTTTCGGAATTACTTGGGTTAGCGTTTTGACTTGGCGCAATGCTACCATTAAAATTATTTTTCGCAGTTGATGATTTGGTGCCATCTGCCCCGTCCATGAATCCCTTAAAGGAAGATGTAATTCCGTAAAATGAAGCCCTTGCAAGGGGATCTGATGGATTCAAGGCATA
The DNA here is from genome assembly GCA_027317105.1 of Cytophagales bacterium. Lineage (GTDB taxonomy): Bacteria > Bacteroidota > Bacteroidia > Cytophagales > Cyclobacteriaceae > ELB16-189. Next base: position 29,819 of record DAHVFH010000170.1, read on the forward strand.
GCTTGGATCTGCGCCTCCAAAGTTAGTGTGGTACTGGATTTTTACCAGTGACTGCGGCAAAGCCAAACTTTCAAAGTTTATAAAATTGGTGTCGTTAGATGCTGCTCCGCTGGCCGCTTCATTCGTAAAATTCTCGGCCAGAATAGTGCGATTGCCGTTTTGAATAAATACATTGTCCAAACCAAACCCATTATATAACGTGCCTGATGGATCAGTGCTTTTATTTGATCCAAAAACAAAACGCAACCTGATTCCTGAACCTATATTGGCCAATGAAAAAGCACCGGTGACCCATGACCTGGAATTGCCATCCCAACCTTGTTGGTTTATCGATTGACCGACTGGACTACCCACAAGCACCGGAGTTGTTTGCAATCCAATAATAAAGTTATCGTTGTACCAATTTAGCCCCTGGCTAAGGGAGCCAAGTACAGACCAATTTTGTCCATTGTCCGTAGAGTACTCCAAATATACCCCATCATTTTGTTTCCAGGTATTGCTTATAAAGTCAAAATTAATAACAGGTTTAGTTAAGCCTGATAAGTCAAAGCAGGGACTATTAAGGGCTGATTTATCGCTGAGGTAGTAGGTATTATTGTTTGTCGGGATTAACCCAGCTACCCATGCTTGGCTGCCCTTCGAAGCACCATTAATAACGGCATTTGATGTATTTGGCGATTGGAGGTTCCAACTCGGTTTAGAGAAACCACTACTATTTACGACAAATCCTTGAGCTGACCACCCGCCATTAAGCGGAGCATTGGTATTATCTTCAAAGCTCTCATTGTAGAAATAGCTGTTTGCGGCAGTGAAGTTAATGGACGGTAAGATATAAAAAGGTTTAACGATGGAATTAACGCATCCACGGTTTGAGGTAATCGTCAATTTCACGCTATCGTTAAGTACGTTTAAGAACGGATGAGTTGGATTCTGCTTGCTTGAGGTTGAGCCATCTCGAAAATCCCAATTATAGATGGCCCCCGAAGTTGTAGCCGAAGGGTTGCTTAAATCAAGAGCGGTAAACTGCGTAGCATTGCCCAGGCATTGGCCAAGTGCAGTAAAGTTTGCTACAGGGTAAGGACCGATGACCAAAGGTGAGTTAGTGGGCAAATAAGAACTGATGGACGAAAGCGAACTGGCATTTGTCACACTCTTACAAAGTTTGTCGGATGTGGCCGTCAATTGCACGTTATAGTTACCTAACGCAAAATATTTGGTCACCATTGGCGTGGTCTTTACAACCGGAGGCGTTCCATCTAAAAAATCCCAGGTATAGGATTTGATCGTTCCAGGAGAAGGAATTGTTGAACTGCTTGCATCCAATACCGTGGAGTCTCCAAGGCAAAGGCCGGTAAGGTTATTGTTTTGGCCTCTTGCGCTAAAACTTAAGGTGGGATTAGGGTTAATCACCAGATCAAATTTAGCTGGACTTGAGTTAGGGATTTGTCCCTTACTCTCGCAACCTGCAGAAGTTTTTTGTGTGGCGTAAAAGGAAGTTGTTCCTGAAAATGCATTGTTAACATAAGCCCCCGTATTTAATGTGCCAGAAACTAATGGAGCACCGCTAGCCGCAGCATTGGAATACCAATTTATGGTGTTGCCCGAAGCACCTGACGCTGAAAGATTACTTACTAATGCATCATTAACGCAAAAGGCTGGTTGTTGACTCGGATAGGTGGGTAAATTGATAATGGGGCTTTGAGGAATTGGGTTGACGGTTACATTTACGGTTTTTGCATCCGGCACACAAGGACCGGTTGGCCCTGTACCATCCGGGTCATTCGTTGTTAATGTAAAAGTGAGCAACTGCTGGCTCTGATTCTGTAGCTCAGTAGATGTTAAAGTATATGTGGTATTAACTGGGTTTGTGGAAATGGAGTAAACTGAAAAGGATCCCGTTCCTGAAGTCGTCCAACTGGCAGACGAAGCGGAACCGCTAAACTGACCACCAGAAAGAACCACCGGCTGATCAGCACAAATAATCTGATCAACACCAACGGAAACTTTTGGTGCGGCATTCAGCGTAAGAGCAACCGTTTGACTGGCCGCACTGCAGGCCCCCGCTGCATTAGAGGTAACCGTTACATCACTAAGGATAATGTTTGAGCCTGAACTTATTTCAGAACTTGAAGGGATATACACAACCTGAACCGGATTTCCTGATGTGGCGGATATCGCAAAAGGTTTGGCTGCAGTTTGCAAACCTGATACGTCTTGAAATTTTCCTTGGGCCAAGCTGGATGACCACGTAGCCTGCGAAACTCCGGCACCGTTTATGATTGTCGAAATGACAATTGGATTTGTCGATTGCCCCGGGCAAACCGTGATAGGTGCAATAGGGTTTACGGTAATTGCCGTACTGATTGGGATCGTGTAGTTCCGCAGTACAGAAGGACATGCATTTGGGGCACTGGGTGTATCAGAGGTGAGCGTAATCACTGCCGACCCGTTGGAAAGTTCGGTAGATGTAGGCGTATAGAATTTTGCCGTGGATGAGGAGGTTGAAGGATTTTGACTTGCATCTACAAAATTTCCATTTCCACTCCATGTACCAGTAGTGACTCCCCCAGAAATTAGCCCGCCTATTGAACCTAGGGTTGAAATATCAAACTCCGATGAAGAGCAAATTGCTCCCGGGGTTCCACCAATGATGCTCACTGGAGTTGTAATGTTCGTTGTTATTGTTACCCCAACGCTTTCGCAACCAAGTACAGATTGGGTTACGTAGTAATTTGTAGGTCCTATTGTTGCAATATCAACAGGAGGCACAAAAGTATTTCCGGCAACACCCGCTTGAGTTGTTAGTCCAGCATCTGAATACCATTTATAGGTTGTTACTGGCGATGAAATCGGAGTAGCGTCAAACTTTCCTGTGGTTGGGGATAACGGCAGGTTTTGGCAAGAATACAAATTAACGGCTTGAACACCAGCTACCTTTATGTTAGTTAAAGGCACCGCTATTGGCTTCGGGTTAATTTGAACAATTTGCTGTGCTGTATCTGAGCACAAAGTTGTTGGGTCTTGATATTGGTAAGTAATTGCAATTTGAGCCGATTTGGTGCCAATTAGTGTTGGATCAAAAGTCCAATTATTAGGAGATGGATTCCCTAAGGCAGTTCCAATACCCACTGCCCCGGTAAATTTATCCGTTGAAGGATTCGAAGGCGTAGGGCTAACTGCTGAAAATACGGGTGCAGAAGTTGATACTAAAGTTACTTGGTTATCATAATCACAGAATACTTTTTTTGGCATAGTAAATATCACATTGGGGGGTGGTATCAACGAGACAAATTGATTTCCACCCAACGAAATAGCAAAGGTTGAATTGTTTTTAGCACGGTAATATACATAGACACCTGAAGAATAGTAATTTCTATAATAAGATTGAGAAGGGTCGAACGAGTTTATTGTACCCTGTGCGGCATAATTCACAGTAGGAGTACTGGTGTAAGTATAACTAACGTAATATCCAAGCGTATACGCATAGGTATAAGTGTAGGTATTAACAACTGTCATTGCAGCAGTAGTAGTACCTAAAAGGTTATACGTATATGTATAGTTATAATAGTAATTGGTGGTAGGGTAAAGTCCGAGATAAAGAGGGCCTGGTGAACTCGATGAAGAATTGCCAAATGAATACAAATACACCAAGTCATAGTAAGAATTTGACCCAGCAGGTGAAAATTGATTGTCAACGTCAGCCTGTAGAACATTAAGAGGAGGCGATGGGGCAGCATTGGTACAGTATTTAGTCTGTATTCCTTGAATTACAGATGCATAGACGTCAAAGGATTTGGTTGCTGTTACATTACAATGTTGGCCTGAAGTTTCTTGGTAAGTGTATACAATTTGATTACCAGTACTTACTCCAACTGATGAAGGTGAAAAAATATAACCATAAGTGGCATTAGGAGATACACCTGGACCACTAAAAACCCCATTCGAGGGACTCTGAGGGTTTCCTAAAAGTTGTACACTATTAATCCCAACTTGAAAACGCGTATCCGTTGGATTAACCGAAGGTTGCCCAGGAACAGTCTGCACGGTAAAACTTACCGTTGTAGATGAATTCTGAGAAGACAGAGTGCAAAACACTTTCGCGTCCGTAGTGGCATTACCTTGCTGAACCGCTGTACCACCTAACCTAACCAAGTTAGCTGATGCCACATTAGTTGTGCCTACATAATTCACCTGAAGTCCGTTGATAACAATTTGATCTTTGTAGGCCGTGGCCCCTACTGTGTAGGTGAAAGATACCGTTGTTTTGTCCGGCGTGTAGGACAATGCAGACATAGCACTGAGATCAGTACTTGGCCCTGGTATTCCTGATATGGTTGGTGCAGTGGTTATTGTATTGTTGAACAAAAAACCCGTGGGCAAGACCATTGAAAATGTTACGTTGCTACCCACGGCAAAATCACTAGGATCCGATTCGGTAATGGTGATGGCTGAGATCGTTTGATAATCACCACTATAACACATTTGGTTCACTGTTCCAGGGGTAACCGTTACACCGGGACTGTTTATCGTTACATTGGTCGTTGCAGCCGTAAGGGGATTAGGGGTGATGGGAGTTTTTGCCGCACGGATGGTTTTCGACCCTGCATTGTTGATTGAAGCCGATGACCATGAGATTGTTCCATTTACCAAATTCTGATTTCCGACCGGAACGGTGGTCAATGTTCCCGTACCAGAAGAAATGGTTAGCGCAATAGCATCGGTTCTTCCCCGCTGAATATTGTTCAGTGCGTCCACAGCGGAGACTGTAACAGCTCCAAAATTAGAATTCACATTTACACTTGAAGCCGCAGTGGAAACTGTAAGCTGAGTGGCTACTACTTGAATTTTGTTTTTAACAGTCCCAGTTGTGGACGCAAATGACGCCAACCCTGATCCTGAAGCAGAGACCGTAGCAGAAGTTATGGTGAGTTGAAGCACATCCTGATCAGTAACCGTGTTTTTAAATGTAGCCCAAATTTCAAACGTATCGGTACTCCCATCCGATGCTGATATACTTGAGAGTCCACTGTTGAAACTGATTGTACCGGGTGGGTTATTCGCTCCTCCCAGATTGGTATTCCCACTGTTGAATATGGCAATCTCTACAACATCCCCACTGTTCGCCAAACTAAAGCTAACAGAGGACAACGTGGTGGGTAGGCCATCTCCACCCGAATCTGTAATAGTAAATTGACCCAATCTAACACAATTAGGGATGGTATTATCCAGTTGGGTGTAATCAGCGGGACCAGCGCCACCTCCCCCTGCAACTGGAAAATTGATATAGTAAATAGATGACGTAGCAGTTCCTACGTTAAAAGTTATTGTTGAGTTGTTATCAAAGGTGGTAGCGTTAGATGATTTCGCACCAGATGTCAAAAAATTATATGTCCCTGCATTTATTCCATCCCATGTAAACGGCACTAACTTATATTGGTACTTGGTGCTGCTCGACAAGCCCGAATTATTACTGAAAGAAGTCGCTCCGCTGCCGACTGTTGTAACCAAGATACTGCCATCGCCCAAGGTGACAGGTGCTGCGCTGCCGCTGTTCAAGCCAGTCAGGTTTACTGCCGTATTACCAGATAATCGGTAGAGCAAAAAGCCAGAGCATGTCACACCCGATGACCATGTTAGGTTTATTGAATTAGAACCAGTTGCGCTAGCACTGAAGCTGGTTGGCTGGCCACTAGCGGGATTGGAATAAGTGAATGCATTGGCTGTCGGTGCTGAGGCAATCAAATAATTGTAGGTTTCTGCATTGGCGCCATCATATCCATACGGAACAATCGTATAGCTGTACTGAGTTGCGGCAGATAATCCTACAGTATTGTTATACGTGGTTGCTCCTCCAGCCGCATTATTGATCAATGTACTTCCATCACCCAAAGGAGATGGGGGAGCTATTCCATTGGCAATAGCGGAAACATTGGGAGCAGTTGATCCAGCTTTGCGATAAATCAAAAAACCTGTGGCTGTAACTGAAGCCCAGGTAAGGTTGATCTGTGATGGGCTTACCCCAGAAGCAGATAAGGGCGTAGGCTGACCGCTTGGAGGTGCATAAAACGTAAAGGAGTTTGTTGTTTTAGGCGAAGTGGTGTTGTAATTATAGGTAGCGGCATTTGACCCATCATAGCCAAAAGGAACCAACACATAGTAATATTGGGTAGCAGAAGTAAGGCCCACATCGTTGTATGAGGTGGCCAAGGAAGAAACGGAAGCAACTTTAGAA
>DAHVFH010000192.1 GCA_027317105.1 Cytophagales bacterium
ATCCCCGCCACCAACGCCCGGCTCCACCCAAACGTGGCCCCTCCCGTGGCACTGGTGGGCGTATAACCAAAGGCCGTCCCGCTACAGATCGCGGCTGGGCTTAAGGTGCTGCTCAATACTGGCGTGGGGTTTACCGTAATCACAACGTTTATTGAGGCACCAGGGCAACCTGCCGCGGTCGGGATAACAGTATAGGTTGCCGTCCCGGCTGAGGCAGTAGTTGCCGTTAAAGTTTGTGCAATATTGGAACCAGTACCCGAGCCTGCACCGCTCACGTTACTCTGAACAACCGTCCAACTATACCCAACACCACCCACCCCATTTGACGTGCTTAACGCAATGCCTGATGGGCTGCCACTACAGATTGTCTGGGACGCGGGCGTAGCCACCACGTTGGGTAGTTTATTGACGGTCAACAAGGCCGATCCGGTCGTTACCGGGGGGGAACAAGAAACACCGGACGATATTATTGCCTCATACCGATAACCATTTAGGGCAGTGCCCGCACTTGTTAATGATAGTGTGTTAGTGGTAACCCCTGAATAGGGGGCGCCATTTGAAAGCGGTGAATAGGTGGAGCCCCCGTCCGTACTTACATACCACTGATATAATGGGCTAGTAGTTGTTCCCGCATCTACAATAAAGGTGGTGTTTGCATTCTCGCATATTGCACTGTTTGCCGGTGAGGCAATTATTTGCGGTGGTGTATTTAATACTAAGGAAGCAACAGGGGTGCTCGTGACAGTGGGCGCACAGGTGCCACTAACAACAACATCGTAGTTGCCCGCATCCCCGGGAACGGTATTCAAGATACTATAAGTACTTGATGAAGCTCCGCCAATAGGTGTCCCGCCCTTGCGCCATTGATAGGTGAGAGCTGTGCCCGTGGCCACCACACTGAACGTAACCCCGCTGCCCAAACATACAGTCTGGCTCACAGGCTGGGTGGTTATCGCGGGCGGGGAATTTACCGTCAAAGTTAGGCTCTGCGAAAATGCCTGTGTACAGTTGGGGGTGGAACTTGTGATGGTGAGCCCAGTGACTTGTAAAACCTGGCCGTTTTCGGCACCTGTCAATATTGGGGTGGTGAAGCTCGCTGCACCCCCAGCTGAGGCAACCACCCCTGTAACTGCCGTTTGGGCAATACCATTGATTGTATAATTAACGGTAGCGGTACTGCTTGGAACTAATCCCGCCAAATTAATTATTGCACCGGAACCGGCACAAACCGCAACGGATTGAGATGCACTGGTAAGGGTCGGTGCGGGGTTCACTGTAATGGTCGTATTGTTTGTGGCAGTAATCCCATTGCCATCCGTTGCTGTTACGGTATAGGTAGTTGTGGTATTTGGCGTGGCTGTAGGGTTTGCGATTGCTGCAGAGCTTAACCCTGCGGCAGGAAGCCATGAATATAAAAATGCCGGATCCCCGGTTCCTGAAGCTGTTAAGGAAACCGTGGTGCCTTTACAAACCGTTACCCCACCGCCAGCAATACTAACCGATGGGTTAAGTCCTGTTATCCCAGTGAATACAGAAGTTTGACCTGTATTGATCGTTGCAACGTTCGCATTCAGTGTGTTTCCACCAAGTGCCCCAAACTTAATCCAAGGATTTGTGGTCTGATTAAATAAACCCCGCAACTGACCCGCTGAAATACTAGTTTCGGTTCCGTTAATGCTTGCATTGGGGTATGTAGTGCTAACGTTAGCCACACAGCCGGTGATGGTTGTGTTTACATTCCAATAGCGGCTCAAGAAATTAGTTGCGCTTGAATTGTTGGGATGTTTTGCATTCGCTACGGAAACCCCCACATAGGCAGGGAGGCCACCACCTGCCGTCACATTTACGGTAATTGGTGAATACTCCGATATCCCCGTATTATCTCCGATTGGAAAAGTAAAAGCCCCAAGGGCCGAGTACGTTTTTCTGACCTCTCCTCCTCCACTGGCGATAATAAATTTTGTTGGGCTATTCCCAGTGATTGACCCTGCAGATCCAAACGTAAAAATCGATGCACCCACATTCAGGTTTCCATTGCTCATGGTCAATACCCCATTTGTTGTAACGGCTCCACCCAACATCGCGTCCCCGGCTGATTGATTAATGATCATGTCCTGATACAATCCCGAGCCAACTGTTTGAGCGGCACCATAGTATTCAACCGCTCCTGATGAAATAGCAAATCCATTCGATGCTCCCGCAAACCGGATCGTGCCACTATTAGTTATTGCCCCAATAACTGAAAGGGTGTAGGATGCCATATCAAAAACGGAGGAGTTCGTAAGCGTGCCTGCCACATTGAAAGGGCCTGTTGCATTCTTTTGCCCTGCTCCAGACATGGTAACGATATTGTAGTTTACCCCAGCCGCGCTCTGGGCTGTACTTCCGTTGAAATTTACCGTACCCCCATTGTGGTTGAATGTCCCGCTGTTAACAAAATTGCCGGCCAGGTTAAGGTTGGCAGTTGGCGCAGTAAGTACACCGGCATTAACAGAAAGTCCATTAAGCGTAACCGGGTTTGCACCGAACAGCAAGGAGCCCGCACCTGCCTTTGCTAAACTGAAGCTTGACGCTGAAATTGCCCCCCCAATCGTTAGTGTGCCTGCCGATACTGAAACCTGCCGATTGGCACTGAGCGAAACATTGCCCGTACCTAAATTCAAATTTTGAGTTCCCGTGAAAGTGAAGTCACCATTCCAAGCTAGCGGATAATTTAGCGTTGTAATAGCACCTGCTGAAGTATTATCAAAGGTGCCACCATTGATGGTAAACGTTCCACTTGACGCACCCAAAGCACTGGCGTTATTGATGTTCAAAACGCCAGCATTTAAAATAGTGCCTCCTGAGAAAGTGTTTGATCCTGCCAGTGTCCAAGTGCCACTTCCATTTTTTGTAACCGTGCCAGCACCCGTTCCAATGACACTAATGATACTGCCCCCGGATGTACCATCTAACGTAAGCCCAAAAGCACCTGTGATTGTTCCCGCATTGGTAATTGCTATAGTCCCCGCATTGCTGGAAATAGTTGAGGAACTGCCAAGCGTTATTAGCCCACTGTAAGAAACGTTGGTGGCTGAACTGTTAGTAAGTGCCCCACCGGATGCAATACCCGTTCCATTCAATGTCAAAGGCTCTGCTGCCCCCAGGGTAAATCCATTAAGATCAAGTGTAGCCAATGATGCTACCGAAGTCCCTGATCCTACTACGCCCAATGGCGTATTTGTGCCACCGCCTGCCGCCCCCAGCCGAAGCGTGCCCGCATTGATGGTGGTTGTGCCTGTATAGGAATTTGAATTGGATGGCAGATAAGATCCTGATCCGGCCTTAATGATTCCAGCGGCTCCGCTGATAACCGATGAAATGGTCAGGTCAGGGTCTGCTGCCCCGTCATTCACATTAAAGGTACGGGTAGCCGCGCCCAACGCCAAAGGCGCACTAATGATGGCCGATGAAGCACTTGCATTTGTAGTGATGTCGCCAGCGAGGGTCAAGGTGCCTGTGCCAGTAATGGAAGTGCCCGTCATGGTCACCGAACCGGTGCTGGTCACATTATTTGCTGCCAATGAAAAAATCCCACTGCTCACCGTGAGCGCATTGGTTATTGAAATATTAGCACCAAGGGTCACCGTATTTGTACCCACGCCACCGGTGTTGGCAATGGTGAGGCTGGCCACCGTAGCAGGCAATCCATTGCCTACGTTTTGGTTTCCGCTACCATTATATATATAATTTGCACTTATACTATACGTTCTTGTTCCTGTAACTTGAATATTACCCAAAAGCCCTGAGGAAGTAATTCCATTGGCCGAACCTATTCTAAGTGTGGCCGATGAGCTTTGTATAAAGTTGTTAGCATTTGTTCCATCATCTTTGATAATACCTAAAGTTTCAAGTGCGAGGTCACCGTCATTTGTAAAAGTGCCGCCTGACGCGCCAGCATTCAAAGTAAAAGTTCCTGCAATGGTGCCCGAACCGGTCGTGGACAGGGTAAAGGAATTGAACATCGTTGCCACCCCATTGCCTACCTGAAATGTTTTACCAGAGGCAATCGATAAACTACCCGTAACTGTTATCGTTTCTGAGCCAGTGGCCGAGGAAAGTATACTATTTCCATTTACAGTAAGACTGTTAAAACTTATAGTAGGAACGTTGATAATTGGAGAAATTACATCATAGGGGATCGTTACATTTGAACCAGTTGCCACTGGTTGTGTACCTGTGTCCCAGTTTCCACCTGTTGTCCAATCAAAATCGCCTATTGCCCCAGTCCACGTCTGTGCCTGAAGGTCAGCACATAGGCCAACCACCAAAAAAAAGGGAAGGAGTATCTTAAGCAATGAAAAGCGAGCGGCAACCTTGCCCGGGAAGGACGAAGTAGTGTTTGCGGTAGATATCTCAGCCATAGGTTGCAGGGTTTTTCTCTACGCAGAATGGATGGGAAAGAGAATAGGCAAACGGCTTAGGCATAAGTGCGGTAAAATCTATCAAATCTAAATATTTATTTCGTCTCTAAAGTAACCTGTTAAAATGTCATTGTAATCCTCAATCGCTCAATTGCCCATTGGCATTCAATTTCATCAGCACAATTTTTTTTTGCTCTGGCGGATTTCCTAATTGCATCGTTCCCAGAACCATAATATGCCCATCAGGCAATTCGGCCACGGCTGCGGCTGTATCTTCGCCACTACCACCAAATTGGACCGGATTGCCCCATTGCGGGACTAATGCATTATCTACCTTCATTAGAAGGATATCACTTTTTGAGGATGATGTTTTATAGGTGTTCACCAATATAAAATTATAGGAGGTAGAGGAGAAGGCTGTGGCATAAGGACTTCCTTGCCCAAGATTCGTCAAAAGAATTTTATCCTGAAAAACCCCCGTAGGTTGAAAATTGAAAGCAGTATCAGTGCTGCTAGTGATAGAGGCCTTTAAGTTGCCGTCTGTTCCAGAGTTCGAGATACCAACAAGCAAGTATCCACCCACCTTTACTTTGATGGCATCGGTAAGTATTTTATCATCGGCTCCTCCTGCACTCAAGAAAGAGGGGTCGTCTGAATTGCCTACCCCCGATCCGTTGTAAGGGATTGGATACGTCCAAAATCGTTTATTGATGGTGCCGCTCAAACCTGAATAATTAGCGTTTGTGTATCCGAACATATAAAATGTGTTTGGATTTTGCTGGATGGTCTTTACACCCACAGCAATTGTTCCAATAGAATTCGTGTTTCCCCAACCTGTAGTCACGGTTGTTGCATAGTCTGTCAATGTGCTGCTTACCCTCAAATGCATTTCAGTAGATTGCACACTCGTATCACCCTGATAACCCTCAATAATAAATCCCCCATCACTCAATGCAGTCAAAGAATTTGCAAAGGAACTTGGCCCTGCTGACAAGGCCACACTATCCACGACATCGAGACCCAACGTATACCTACTTAGTAACACATCCTTAGCCATGGATTGGCGATTCGCCACAATAACCAAATTTCCCCCTGCGATCTCAAAATCCTTCGCATCCATAGAAAGCGCTCCATATGTTATCTGCTTTATTACATTACCCAAAGCATCCACGTGTGCAATATATACTTTGGTATTGGATGAACTTGTCTGGGTGGAGTTCCCCAAAATATAAAATGTACCATCACTGTTGACGATAAGATCCCTCGCTGTTTGGTTGCCTTCATCGCCAAAATATTTTAGAAAATAGCTCTGCGTTGGGTTCTTAATGTTCTGCGCAGTATCGCAAGCGAAAAGCATTGTTAAAAAAAGAAAGAAAAAACTCCGGATCATTTTTTGGTTCTTTTAAATCTTAGTTTTTCGAGCAACCCGGAAATAACCTTTTTCTTTTTCCGAGGATTGTAAAGCGGCCTGACATAGCCAAAGGAAATCGAGAGGTTGTCTAACCTGAAAAAATTAGAACTATAACCATACTGTGCCAGCAGCGGATCAAATTGTCCGTTGGATGTAGTGTAGCTATTTTTCGCCAAATTGGTCATCCCTGCCATGTAGCGCAAATCCACATAAATAAAGTCCTTACCCCATTTGTATTTTACGCCACCGCCAAATACCAATGAACGATTTAGGAAATTTCTTTTATAATTAATAGGATTGACTGGACCTTGGTAAGGTTGGGGATGCCCAAGATTTTCAGGATTTGCTCCTGAAGCAGCCATGTAGTCGACTTGGTGAGTCCCACTCAATGTCAAATTAGTATTCACTAATAAATTCATAGCAAGCCCTGCATACCCAAAGGGCCGAATCTTGCCAGAGTCAACCTGGTATTTTAAGTATAGTGGAATATCAAACCAGCTTTCTTTTTCTGTTATTGATAATTCGTAACGATAGTTCTGTTGATCAAGGACGTTTTTGAAAGATTTTGCCGAATACAAAATCCCTGAACATAAACTCCAATTGCTGCTAAGGTTCAAATCGATGCCAACGCCAATCTGATAACCCAGCTTAAATACTTTTTTTGAGGATATGGAATTGGGTACGCTTCCCGTGTTGATGTTATAAATATCCCTTGGCAGGGATGTATTCATGCCCCCCATTAAATGGGGTGTGAAAATTGGTGTGGAAGTAAATTTTTTACTTAAATAATAAACATCAATAGGATCGCGCGTTGGATTGGCGATATACTCCGGATCGGCTTTCAACAATTGAAGGTAACTGTTCTCTGCTGAAGCAGGATCATCTAAAATGAGATAGGCTTGGGTAAGCAATAAATAGGCTCGAACCTTTTGTTCCTGAGAAAACCCATTCTTTAAACACTCACCAAGAATACTTGGAAGCCCAACAAATCGCCCGGCATCAAACTCTGCCGCAGCTAAATTCAAGGTTTCTTCACAATTTTCCTTTTGAGCCCAGAGTTGACCATTGAAAATTAGACTTGCCCCAACGATGAATAACAGCACACTCCTGCCCATCAGAAATCTTTTATAAGTAAACTTTTGCAAGTAGATTCATACGGCACGTTGTTGCCAACATAGAGCCTCCATTCTTCCGGTGTCATGTTTCTGCTAAGTTTAGGGCAAATTTTTTCGGCCAACATTTTGGGGTCGGTAGGCCAAATTCGTATTTCTCCATTGTTGCAAGAAGCTAACAGATAATCGGATCCTTTTGCGAAGGCAATGCTCCACACATACCCGTTGTTATTGTCCATCACGATTGGTAAATCCTCTTCATGATCAACCACCCACATCTGCACTTTGCGGTCCAAGCCTGCACTGGCAAGCAAAAGTCCATCAGGGCTAAATTCCAAATCTGAAATACCTGCTTTATGGCCACCCAGCTCTTTCATCACATTTTTGGCATTCACATCGAGTAATTTTACTGTACCCTTTTTATCATTCACCCACTCCACACCATAAGCCACAATGGGCCTGGAGGGATGAAAAGCAACCGAAAGGATCCGGTTAGGGCCTTCATCAATAAGTACATTATATGAATAATTTTCCAGGTCAACCAGAATCAATTTACCGGAAGGTGACCCTGCCACCAGCGATCTACCATTCGGGTTGATGTCGATGGATTTCACATCAAAGGGTAAAGACAAAATCATTTTGCTTTTTCCCGTTGCGGTGTTGGTCAATCGAAGTGTGCGATCATTGGAAGCAGAAATAAACCCTGAATTGTCGGGCAAAAATTTAATATCCGTTATCAACCCTTGGTGTCCTTCAGCAATTGTCCTTTTTGCATTCTCTAAATCGAAAATTTCAAGGTAACTCGAATCGCTCCCATTGACCAAATATCTTTCATCCGTACTCAACGCGAGAACACGATTGGGAAAATTCTTTTCATCAATTAATTTATCTGCTTTCTGGGTAATGTAATCTCCAGTAAAGATCCGCCCATCATTGCCTGTAGTATAAAAGCTAGTGGAGGTTTGCGAAACGGCAAGGGCAAACATTTTATTCCTGTAATTTCCAGGTATTTTTATCGCATTGTAGTTGGTGCTGTATAATTTAGTTAAGGCATAATATAAACCACGGAAAACATAAGGATCATATTTTCTACCACCATACTTGGTGTGGAACAAAAAACCTTGCATGGCTGTGTTTCCAGCTAACTCCTTGTCATCAATGCCTTCTGATTTAGCTTCCAATGATTGAGCAATCGAACGCATCAACCGTGCATTGGACTCGTTATAAAGTATTTTTGTCTTTTCGAATAATACTTCGGCCTTTTGACGTTGAAACCGCGCACTGTCTCGTTGCACCTTTGCTTCTTTCAAATTTATTTCCGCTACAGATCGTAGACTGTCTGCTTTCTTGAATTGGACTTTTAATTCTTGTGATTGTGACAAAAGTAAGTCTCGCTGCTTTTCAATTTCAGTTTGTTTTTTTGCAATCTCTTTGTACTGATTTTCTACAAGAGATCGTTGTCGGTTTGCTTCAAGGCTTGCCTTCTCTGCCACTTCCCGCTGGGCATTTGCTGCAAGAAAGTTTTTATCAGCCTCGATCGTTTGGATAAGTCCAAAAAAGAAAAAGGCAATCGCCACCAGAAGAAAAACAGCCAGAATGATGTTGGTTACCCTTGCCCTGCGCAACATTCTGCGCTGCAGCATTTCTTGATTTTTTAACTCGGCCTCGTAGGTGATTCTACTCGTGTCAAGGAACACAATCGCCCGCTCGAAGGCAACGTCATACCGTTGTGCCCAAGCGCGTGTAGGGCGTTGCTTTTTTTGCCAATTAAGTGCCAATTGCAAATCGGGTGGTCGCCACAAACTGGTACGCCCGATTTGGTACATCGCAGCTGCATCCGACACATGCTTGTACATCAACGCTGACTCCGACTCCTCATCTACCCATGCCGAAAGCCTTGTCCAGATGCGCATCAAACTCTCATGAGAAAGTTCTATAACACTATCTGCATTAAGTTGAACATGAACGCCTGGCATAAGAAATGACCGACCTGGCTTTCTGAAGTTTTCTATAACGTCAATAACCTCGTTTTCTTGTGCATCGGCCAGTTCCGCTACTATACCAACTTTGGTTGGCCTTCGCATGCCCTGATTATCTTGGCTTTTTTCAGTAAGCGCCTTAAACAGAATCTCAGCAATTTCTTTTTGCCGGGTGGTTAATTCTTCAAATATTTCGTTGGCATGCAAAGAAAGCGCCTGCGCGATTTTTCCAATGGAATTGTAATGTCTTAAATCAAGGGGTTCTCCCTGATCGTGATTGGCAACCCAGTAGTCCCAGGTCCGCATCATGGCATGTTGAAGGATGGGCAACTGATCCTGATTGTCGCCTAGGTCATTCAGCAGCCGTTTGAGTAACCGGGATGAAATTTTACCTCCGCTAACGGTTACCGGCCCTTCAATTGCCAAGCGTTTTTGTTCGCGCGTCATTTGGGGCACGAGATAATTGCTGGCATTGATCATTTCGCTCAGCCCATGAAAGTCTGAGCTATCCCCGATGAAGTCCGCCCGCATACTCAGCGCGATGTAAACCGGTACCTTTTTTTGGTTAACCGCATTAAGTATCAAGTTCACATAAGCAGTGGATTCATTGACGGCTTCTTCGGATCCCCCATGCGAAAACCGAAAGAGCTCTTCGAACTGATCGATCAAGAAAAAAACATTTTCGTTTTCGTCTTTCTGCATGTACTTCGCAATCTCCACCAGGCCATCAGGGCCACTTCGCAAAACAGAATTGATAATGGCGCGATGAATATGTCTGTCAGCATCTTCTATCCGCATGGATTCAACGAGTACGTTAAGAATAGATTCGGTAAGGTTGCTAATTGGTGAACTCCCGGGACGAGAAGTGGCAATGCTCCAAAAAGGCCCCTTTTCGGTCATGAAACCACCATATAAAATGGGCATCAAACCGCAGATCATCAAACTTGATTTCCCGCTACCTGAGTACCCCAATACTGCTACCGACCGATTTTTAGAAAGTTTTAATAGAATGTCATCCACAGGCGTCTCCCGCCCAAAGAAAAGATAACACTCTTCCATGGTAAACGGTCGAAGCCCAGGAAATGGATTCACACCGATCCTGTCTTCCGAAAGTATAGTTTCCGGATCAGATTCATCCAACACGCCAACCCTGACAGGTGAATTGAGCATCCTCTTAATTACATTATCTAAAAAATACTAGATCTAAAATGAACAGAAATGTTATACGCTAGAGTTTAAAAAATCATTCGACTACAACTTAAACTTAGTAAAAAACCTTGAAATTTAGTGAAAATCAAATAAACTGCAAAAATTTATCGGTTAGCTTCACATTATCCGAAAGCAATTCATAAAACTGATCCTTGTTAATCTTAAGCAATGTAGTTTCTTTTTTAGCCACCAATAAATTGGAGTTAATAAAGCCTGAGGCGGAGAGCATCTCACCGACAAACTGACCGTCAGAAAAATCGCGCACATACCGGCTCTTTTCATAATACTGAACAGAACCGCGGTAAATAATGTAGAATTCATTATTCAACCGTTCATCAACAGACAAAAACTCGTCAGGTTTTAATCGCTGTTCCCTGGCAATATCAGCAAGATAGGAAAGGATCAACCCTGGGATACCATCAAAAACGCTTATGCGTTGAAAGAAAGAAGCCCTTTCGTACAGCATTAGCTTATCATCTTTATTTCCCTTCAATATAGCCCTGTCCATCCAGCGTTTATAATCTTTATTCAATCTTTCTGAATTCTCCTTATACAATTCAGGATCGATTTGGTATAGCGCCCAACCGGATACTTCGCGAATAAGCCTATCTGGATTAAAGAGTTGAGCTATTAAATCTAGCGAAAAGTCAGAAATTCGTTGTTCGCCAATCTGGTGGATAACGGTTGCCTTTGTCCATCGATTGGTTTGGGCAAAATCGCGGTTGATCAAAAATTTAAGCACTAACCTTTGGTCAAGGTTTAGGCGAGGATAAAATACTTCTAATCGGCTGATTTTTTCATTATCACTAATGTCATCCAGCACAGGGATAACCTTTACCTTCAATTGCTCTGAAAGAAAGACATCCAATAATTCTACCGCATAGGTTGCACCTTCTGATGTGCCGCTCTCTATATTTTCCTTTACCAATTGTATTGAACGGGTATCGTACAACATGGCAAGCAACATGTAAATGTGCTCAATATCGTGAATGATTTCCTGCCGCAAGGAAAGTTTGACCTGAGCACTTTTTTCATCTTCTCCTAATTCCCGTATGGCATTCAAATTCCAAGCAATGTCAGCGATATCTGTCTCAATAGCGTACTTTATCCGCGTAATCTGTGCAATCCCTGCTTTGAAACCACAATCACCCAAGGCCAACAAAACTTTCGATACAATTTCCTTGTCGGGATAGTCTATCTTATTCCACAATAATTCTTTAGCGCGTTGCCCACCAACTCTACCCAGCACCTGGATAATACGGATCATCGTTAGCGTATTTTGGCCAGACCGGAAAAAACCACTGTCAAGATAATTCAATGCCTGGCCGCCCATTAATACCAACGCGTTCATCGCCAGATTAGAAAATAAAGGATTATTCAGATTGTCAATAACTGCATTGATAACTTCGCCATTAAATCGTTTGGCCGCGGTCGCTAAGGCAATTTTACGAACCTTAGCTTCTGGATCGTTTATTAACTCTACTAAAAAGGAAAGATTTTCCTCAGACGAGGAATGAAGCAACAACTCGGCTGCATACTGGCGATCGCCCACTTTCGCTGAACGGGTAAGCTTCTGAATTCGGAATCTTGTAATCTCGCCTCCACTGCTAAGGATTTGGTCAATGTCTTGGGTGGACAAAATGTTTTTCCCTTCACTACTCACTCGGTTTCTATCTATGCGGATCACATAGTTTTCGGAAACGGAAAGTCCTTTCATTTCGTTCATTCTTCGCTGGGCGTAGTCTTGCGCCTCTTCTTGCTCATTTCTAACCAATGCGTTTACCCAAGTACCCACTCTCGAAGGGTTCAATTTTTCTAAAAGCTTAAAAGAAAAGATGGCTTTGGAGGTTTGGCTGTCAGTTAGCTGTCTTTCCAGGTTGGACGTGATCTGAGCGAAACCTACTTCCAACTTATCTGAATGAAACTCAGCGCTTTCAAGCTTAGAACGAATTTTATTTTTATATCCGTTGTAAAGGTTGCGCGCCACCACGATATACACTACCCCAAGTCCAATAATGATAGGTGGGATCCAAATTATCTTGAAAATAGCCAAGAGTCCAAAAACAAAGACAAGAAGGCCCGCAATTAATCGCCCTACCTCGCTTATGGTGCCCTCAATATTTGCTTGAATGCCAAAGCGAGATTGGCTGTCCAAGGGAATGAACAATAATTTATACACAGGATTTTCCAATGAATCGCGGAGCATGCCATTGAATAGCCGTGTCAAAGCAATAAACAAAAAGAAGACGATAAAAGCAGCTGAACTGGTTTCAAACGAATAACCAAAGAAAGTGCCCGTGACCAAAGAAAAAAATGCCAATATCGAAGTGACGATTGGCAAAATAAAAAGTGAAACCCGCATACCATAGGTAGACAATATCTTATCATTCACAAAAGTCTGCATGACCAAGCTCAGCAAATAAATGGTTCCATTAAAATACGCCAAGAAATTGGTCAGATCCCGTTGAACCGGGTATTGCTGGTTGAGCAATGTCTGAAAGGAATATTGGTTGAAAACAAAGGTGACCATCGAAATAATAAGAAACCATGCCAACAGGACAATGTATTTATCTTTAAACATTCTTCCGTATCCGGTCTCGCGTTTCACCGATTCATCAAGCTCCCTTGGGTCATTTTTGGTGAGCTTAAATTTCGTTGCTATAATAATGACAAAAACGAGGGAGGCAACAATACTCAGGTTGCAGACAATCAAATAATCTGCTGTATTATTAAATAAAAACGAAGAAAGGGGAATAAAGAAATTGGCAAGGATAATGGCAATTAGCGAACCCGTATCAATCCAGCCAATAATCCGCTTGGATTGTTTGAAATTAAAAAGTCTTCCAAATATACCCCAGTAACACAATAACAAAATGGCTGTAACCGGGCCGGTTAGGCAATACAATAAGAACAAAATATTATTTTGATTCGCCAACTCTCCAAATCGGTAATAATAATAAACCAACGAGGTGATGACAACAATTACCGCAATACTGGATAGCGTGAGCGTGATAAATTTTATCCTCCTTTGAAAATACGAGAAGACAAAAGTGGACGCTATCCCCAGAATGCCCGAGGCCAAAAAGGCTTCAGTAATATGGTCACTCATTTTATTAAGGAAAAGCGACTCAGCCGTTACTTGAAAAGTAGCGATGAAGGTACCAAAGAAGAAGCCTGTGGCCAGCATGAGCGCCACTTGTTTGCGCTCCTCAGGATGGGGGCTTAGAAATCCTAAAAATTCACTTTTCACCTTCTAATTAAGAATTATGATCCAATATCGAAAAATCAAAAATAACTTTTTAAAAGATACCATACCAGCGAATAATGAATGAGAACCAACATTCAACCTATTGCAAACAAATATCATAGACAACGGTTGCATAGAAAATGCCCTTTCCTTTTTTGATGCCCACCCGATAGACCGTATCTTTGCAAAAAAAAACAAAAGATTTATGGCAAAGGCAACAGCAAAAGTAGCAGAAGCTCCCAGCAAAAAAAAGGTTAAAGCAACCGCTCCAGTAAGCATTCTCAAAGTGACCGAAACCATTCTTGAGAAACTAAAAACACTGAACATGGAGCCCGCTCTCCAGTCGGATATTGTTTGGTGTCTCGGCAGCTATCGCCACGATAAGAACCCAGCCGGTTTGTTTAAAATGGCTGAAAAAGCATTGATGGTTTTCAAGTCTGAGCTCGCTAAAAAGACGAAAGGTGTAACGGCCAAATTTGTAGGGGACATCGAAAAAGCGCTGGCCTCCCGGTAATTTCAAATCATGTGGGTGACGTTGTCGAGCTTCCCCTCATATTTATTGCACTCTACACCAAAAGTTCTAAGGAATTCTACGCCTTCATCGATGGCTATGCCTTTGTACTCTGCATAAGAGTTAAAATAGATGACACGAAGGATTCCTGTGCTAAAGATAATCCTTGAACAAGCCAAGCAGGGCGAGAGGGTGACATACAACGTAGCGCCATCCACTGAGGTTTTATTCTTCACCGCATAGAGAATTGCATTTTGCTCCGCATGAATAGCCAATGAGCAACCGCCCTTTGAATCACGGGGGCATCCTGTT
>DAHVFH010000193.1 GCA_027317105.1 Cytophagales bacterium
ACTGCCGCCCATGAGCATCCCAGAAAAACCGCAGCCTAATAACGCGCCAACGGAAAAGGTAAGCCCTTCCAAGATTACAAATCAAGAAATTAAAATTTCAGAAGGGGTTATCGGCACAGAAGAAATCCATGAAAAGGGAAAGGCCGGATTAATGGAAGGTACAGAAGGCAACCGCAAATATTTAGCCCTTCATAAAACCGTAAAAATGGGCACGATCCTGAAAGTGCGGAGCGATGAAACCAATCGCGAAATATTTGTTCGGGTGATTGGGTCGCCCGCTAGCGATGATGGTTCGATCATTAAAATCTCTCGATCTGCTTACGATAAACTGGGGGCACCCGATCCAAAATTTGATATTGAATTGATTTATTATAAATAGGCTTCATGAAGATTGGGTGTATCTTTCTAATACTAGCGTGTGTTCAACCAAACGTTGCACAAAACTTGGTACCCAACCCTAGTTTTGAGCAATACTTTCAATGTCCTGGGTCTTTTAATCCCGCTGGCTCTAATCGGAATTTTGCGCCTGGATGGAATTCACCTACAAAGGGTACGCCCGATTTATTTAATCGGTGTAGTTTTGGTGATGCCGGTGTGCCACACAATTGGGCAGGCGTATCGCATGCGCACAAAGGGTATGGCTATTCTGGAATTTATGTCTGGCTCAATAACAACAATTACCGCGAATACCTTCAGGCTAAATTGACAGATTCCTTAACTGCGGGAAGAACTTATGGCGTAGAATTTTTTTTTCGTCTTTCCGTATATTCAAAATATAGCATAGACCGTATTGGTGTTTTGCTTTCTGACTCGATGCAACTTGTGCCCCATGATCGGATATGGGCCGTGAAACCCTCCTTCACGCATATTCTAGACTCCGTTTACAGCAAAAAAACGGCTTTGTGGAATCGTGTCTATTTTGAATACAAAGCAAATGGTGGCGAGAAATACATTAGCATAGGAAACTTTTCCGACAATGAGGAGATAAAGAAATTCTATCTGGACTTTTCTCAAGCGAATGAGCAAAAGTTAAACAGTGCTGCGTATTTTTATATCGATGACGTTTCCGTAGTTCCGATGGGAACACCTGAGCCCGATACAAATGACTTGGCTAAACACCCCGATGCAAAACCTAACGAAGTTTATGTTTTAAAGCATATTTATTTTCCGTTCAATAGTTATGAACTCATGCCGTTATCGAATCAAGAACTTAGTCTACTGCTTTCGGTGATGCAGAAAAATCCGAAATGGCGAATAGAGCTCAGTGGACACACCGATGACAAAGGAGATAATTTGTATAACTATAATCTCTCCATGAATCGGGCAAGAAGTGTGGGGCGCTATTTAGTGCAAAATGGCATTGCCGTAAACCGAATAAAAACAATAGGCTTTGGCAAACGCAAGCCATTGGTTCCCTCCAAATCGGAAGAAGCTCGTGCTGTCAACCGAAGAGTGGAAGCAAAATTTTTAGAAAAATGATGAGTTGTAAACAGTTCAAGGAACTCTGTATTACCAAATAGTTCCGTTGACCCAAATAATCCAATCCCATTGGGGAACACAAAAGAAAAATATCTTGCCGATTTAAAAGATTTCCTCGATGAAAAAGTCGATCAATTCAACCGACCTGAATTTATTGACCTTGATCCGATTATTATCCCGCATCAATTCAAGAAAAGACAGGACATCGAAATTGCGGGACTATTGGCAGCGGTAATGGCGTGGGGACAGCGGGCAACCATTATCAATAAATCAAAAGATTTCTTAGTCCGCATGGACAATGCACCGCATGATTTCCTGTTGAACCATAAATCCAATGATCTAAAACGCTTTAAGGATTTCAAACATCGCACCTTCAACGAAACTGACGCGTTGTATTTCATCGAATTTCTGAGTCAATTTTACAAGAAGAACAAATCGCTCGAAATCGCATTCGATGTTTCATCAAAAGATGCACACATCGGCAATGGCCTTGTGAATTTCCAACGACTGTTTTTTAGCTTGCCCGATTTCCCTAAGCGTACGCAAAAGCATATTTCCACACCGGAAAGAAAATCTGC
>DAHVFH010000088.1 GCA_027317105.1 Cytophagales bacterium
ACCCGGTTCGATTGGCAGCACCGCGAGATACACAACGCCTTCGGGTATGACTGGTTCAAGCAGAACGAGGAGCAATTCCAAACCTTAAAATTGGTCGCCCAGAATAAGAGACTTCTTTCCTTTAATAAGGGGTTGTTAAAAGTGGTTGCTATAAAGCGGTTTCTGGAAATGAATTCTTCCGCTCTCCGAATCGGCAGGCTGAATGTAAAACGTGTTGTTTTCGAGGCTATTCAAAAAACAGCCGCTCTCATTGGTGTAAAGCCAGCATTACGTTATTTGAACCTGAGCTTTCAATATTACTCCAGGCTCAAATCAAAACTTAAGTGTGCAACTTCTTCGTTTAACCTTTGCCGGATTAAACATCCGTCCCAGTTATTAATGAGTGAGGTGTCCGTTATCAAAAAATACTGCCAAGATCCGAGGTACCAGTTCTGGCCAATCTCTTCCCTTTATCATCAAATGATAAAAGACCGTGCCGTTCACATGAACCTCAGTACGTTATATAAATATGTGGCTTTGCTAAACCTGAGAAGAAATCCAGTACCTAGCCGTAGGAAAAACCATGCGGTTGGGATCCGGGCTGATGCACCTTTTAAAATACTGCATGCAGACTTGACCGAATTCAAAACGGAAGATCGGCAAAAGAGTTATATCTATCTGATCCAGGATAACTATTCGAGGGCCATTTTAGGGCATATCGTATCGCAGTCGAGAAAGGCCATTTATACCTTGCAAAATTTACTCCAAGTAAAGGAGGAATACCTGTTGCCAGCGAAAATTGATGATCGTGTTTTAATGACCGATGATGGGTCAGAGAATTATGGAGAGGCAATAAAATGGGTATCGGAAAGTGAATCCCCGAGGATAAAACATCTCGTTGCCCAATTGGATATCGAGTATAGTAACTCAATGATCGAGGCCGCTAATAAGCAATTGAAATATCGGTTCCTTTACAATCAGAAAATCAGCGATTACAAAGAGCTGCTGGTTTTTATTGCCATGGCTATAAAAGATTTTAACAACCGGCCCCATCACGTGCTTGGAGGTCTGTCCCCGATGGAAGTGCTCAGCGGAAAACGAATAGATAAATCACAGGAGTCCAAATTAGCCTTGAACGCAAAGCAATTTAGGATCTCCCAAAACCAGAAAACGAAATGTTGTGAAGTAGGGTAGTGGTATTATTTTTTTTTGCCCCATATCCTACCTTAAATGCTAAATCAATCCTTGCAGAAGAAATGGAAAAAACTAAATTTACTTCCTGTCGGTAATCCGAACACATGGTTATCAAAAGTTCGTAGGCGTTGCTGCGCATAAATTGGTTTTAAGATAAATAATGCCTTTAGAAACGCCAAGTTTTCCTGATTTCACACAGGCTTTCTAAAGGGCTTAGTGTCTTGATTTGTTGAATAGAAATTAAAGTAGTTTGATCGTTAAATTACTGCCGTCAATTATTGGGCAATAAAATCCTTCTGAGCCCAGGTGTCACCGCTATTAAAACACCATTCTCACCGTTTTCAAGGTATGATAGGTTTGCGTTGATTTTCTCTTTTTCGGTTTCTGGAATTTTTTCTCCGTTCATCACAGCGAGGGCTTGTGCCGAAATCGAAGAAAATACCTTGGATATTTTCTCTACTTGTTTCAATTTTTCAGCGGATTCAAAGAAAGGTTTGAGGCTCTCATGATTTGATCTCCAATTACTTAATTGTTTTACAATTGCAGGTTTGTTGGCTTCATGTTTGGGATCAGCGAAATAGGCGTCTACCATTTTATTAAAGCTGCGGGCAATCATGCTTTCCGGTTTCGCTGCATCCGCAACACCATCCAGCGGGAGATCCGGCAAGTATTGTGGTTTGCCATTCAGTAATGTGCTTAACCTATTGTAGTACTTCACCTCTTCGAGTGCATCGATTAATGTTTTTAAGAAAGGAAATCCATCATTCGGAATAAGCCGCCTGATCAATACCTCATATTGTGCATCGTGGATTGCCCCCTGCCTTGTTAAGTGATCAGAAATGAACCCCAATCTTCTATACATATCTTCTTCATCGGTGGTGACCGTGGCCGGAGACCAGAATTTTTCTGCGATAGCTGCAGAGCGAGGCCATAGTCTTGAATCTATATTTTCTGGCGACACTACTTCACTCCACATGGCAGCTTCGCCACCCAGAATGCGTTGTTTTTCATCTTCCGTCAATGGCTTCATTACTTCTACTTTCGGCAAAGGCAGGCCAGACCTGTCCGATCCCCCCGTTTGATGACCATAAGAAGCAAACTTCAACAATCCAAAAGCAAGATTGCCGTTGATCGAATCGTTGATAATTTTAGCCGAGTATTCCAATTCACCCACGGGTGTATTTATTTTCATTTTAAGGTCACCATTTATCAGCGTTCCCTTTTTAAAAGAGGTGAGTTGATCCAACAGCATAAAGTAGCCGAAAACATTTTGCGGGTCTTTGTCAAAGAGCACGAGTTGGCTCTCGGTTGTATTTCCGGGGAGCTCCATTTTTGTACTGAACAGTTTCCAATGTGTGGTGTCGGGTTGGATGTCAACCGCACCGGGCAAGATCAATGGATCAACCTGATAATGCTTTCCCGCGTGTAATTTATGATCGAGGTAATAGCCTGCTGATAAAATTGCGTTGCCGCCTTTTTGCACCCCCTCGAAAAGAGTTCGTTGACTCTTCCACGATTGGATAATGACATCTTTGTTCAAATCAGGATGAATTATTTCCTCCCAGCCAATCATGGCTTTGCCATGTGTTTTCAAAATCGCATTCATTCGATAATTGAAGTAGGCTTGCAGATCATGTGCATTCCGCAAGTCTTTGGCTTTTCGGTAGGCTTGAATTTTTTTGCTTTCGTTCCACGATTTTGGATTGACCTCATCACCGCCAATATGCAGATAGGCATCTGGAAACAGATCCGACATTTCTCCGACAAACTTGTCTACAAAACTGTAAACTGATTCATTTGTTGGATCCAGGGGCACTGAAAATAAATTGCCATCGGTGGACTTGAGCATAAATGGTCCCGCTGTACTCGATAATTCCGGATAGCCCACCTGCCAACTTTTCGTGTGGCCAGGGAGATCAAATTCGGGAACTATCCGAATTCCTCTGTCGGCAGCATATTGAATAATGTTCCGCATTTCTTCCTGTGTATAATATTTTCCGTCTGAACCCAATTCATGAAGTTTGGGGAAGACTTTACTTTCAATTCGAAATCCCTGATCATCGGTGAGGTGCAAGTGCAGTACATTTAATTTGACAGCCGCCATCGCATCGAGATTTCTGTAGATAACCTCTTTTGGCATCCAATGTCTACTCACGTCAATCATAATACCGCGCCAGGCAAACCGAGGTGCGTCTTCAATTTCAACCGTTGGAAAGTAGGCTTGACTATTATCGGTTTTCACTAGTTGCAAGAGGGTCTCCAGTCCTCGCAATACACCATAAGGTGTATTCGATTTCAATACAATTGCGCTGCCCGAAATTTTCAAAGAATATGATTCATCTTCTTTTACTTGCTGAATCGGTTTTGAAGAATCATTGAGGCAATCAATCACGATTGTATTTCCACTAGTCGGTTCATTTTTGAATTTTATAGAGGTGGTGGATGAAAGGCGATCCATGAATCTTTCAGCCGCCCGCTTCAACCGATCATTGGAGAAAGCTTTGAACGAAACATGGAGGTCATCAGCGATCTCAAATTTGCCACTGTGCAATTTCAGCTTTGCCGGCAATGGCATTAGGTTTATTTCTGATCGATCTTCAGCACTGATGGCGGGAGGTTGATAAATGGCAAGTCGATAATAGGCATAACCTCCTACCACAATGAGCAGAATGGTGACAAGAATCCATATAATTATTTTCTTAATCATCTTATTAAAGTTGAGTGTTGGGGGTAATAGGTATGTTGTTCATTCTTTCAGCGATGCCTTACTGAAAACGTAATCTGGAATGACGGCATCAAATTGAATACTTGAAACTATAAAATCAGTTCCCTTTCCATCTTTTAATACGTCTTTGTAATTTGTTTTCTTTGGGTACCACCGATTTTCAATTCTCGCTACATCACTGGAAACCAATTTTTTTAATAGCTGACCACTCTTGGCAAACAATTCTTCTTTCAAAACCACAAAACGCTCCTGATCAATCCATTGCTTTCTTTTATCGTAGGTGGCATCCTCCACTTTTGCAACCAGGTTCAGCACCCAGACTTTTCTTCCGTCAATGGTCTCTTCTCCGGTAACTTTCGCGTTGTACACTTCGGCAAGTTTTCGGGTGTCCATTACATCCTCGTAGGATAAGTCAGACCCCATCACCGATTGCCTTAGCATGTGCCCCGAAAGTTGAATGGTGCGATCTGTTGAAGGGGAGTATATCCAAAGGCGGTTTTCTAGCTTCAACATCTTCGTTCCCTTCTCTCTTTCAGGAGACAGGTATTCTGTAAATGCCTTTTCGTTGCCTTGCGTGTATCCCTTCGAAGTTACTTCGCGGTCATTGCGCTTGCCATGAATTACCATGGTGGATTCCGAAATCCTCGTTCCAGATGTCATATTGGCATCCACTTTAGTGAGGACGCTTATTGGATCCGGATAGTTGGCCTGTAGCAAAAATCCCAAAATCAGTAGAAGGATAAATGTGAATTTCATTTTTTGTTAGTTTTAATTGTTAAACTTCAAGTTCTTTAAATAGGGTAGCTGTCTCTCTTTTATAAATACCAATGCCCGAGAGCATGTTGCCCAGCACCATAGCAAGCAGTCCTGGAATAAATCCGATGTAAATTAATTCAGGTGAAAGTTGAGAACGCAAGATGGAGGGCATCATCATGGAGGTTGCGTTTTTTAGGAAACCGCTTAAATCCAATCCATGAACCTGCATATACCAGGTGCCGGCCAGACCAATCACCGAACCGATAATCGAACCAATTGTGCCAATGAGGATAGCTTCGAGAATCAGGGAACGGTAGATGTGTCCCTTCGACTCGCCAAGGGCAAGGCGTATTCCAAACTCATAATACCTGCGCAAGCCTCCCAGTAATCCTGTATTCCATAATACAATAGACATGGCAAATACAAAAATAGAAACGAGGATGGTTGACATGCTATTCACAAAATCAAGATAGCCTGATAAATTGTTTTGTTCTTTCAACCGGAACATAATCGGAGCGAAATTGTCATCACTTTGCACGTAGTGTTCATTGAATTCCTCAGTCACGAGCTGTGCTTTTTTGTCGTTATAAATTCCCGAATTAAAAAAGCCAAGCAATTCCCCTGCACCATCGCTCATGTCGAGCATTTCCTGTGCGTCTGTGATGTCAATGATGACTGCCCCTTTGTCCATGGCGGCCACGCCAAAGCGAATTGTGCCGCTTACCCTAAAGTTTTTAAAACTCATCTCACCATTCATGGTCGAGCCGATGTAGGTTATCTCGTCTCCCAATTTCAAATGCAATTTTTCAGCAAATTCATTTCCGATTATGGATTCTCCCTTTTTGGATGGAACAGAACCAGTTACCAGCGATTTCGCAATATTTAAACGTCTCGCTTCCACGCTGTGGGGTGAAAACAAATCAATGGCCATGCCTGATGCCGGGCCTTGCCCCTTTGAATTACCTTGTGCATCTGGCACATCAATCAAACCGCCAAAGCGGATGCGTTTTACCCAATTCATAAAGGGAAATTCTTTTTGCAAGGATTGCATGAGTGTGTCCACCCCAAGTAAGGCAAGGTCATTTGGCAGTTGATCTTTGTTCTTAGCGTATTCCCTGCTCATTACTTTTACGTGCCCGGTTTCAAACCAGGCGTTCTGATCGATCATATCCGTCAGCATGCCTTTAAGCAAACCGCTTAACATAACAGTAAGCACTACGCCAATGGTAATGACGATGATCGGAGATAAACTCCTGCTTTTATCCCGCAGGATACCTTTAAATAAAAACTTTATCATTGTATTTTTCCTTTTAATGCATCGACCGGGTTCATTTTTGAAATTTTTCTTGCAGGCAAAAAGCTGACGATTGTTGCCGAAATAACAACCAAGGCAAGCGTGCCTATGATCAGCCCTAGGCCATAGACGGGATATATTTTATCAGCGATGGGAACACCCGTTCCTTCCATGGAGGGAAGACCTATTCCCGTTTTAGCGATGTAGATAAATAATGGTATGCCAACTATTGAGCCTACAAACGTGGCGAACAAACTGTACATACTGCCTTCAACGGTAAATAGCTGCACAACTTGAAGACGGGTCATGCCCAGAGAAACATACGTTCCTATTTCGCGTTGCCGCCTGAAAATGGATAGCACTTGCGTATCAAATATGGCCAGCATGGCAATGGCGAGTAGCAACAGATACATGAAAGAGCCGCTCACCTTTTTCATGGAAATAATATCATTCAGGTTTTTCAAAAGGTCATCCTGTGATTTAAAAAACCAACCCGACCTTTGTTTATACACGTAGTCTTTATTGGCAATAAATAAGGTTGCTTCCTGACTCAGTTCGGTCATTGTCCAAAGTTTTTTTATAGAGACCCAAATTTGCCCATTGTCGATGGTGGGAACCTGCGAATCAAAAATTCCCGCGATCGTTATATTGCCAGCGTCAAACGTTCCATTTTTATCGCGCCATCTTAGCAAAACTTCATCACCTTCTTTTAAGTTGGCAGACGCTGCCATTCGCTTGCCAATAATGGCGGGAATTTTAGCACCGCTTTCATTAAGCAATTTCGTTGGGATCTTTACTACGACCTGATTGGGTTCAATGCCTTTCACCAAAACTGAAATCATGCGACCCTGTGGATAGAGGGTGGCTTGTTGAATCAGCACGGGCACTAAATTTTCAGTTTTCTCGATTGGCAATATTCCATGCCCATCTTGTAAAGTAAAGGGATCATACGGGTCGAACTTTTGGTTTAACAATTGACCATAACCATACTCCCACGCAATGCCGTCACGTCTGGCCTCCTGATTCCACCCATCGATCATGCCATTGTAAAAAATGATGAGTAGATAGGTGAAAGCCAGTACGCCTACATTTAACCATGTGCGCAATCCAGCGCCTATGAGATTTCTGTATGCTAATTGAAATGCCAGCTTCATTGTACTTTTCCTTTAAGGGCATCGACAGGGTTCATTTGCGAAATCTTTCTTGCGGGCAAGAAACTTACAATGGTTGCAGGAACAACAACCAAAACAATTGTGCTGACTATCGCCACCACGCCATAGACCGGATATACAATATTGGCTATGGGAATTGCTAAGCCTTGCATGGATGGCGTCCCAATGCCCGCATGGGCGAAGTAAATAAATAGAGGGGTGCCGAAAACGGCACCGATAACGGTTGCAAACAAACTATACATACAACCCTCAATAGTAAATAATTTTGCCACTTGTGCGCGCGTCATGCCGAGCGAGATGTAGGTTCCAATTTCACGCTGCCTTCTGAAGATGGAAAGAACCTGTGTGTCAAAAATGGCCAGCATGGCAATGGCCAGCAACAAAAGGTAGATAATGTAATCGCCTACTTTTTCAACTCGGATGAGGCCCCTGATATTTGATAATAGGTCGTATTGAGATTTAAAATTCCATCCTGATATATTTTCATTAACGTAATCATTTACAGCAATAAAAAGAGTGGTATGTTGATTAAGGTCTGTCATCTGCCGAAGTTTCTTAATGGGAATCCAGATTTGTCCGATGTCAATGGTCGCAACTTGTGTATCAAAAATTCCAGCAATTGTAATATTGGCTGCATCAAAAGTTCCGTTTTTATCCCTCCAGCGTAGCATTATTTCATCACCCGCTTTTAAGTTAGTTGAAGCCGCCATTTGCTTGCCAATGAGTGCTGGTATTTTTGCGGTACTGGAAGTAAAGAGTTGGGTGGGAATTTTTAAAATCGTTTGATTCGTTTCTATTCCTTTTATTAAAATCGATACCATCCTGCCCTGTGGGTAGATCGTTGCCTGACGGATTAAAACCGGAACTAAATTTTTCTCTTTATCAGCAGGCAAAATTCCATGCCCATCCAATAAAGTGAATGCGTTATAAGGATCGTATTTATTATTTAAAAGTTCACCGTTGCCAATTTCCCATTCAATTGAATTCCTGGTTCCCTGCCGGCTTAGTCCGTCAACAAATCCATTATAAAAAACGATGATGATGTAGACGAAGGATAAAATTCCTACATTAAGCCAGGTGCGTAACCCTGCGCCCACCAGATTCTTATATGCTAAATGAAATAATAATTTCATTATTCGGTTTTTTTGGCCTCGATGATTTCGTCCTGCTTTACTTTTCCGTCTTCGAGGTGAACCATGCGCTCCAGGTACCCCATTACTTTTTCATCGTGTGTCGAAAAGAGAAATGTGGTATTCAACTCTTTGTTTAAGGTCTTCATCGTTTTTAATATAGCGTGTGCATTAGCTGAATCCAGGTTTGCAGTTGGTTCATCCGCCAAGACAATTTCTGGTCGCTTTACCATCGCCCTGGCTATGGCTACGCGCTGACCTTCGCCTCCGGAAAGCTTCGAAGGTTTTTTATTGGCCATCTTCCCCAGGCCTACCCATTCGAGCGATTCCATCACTGCCTTCTTTCGCTCCGTCACCGTTTTGTTTTGAAGCAACAAGGCGAACTCTACATTTTCAAAAACAGTGTAGACCGGCAAAAGATTATATACCTGAAAAATAAATCCCAGGTGCAAATTCCGCAAAAGGGCAGAATCCTTATGGTTCAATTCGGAAATATTTTTGCCCATCACAACGGCCTTTCCTTCCGTAGGGCTGTCAAGCGAACCAATGATATTTAACAAGGTGGTTTTCCCTGAACCACTTGGCCCTACAATGCCTGCGAATTCTCCCTTTCGGAATTGAATGTTGACATCGTTTAGCGCAGTGAACTCACCCTCTCCGACAGGGTAGCGTTTGGTAACATGTTCGATGGTGATGATATTTTCTTTCATACGGGAATTGTTTCTTTATTACTAGTGATTAAATACGGCCATAAGACGAATGCCGGGTCCGGCAAAAGCATTGACTAAACTGTTTTGTTGAATACCTTCTTGGGTTGCAGAAGATGTCGGGTTATAGTAGGCCATGACATACCCCGTAACTTTTTTGAATTGATGATTGAAGTTTAAGAATACCGAAGTGTTTTCAGCGTTCCAATTGTAATTGAAGACGGCACTTATATTGTCAAAAAGCCCAACAGGGTAGGAAATCATTGTGGCCGAGATATTGGTATTATTTTTAAACGCAAAAGGGGTAGCATCATCGGCCAAAACAAGATGCTCGATTACAACATTTAAGCCTGAGCCGATATCAAAAGTATAGTCAGTTCCTACATTAAATAAAGTTTGATTGGTGAGTATGCTTACCGGGAGGGCTTTGTGAATGTAAGAGAGTTCAAACCATAACCCGACTTTCACATCCCATTTTCCATCAAGTCCAATTCTGTTTTCATGAACTTCAGCGATCTGAGGAACGCCTATTATCCCCCTGGTGTCGGCAGTACGGTGGTGATAGGAAATGGCCACCTCGCCTCTCGGTACCGGATATTGAACCCTTCCTCCATATTCAGGATTATATTGATAGGTGTTGGCGGCATCAAACCCTCGCGGCTTCTGATTACCGTACAATAACCAAAGCCAAATATTTGCGTTGTTAAGAAAATAATATCTACCCAATGCGGAATACACACCATTTGTTAACTTTAACGGATCTCTTGGGTCTACTTGGTTAAACCATTGCAATGGCCGCATTAACGTTGCCGAACCAAAATCCATTTTTTGCAGGCCAATCCGTACTTCATATCGTTTTCCACTAAAACGTGTCCACATTCTATAAGCCTGAAAACTTGAAGTGGCACTTGAAGAATCAAAAGGATGGAATGACACGGAGCTATAGACGTTTCCCGATGCTTCAAAGTCAAGAATATGGGTGGTATCGAGCTTGATGGAATACGCCAACTTTGGTAAGTACCGAGCCGCCATGAAACCATCTAGTTTGCTGTCCGGGCTGTAGTTCACATAAGCTGAAAGCTGCCCGTCAAATTCAAGCTTGCTTTGGCTGTAAGACCGGGTAATAGAACATGAGAATAGTAACATAGACACAAGCGTATGTTTCATACTGTTAGTTAACTATAAAAAACGGTTAGATCAGTTCCTACCTGTATAAATATACTTTTCATGATATTAACTTAGTAAGCCTCTGATTTTAATTGATTACTAAAGATTTGGCGAGAATTTTTAAGGCTGCCCATTTTTAGATTGAAGTCTGCCAGTTCAAATTGTGCAGCATAAGCTTCATTTAAAATGCCTTGAAGATTGCAGGATACAAGTTGATCAAACAACTCTGTTTTCCTTTGGTCTTCCATATAATCCCAACGCCCTTCAAACATTTTTTCGATGTTGCAAATCTGAAGTTGACAAAACAACACGATGTCAATCCTTTCCTTTAAAAGGTTTGCTTGCTTGGCACTACCTAATAGATTTGTTAGTTGCACAATCAACATTCTCTTTTTAAAGGAATTGTACTTAGCGACAATTGTATGTTGGGTCTTAAGATCGGTCAATAAGGTTCCTCTAAATTTTGAGATCCAGATAAAGAAGTAGTACTGTGACCACAAAAACAGATCGAGGCCTTGGTAATGCTCCTTCAATCTTATCAAATCCGTTTTCAAGTCTGCCAGGAACTCATCCGTTAATTGCAATAGCAATTCCTTTTTGTTCGTATAGGAATTATAGAAAGTCTTTTTAGATATATGAAGGGCATTTGAAATGCCGTCAACGGAAACGCCCTTGATTCCATATTTCAAAAACATATCGCGGGCTATTGTTTTTATTCGTTGATAATTGTCGCCTGTCATTGGGGTAGTCAAGTTAAAATATTTTAACAGTTAAAAATCTACTACAGCTGGAATGCCTCAAAATTTTCCTTCGCAGCTTTACCGTTCGCATGCCGCTTAATTGATTCGGATGGAGCTTCAACGAATGTATCGACCAGCACTATCTCGCTTGTTTTGTCCAGACCAAATTTGGCAAGCACACGGTCAAAGAGATAATAGATGATGGGAACCACCACGAGTGTTAAAAACATTGAGCTGGTCAACCCACCGATTAGTGTCCATGCCAATCCGTTCTTCCACTCTGAACCTGCGCCACTCGCCAAGGCGATGGGGAGCATGCCTATCACCATGGCCAAAGTGGTCATCAGGATAGGACGAAGGCGGATGCGCGTTGCTTCCAGCAAAGCCGTCTTGGTGTCCTTGCCTAATTTTTTCATGTCGTTTGTAAAGTCCACCACCAAAATGGCGTTCTTGGCAACCAACCCGATGAGCATGATGATGCCGAGTATAGAAAAGATATTCATCGTTTGTTTGGCCAACGCCAAGGCTAACAACGCCCCAATCACAGCCATAGGAATTGAAAACAGCACTACAAGCGGATAAACATACGAGTCATATAAAGCAACCATGATCAAATACACTAAGAGAATGGAAGTAAGAAGCGCAAATCCTAAACTGCCAAATGCATCTGACTGACTTTCAAGGTCGCCTTTGTAAGCGATGTTAACGCCATCAGGGATTTTAACGCTCTTCATGCGCCCTTGAATCTCAGCACCAACAGTGCCTGATGGGCGCCCTACTACTTGTGCCTGAACGGTTATCGAAGTAATGCGGTTGGTTCTTTCCAGAATGGAAGGCCCTGAGGATTGCTCAATTTTTGCAAACTGACTCAGCTTGATCAATTCACCTTTGTTGTTGATAAACGATAGATTGGCAATGTCTTTTTGATTTTGGCGATCAAAGGCATCGAGTATCACATTGATATCATATTCAAAGTCACCGGCACGATATTTTACATCCTGACTGGCCGTTCCATTGAAAGCTGTTTGCAGATTGGCACCGACTTGATCAATTGAAAGTCCAAGAGTGGCCATTTTATCGCGATCGACCTTTACGTTGATTTCGGGATTACCGCCTTCAACAGAAAGTTTGGCGTCCGAAATTCCGTTGACAGCCCGCGCCTCGTTCTTTACCTTTTCAGCAAATTTTGTTACCTGATCAAAGTCTGGCCCCTCCACAACAATTTGGATTGGTGCCGCGTTGGCTGAGCCGGTCATACTTACCGGAATGGCACGAACTTTTACACCGGGTATACGCTTCTCAATTTCGTTACGGGTACGGTTGGCAAAGATTTCAGTATTCACGCTACGTATTTCAATGGGGATCACCTCACGTTCAACTCTGACTTGTAAGCCGTTGACTGGCCGCCTTGTGAGCCACTCGTGGCACCCACTGTGGTCGTCACTGAAATGACTTCAGACACTCCGTGCAAATAGGATTCTACTTTTTGAGTGGTGCGATTCGTTTCTTCAACAGAAGCATTCTTGGGCAGTTCTAATTGGATGTTGAACTCACCGCGATCACCGGAACTAACAAACTCCGATCCAATGAAACCAGCGCCAACCAGGGCAAATGAACCGATAAACATAATCAGCACACTTACCAGGGTGATGGTCTTATTCCGAAAAGCCCACTTTAAAATATTTTGTAACCCTTCAGTAAACGCGTCAATCATTTTCTCAAAACCAAGAATAAATTTCTCAAACCAATTCTTTCCCATCAAGTGTTCCAGTTTTGAAAACCGGGATGTTAAAAGTGGGATCAACGTAAATGATACAAACAAACTTATTACCGTGGCAACGGCTACGACCAACGAAAATTGACGCAATAGATCAGAAATCAAACCTTGCACCATGGCGATAGGAAGGAACACCACAACGATAACGGCAGTGATCGAGATTACCGTAAAGCCAATTTCTTTGATCGCATCAAGTGAGGCCTGGGCTTTACTCTTGCCCATCTCCATGTGGCGATAAATATTTTCCAACACCACAATAGCGTCATCCACTAAAATGCCGACCACCAGTGATAGCGCAAGCAATGACATCAGGTTAAGGGAAAACCCCATCAACGCCATAGCGATGAAGGTCGAAATAAGTGAGGCTGGAATGGCCACCATTACAATGACCGCATTGCGCAAGCTGTGCAAAAACAAGAGCATGACGGCTGCAACCAAGACGATCGCCAAAATCAAATCATGGGTAACCGCATCCGCGGCCTCCAATGTAAAATCGGAAGTATCGTTGGCGATGACAAACTTCAGGTTCTTAGAGGCATTGATTTTTTCCAATTCAGCAATCTTGGCTTTCACGCTTTTGCTGATCTCCACGGCATTTCCATCCGATTGTTTTTTAATCGTAATACCAATGGAATTCACGCCATTGATCCGGCTGATAACCGTCTTTTCCTTTTGCGTATCTTGTACTTCGGCAATATTTTTCAATCGAACAGGCGAATTGCCATTATCAAGAACAATCAATTCTTTAATCTCGTCAAGGCTGGTGAATTTTCCGGCAAGCCTGATGATGACCTGCTGGTTATCGTCTTTAATTTTTCCGGTAGGAAAATCCAGGTTGGCGTTAGCAATGGCCTGGGTTACCTGAAGAATAGAGAGTTTGTAGGCTTTAAGTTTTTCTGGGTTTACATTGATCCGAATTTCACGCTCTTCACCACCTTGCAAAGATACTTGCGCGACTCCTTTGATTTGAGATAAAGAAGGTTCAACACGTTGTTTTACCAGATCATAAAAATCAGTTGATTTAATATCGGAGGTTACACCAATGGTCATAATTGGCATATCGCTAATGTCAAATTTTCCGAGCGAAGGCGTTTGCGCTTCGTCAGGCAAACTGGATAGCACCGCATTTACTTTCCGTTGCGCATCTTGTAACGCGAGGTTTACATCGGTACCTGGGTTGAGTTGAATGGTAACTAGGGAAAATCCTTCTTGCGAAGTCGAATTTATGCCCTTTATATTTTCTAACGCACTTACGGCATCTTCAAGTTTTTTCGTTATTGAATTTTCAACTTCATTGGGGCCTGCACCTGGATAAACCGTGGAGACAGTAAGAACGGGAACAGAAAAATTGGGTAACAATTCATAGTTCAGGGAGGAGTAACTGTACATCCCTCCGAATATTAATGCCGCAAAGATCACCACAATTACAGTGGATCTCGTGATGGCTATTTTAGTAATTTTCATTTTGACTTAATTTAATGAGATTTTTAATTTTTTGCCTTCGGAGTATGCTTAAGGCTAACGGCTTGTTACCGTAACAATACTTCCATCTGACAAATTGATCTGGCCATCCGTGATCACCTGATCACCTGCTTCTAGACCTTTCAACACCTCAACTCCAAAATCTCCGATTGATCCTATTGTAATGCCTTTCAAAACCGCTTTGCCATTTAAAATGTTATAGACTTTTGGTTCCTTTAGGCTTCCGGCTATGGCGTCACGAGGTATTACCAAAGCTTCTCTTGAGTCGGAGAACGTAAATTCTGCGGTACCGTACATGCCTGCCTTAAGCGTTTTGGTGCTACTATTTTTTACCAATATTTCTACGGGATAGCGCAAGGAGTTGTCCGCTTTGACCCCAATGAAGATGACCTTTCCATTGAAAACAACATCGCTCAGCACATCTGCACTAACATTTACAGATTGCCCTTTCTTCAATTTTAAAACTTCAGCTTCCGAAACTGCCACCGTCATCTTCAATGAACTGACATCCACCAATTCAATTATTTTGCCCCCTGCAGCTAAGAAGCTTCCAGGCTCTACATACCGTGCATTGACCGTTCCATTGAAAGGTGCCTTGATGTTCGCATTGGAGAGTTGTTTTTTTACAGTGGCTACCTTGGACTCCGCATTTTTATAGGCTAACCTTACTTCATCCACTTGTTGTGGTGTTACGCCACCGCGCGGAGCAAGTTCTTCATAACGGTCCAAATCTCTTTTCGTCTTCGCTAGCGATGCGTCTGCCGCTAAAAGATCTGCTTCAATCAAGTCAGTATCAAGTTTTACAATCAATTGTCCCTCAGCAATATCATCCCCTTGGCTTACATTAATGTGGTGCACTTTGCCGGCCACTAGTGACGCGATGGTTATCTCTCTGAACGAAATGAAATTTCCAGTTGATGAGAAATTATTTTTTATAGCCGCTTTCGCTACTGGAACGGCCACTACCGAAACAGTTTCGTTTTTCTCTTGGGCCAATACAGCTTGTTCTTCCATCTCGCTTTTGTTACTCATTAGGGTAAAGCCAATTAAGCCCGCTACACCCAAAACACAGATTGTTATTATTATCTTTTTCATGTTGTTTAGTTTAAAA
Source organism: Cytophagales bacterium (assembly GCA_027317105.1). Lineage (GTDB taxonomy): Bacteria > Bacteroidota > Bacteroidia > Cytophagales > Cyclobacteriaceae > ELB16-189. The sequence goes on from DAHVFH010000088.1 coordinate 15,235, forward strand.
TGGTTAGTAATTGACCCTTGGCCTGTAAAATTTGTAATTGTGATAGTTTTAATTTCAGAACAGCTTCATTGTAGTTGTTGTTAGCTGTTAACAATTCAGTCTCTGAATTTAAAAGATCTGATAAGTTCATGATCCCCGTTTTGTACGAATCTTCTGTTATGGCATAAACCTCTTGAGCAAGCACCACATTGTCCTTTTGCGACTCCAAGGATTTTTGACTGTTTTGGAATTGGTTGATTGCGTTTTGATAATCCAGGTCAATTGAACGCTTTACATTGGATTCATCGTACTTAAGTTTTTGTAATCTGATCTGCGATTGCTGAACCTGTGCTCGTTTTTTGAACCCATCGAATATGGGCACATTCAATTTTAGTCCAACTACTGTAGCGTTAAACCAAGGTTTGCTTCCGTCAAAGAAATCCATTTGTGTGCGCTGCGCATTATAGCTATACCGGGCATAAGCAGAGAGTGATGGTGAATAACCCGACCTGAAATTTTTAACTTCCATCTCGTTTAGTAATTGCTGCTGAATAATCAATTGATGATTGCTGCGAATCGGTGAAACATCGTCTATGGCCAATGCCTCGGCAACTTTGGATTCTCCCAGAAGATCGGAAGCAGCATCTAACGTGATCAAGATGTTGATGTCCATACCCATGTGGAATTTCATCGTGTTCATTTGATTTTTCAAATCGCTTTCACTATTTTGGATTCGGGTTTCACCGTTGGTGATATTCACTTTCAATCTATTGAGGTCAATGTTTTTCATAACCCCTACTTTATGCTGAAAGCCAGCCAAATCATACAAATGCTCGTTTTTTTTCTGGTTGGATTTTAGGATGCACAATTTTTCTTGCTGGATAAGAACCTGATAGTAATCGCTGGTGATTTGATAGATTACATCTTCCTTTGATTTTTTAGTCTTTAGGGAGTAAAGTTTTGTAGAAGCATTTGCTGCCTGCATAGCACTTAGTACCGAATGATCAAAAACTTTTTGATTGATCTCTGCACCACCGGTTACCGTATATTGTTTTCCAAACTGGGCCTTTACGGTAGTGCCAGGTTGCCCGATGAGTTCGCCAGGAAGGAGTTGAACCGGGATGTTAAGGTTGTTATCGAAGTTACCGAATGCGCTTACTTGCGGCAGGGCCTGGCTTTTTACTTCCTTTATATTGTAGCGGTTTGCTTGTTCATCAAGTTTTGCCTTTGACGTAGGGGTATTGTTTTCCAGCGCATAGTGAATCGCTTGCTTAAGCGTGAGCACAGTTTCCTGTGCCTGTGCCATCAAAGCGCAAATCAGGAAGGTGGTTAAGAGTAGGGGTTTGTAGATCACTTTCATATATAGTTATGGTTTATATATTACTGGTTAGTTCTGTTTTAATAGAACTAATCAAATAAAAAAATTATTTTTTTCTGGCTTCCCATTTAATAAAAATGTTGTCCACTTCTCTGTGAAGGAATTCCATAAATGTTATCACCTCTTGAAGGCTATCATTAAACTCTTTGGAGGATTTGGGGCGCTGGTCAAGCACTTCTTGTAATAGGGTATTCAGGCCCAGCATTGTATTTAAGCTCTTCCGGGTTTCTTCTTTCCAGCTTGTGACACGGCTTCTAAAATAGCGTTTCCTGTCTCCGGATAATGTGATATAATCTATTGTTCCAGCGGAGAGGAGCAGGTTGATAGCATTGCTTGCAGCACTCTTGCTGATTTTTAACGTTTCACAGATTTGATCAAAAGTGAGTTCCGTTTTATCAGAAACCAACAATAAAGCAATTACCCTTGATGGAGCGGGCTGAAGGCCTGCACGCTCATAATGTACACCTAATCGTTCGATGAGCTGTTTTTGATCTTGTGTTAGTTTAATGTTTTCCATTTTTTTCCGCTTTTTATCACTGATAACGACACAAATATAGAAAGGTTTTGTTAGTTCTGCAAATTAAGAACTAAACATATTTTACTGAAATTTTTTCATTTGAGTAGCTGTTAAGAGGGCTTTAGCACATCTTTAGCTTTAAGGAAATTACTGTAGATATGATGCGCAGGATTGATAAAAGCTCGGGCGTAGTGCTCTGGCTTGATCCTCGTACCTTTTGTATGGCTGCTTGATTTACTACGAGGCAACAAAGACAAAAATAAAAATGATGTGGGACACACACCTTGTCATTGAGCTTTCTGAGATGTGGAGTAGATTTATTTTCTTCGTTGCAACAAAAAGCAATTCTGTGATCCCAATCGGGTCTTCAACATTTCGATAATCTGATTTTTTTGAAATTATTGTAAACTTTCTGGATTTGACCATAAGATGGTTTCCTCGCAACTAAGGTTACCCAACCTCTAACTTAAATCTTATCGTTGACCGTAACTTAAACTATAGTTTGACCAATTGGTGGGTCATTTAATAATGTACTTCAACCTGATAACCCAGTCACCTACAATTTTCTTTATTTCTGAGCAGCCCTGCAAGTTTTTATGATATTTTATTTGCCGAAATCGCGAACAATTAAAAATGTTCATTTCTCTTGATTTTCTGCCAAAATAAAAAATTAAAATATGCCTACTGATTTTCAGACAGCGCGCTAATTTCCAAAGATTTTGGTTTTTTTATCTCGACTTGAAAACTTAATTTTTAAGAGCAAATCCCAGATTTTATCCCGCCTTTGGCGGGATAAATTTTCGTCCCAAATAAGACTTTTTAAAGATTTGTCGACCATTGTTACTGAATCCTATTGGTAAGTTTTCGTTGCTACCTTTTTAGTACGGGCTTTCCGTTAAGCTAATTTATTTTTTCGCAAGGGTAACCAATTTGGTTACTCCTTCGTAACTTGCACTATGAATATTTACAATCGGAGTTCGCTTACTGCTTTTTACCGTAAGCATCCTGATTGCAAAGAGACCCTTGAAAAATGGTATCATGATGTGGAATCCAAAAGGTGGAGACGACCAGGTGATGTTACCCAGGACTTTAGCACCGCTCGAACGGTTGGAAATGATCGGGCCATATTTCGCATTAATCACAATGATTACCGACTGATCGCTGAGATTAATTAC
>DAHVFH010000038.1 GCA_027317105.1 Cytophagales bacterium
GTATTACACCAAGGCCGCACAGGGAAATGGCGGGCAAAGGATTTATGTATTGAAAGAACAAAATATGGTGGCCATACTCACGGGAGCAAACTACAACCGGCAGTCACCTTCTGATGAACTGATGAAAAAATATATTCTTCCTGCCTTTAACAAGAAAAAATAGTTAGGCATTTGCTTTTGAAATAAGTGTTTTGGAAGGTCAATTTAAGGCTTGTTAAGCTAGAATTTCACTCGATCGTTTTTAGGGCCGAAAAAAAATAGGAGTATCTCCTATGCGAATAATCCAGTCTTTCTTGTTTTTCTATGCTTGCAGCGATAATAAATTTATATTTACTATACACATCTATGGATGTTGTGAATAATCTTTAATTGGATGACAGTATCGATGAAAAGAATCTTAATTGTGCTTAACACCATTGCTCTAATGGCAAGCTTAGCGTGGACATATTTTCAGTTTAACTGGGAACCTGTCATTACCACCCTCATCCTTCTTGCCGGACTTATTGGACTTCTCGTGACCAAAAAGAACGGACCAAAAAACACGAAAATAATAAGCAATAACATGGCGCCTAAGAGTTCAAAATCATCAAAAGAAGAATTAGAAAAAAGAAAGAATCTAACCAATATTCTGTTTGTGGACGATGATACAAAATTTAAAATCATTAAAATTCTGAATACAGCAGGTTGGAAGACAAAAATTATTAAGGACATGGATAATTTGGACTCAGACGTTGTTGTTAAAGCACATATTTTATTTATTGATATTCATGGTGTGGGTGTACTTCTCGGTTTTAAAGACCAAGGTTTGGGGCTAGCCTATAGTTTAAAAAAGAAGTACCCTCATAAAAAAATAATTATATATTCAACAGAATCAACAGGTGATCGATTTCATGAAGCATTGAGAAGTGTCGATACCTTCCTTTCTAAGAATGCAGAACCATTTGAATTTCAAGAATTGATTGAGCAATACAGTGCAGAATTGAGTTTATGAAAGTAAGGTTAAAAACACTCAATGATTCAGAAGTTTACAATGACTTTACGCCTAAATGCAACGACTGTATTGATGGATGTTCATCGGACTCGTTGCAACTTAAATGTCCAATTTTTAAGGACAAAAGACGAATAGGTAAAACCAAAAATGAGTTTGGAGAGGTTTTTTGTTGCACTACTGACAAGGATCTAATTAAAAGTTCAAAGACCTTTAGAAAAGAACAAATCAATAGACTTTCGGGAATTAAACAATTAGAAAAAACGAAGGAGAGACTAAATCTTGACACAAAGAACTTAATCCATAATTTGACGAAAACTAACGGTCATAACATTCAAGAACTTTATGCACTAGTTCCCCAAGAAATATTAACGCAAAATCTCAATGAACAACTTGAAACTATTCAGAGAATTATTATCAAGGAACCACTAGAGGCAGCCAAGACATTTTTAAGAATAGCCAAAAATAATGCGGCAATGAAGACAGAATTTTCTGTCTTTAGTAAGCTTTTTGGAGGAGACCCAGCGTTGCATAAAAAGAGACATCCAGTCAAAAAAGTAACTTTGAATCTTTTTCACATTTTTTTTCAGAAATTTAAAGAGTTGAATGTTTACGTTGCCTTTGATGACAACGAAGATTATCTAATATTCGATTACGAATCCATTCACGTTTCACTTTATCATCTAATTGACAATGCCGTGAAATATGTTTTGCCCGGAAGTCATTTTCATGTTCACTTTAAAAAGGATGTTAGTGACTTCTCAATCATATTGAACATGATTTCATTGCGAATTGAGTCTGATGAGAAAGACAGGCTTTTGGAAGAAGGCTTTTCTGGCCGCATTGCCAAGCTTCTAAAACGAAATGGTGACGGGATTGGTTTGGGGAGAGTATCAAAAATCCTCGAACTTAACAACGCTGAACTAATAATTACTGGCAATATTAAACCCAACAAAAGTGTTAAAGCTAAGTAAGCGAACGGTGAAGTACAATTACTTTTTATCCGAGAAATTTCTTATTCGGGATTTACTTTGCAGGTGGCACCCAGTTGTTGGGGAGTAGTTCGTGGAGTTTATTAACAGGATGTGAAGGAAT
>DAHVFH010000049.1 GCA_027317105.1 Cytophagales bacterium
AATCATTGTTAACGTAACACAACTTCTCAGCAACATCGACTTTGGCGGGGCAACATTGACCAATGGAGAAATTCACATCGATGCTGCTACTAATAATGGGTTGCTGAAAGCTTTTGAAACAAATTTTGTTACGTTTACTGAAGCTTCCGAATAGAGGTTTCTGGTTTTTAAAATTTCGCCTGCGAGAATATAATAGAGTTGGAGAAATAAGTGGATGATTCCCATTGCTTCCTTATAAGATACCGTATCTTCTGCACTTTTGGCCTGCTGTATTGGCGCAGCTCACAGTCAGGTTGGGGCAATGGTTTGAGATAGTTTTTCTCCGTAGATACGAACAACTCCTTACGGCTATACGGAATTTGCTGTAACAGGCATTGGTTTACTTTGACCAAAAGCTCCCATTGGCATGGTTGAGTTGATCCAAAAAAAAGTCATTTTACTCAGCGGATAAAAGATGCGCTGATAAGACCAGCTTTATAGCTTTTCCACCAAGGAAGAGAAAATTCTTCAGAGAAGACAAGGGCATTTTTGCTTGCTTAATAAATTTTCTTGCCAAAGAATCCTGCCTTATCGATTTGAATATTGAAGGCGTAGTTTTCATTTTTCAAATTGTTCTCAGTATTAAACAGACTTCATTGTGAAATTTTTGGGTGTTTCTCTACTACAAATTGTAGTAGAGAAACAACTCTTTTAAAGATTAAATTACGTCTTGAGGACAATAATTTTTATGTAATCATTCACCTTTGCAAAAGGAAGGCTAAACATAAAATAACAGCGCATGAAAAAATTCTACGCTTCTTTAAAAATGTATTTCCGCTGCAAACACTATCTAATCCTAATCGGAATTTTGGTTACTCAAATTAGTGCACTTGCTCAAAATGTGGTGATCAGTCAAGTGTATGGAGGTGGTGGAAATTCTGGCGCTACTTATAAAAATGATTTTATTGAACTCTATAATCCTACGGGTTTTTCTGTGGACTTAACGGGTTGGAGTGTGCAATATTCTTCAGCATCTGGAACAACTTGGCAGGTGACAAATCTTTCCGGTTTCATTGCCTCCGGTGGATATTATCTGGTTCAAGAGAAAAATGGATCTGGCGGCACCGTTGATTTACCAACGCCTGACGCATTAGGAACACTTAACCTCTCTGGAACAAATGGCAAAGTGGCTTTGGTGAATTCTACCACAGCACTTTCGGGCTGTCCATCAACTGGCTACATTGATCTGGTTGGATTTGGCAGTGCCAATTGTTTTGAAGGATCGGCAGCTACGCCCGTATTGAGCAACACAACTTCGGCTCAACGGGAAATACCTTGTGTAGATACCAACGACAACGCAAATGATTTTAAAACTGATTCACCCAATCCGCATAGCAGCTCCTCACCACCTTTAAGCGCAGTGGACTTCACTACTGGTTATCCCAAAATTCAATTTGTAACTTCTTCTGGTTTTAAGATCGTCACTAATCTTGTTGATCTGGGAACTACCTACTTTGTCATTTTGCCATCGGGCGAAGGAGCACCAACTTCAGCCCAAGTTAAGAATGGACAAGATGCCAATGGTACAGTGTTGAGCACAAATTTAAAAGGTTCCGTTTCTGTCACCTCCTCAGCCACAGAATTTACAATTGAGATGACGAATATGGCTGAAAGCACTTCCTATGATATTTATTTTGTGAATGAACAATGTGCCTTATCAACCTCACCCGTCTTGGTTCAGGCGACAACGTTAAGCGCTCTGGATGTTACGCCTCCGAACTACACTTCAGGTTATCCAAAAATTCAAAATATCACATCCGAAGGGTTTCAACTTATTTCTAATCTTGATGAAGTTGGCCATACTTATTTTGTAGTCATACCAAACGGAGCCATCGCCCCTTCTCCAACTCAAGTAAAAGCAGGTCAAGATGGAAATGGATCAACGCTGGCAAGCAATCTTTACGGACAAATTATTGTATCCAGCCCTTCGACTGATTTTTCAATTGACGTTTCCGCTCTCTCACCCTCTTCCGATTACAGCATCTATTTAATTTCAGACGATTTGGCTTCAAATCTTCAGACATCCGTTATCCAAATCGATATTGCCACCACCGCACCACCAGTTTTATTTGAAGAAACCTTCAACACCTGCAATGGCACAGGGTCATTCAGTCAATACAGTGTTGCTGGTGCACAAAGTTGGGGCTGCACGGATTATGGAAGAAGCTCCTCAGGGATGCGCATGAATGGCTATTCAGGAGGTGCCGTTGAAAACGAAGATTGGCTGATTTCTCCAGTTATCAATCTAAGCCTCAATGCCAGCTTATCATTCTATTCACAGTTTTCTTTTGCGGGTAGTCCATTGCAGTTAAAAATCTCCACCGACTATACCGGAGAAGGCGATCCAAACGAAGCCAGCTGGCTCAATCTCAACGGAAACTTTCCCTCGATGGCAGTAGCTTCGTCCAGCAATTCGTTATCAAATTGGACGCTGAGCAACATTGATCTTTCCAGCTACAGCAATCAAAACGTTTACGTGGCGTTTGTTTACACCTCCTCCGCTACGGCTGCCTCCCGCTGGACGCTCGATGAAATTACGTTTACCAATGCGGTGGCGAGCTACTTACAAACTTCACCATCCTCTTTGGTGTTCAATGGCGGTAATACAGTCAAAAATTATTTACTAAAGGGATTTAACCTTGCGAATGATGTAGTCATAACTGCACCTTCTAATTTCGGCCTGTCAAAAAACGGCACAGCTTTTTCAAGTTCCATTTCATTTACGGCTGCCGTTGCTAATGCACAGCCAACAGTTTACGTACAATTTAATCCACCTACTGGATCCATTGATAAATTTACTGGCGAAATTTCCATTAGCTCTTTAGGCGTGGCAACCGAAAATGTAACAGTAGAGGGTAGGGACAAGTCAAAAACACTTGATGTGGTGACCTACAACCTTGAGTTCTTTGGCGCTGACGTAGTAGGCAACGGTGGTGAATTTGGTCCGGCAGATGATCCTTTACAAATAAGCAATGTAACAACTGTGATGCAAACCATTGGAGCGGACATTTACGGAGTAGAGGAGATCTCCAATGACGATGCCTTTAATACCTTAGTCTCTAATCTTGCAGGGTATGATAAAATTGTATCCGATCGGTGGTCGTACTCTTTCAATGGCACTGACGCGAATTTTCCTCCACAAAAAATTGGATTTATCTATAATACTTCAACCGTTCAAGTGGTAAGTTCAAGAGTAATGTTTGCTGATCTTTACGATGCTGTTCGCGCAGGCAACAATGCGTTATTGCCGGGCTATCCGACTACAGGCGGTAATGCACCTTCCAATTTTTGGTCGTCCGGTAGGTTGCCGTTTATGACAACGTTTGACGTGACGATTAATGGGGTCAAAAAGAGAATTCGTATGATTAATATTCATGCCAAATCTGGTTCAGATCAAGCTAGCTACGACCGCAAGCAGTATGACGTGAAAGTTCTTCACGATTCTTTAGTGGCAAATTATCCGCACGACAATATCATTTTGTTGGGTGATTTTAACGATGACGTAGACACCTCCATTGCTACCGGATTGGAATCTTCTTACAAAATCTTTGTAGCTGATGCCACTAACTTTAGTACCCTAACTTATGAATTGAGTTTAACCGGAGCGAGCAGTTATCCAAACTCAAATAGCTTTTTAGATCACATTATTATTTCTAACAAGCTGACGAGCGAATACGTGAGCAATTCAATCACCATCGAAGATCCACGAGGTTACATTGCCAATTACATTAACACGACTTCCGATCACCTACCCGTCTCTGCACAGTTGATCATCACAAAAGAAGATCAGACGATAACTTTCGAGCCCATTGCCTCCAAAACTGTTGGCGATGCCGCCTTTACTATTTCAGCAACTTCATCATCAGGTCTGCCCATCAGCTTTAGCAGTCCCGATGAAAATAAGGCTACTATAAGTGGTCATACGGCAACGCTGATAGCGGCTGGGGCAGTAACAATAACAGCAAGCCAAGTAGGCGATGATTATTTTAATGCTGCGCCATCTGTGGAGCAAAGCTTCTGCATTAAACCTGAAAAACCTACGCTGACGATTTCGGGTGAGAATTCTGCGTCACCAACACTTACCTCCAGCGCTCCCTCAGGCAACCAGTGGTATTTCAATAACAGTGTTATTTCAGGTGCTACTAGTCCGACATTAGATGTTGCGGAAGCCGGTACTTATTATGTTGAAGTAAAAGTAGACAGTTGCATTAGTCCGCCTTCCGATAGTTTTCCGGTAATTATTACGGGTGACATTGCTCAAACAAAAAGTTCCGTTTCACTTTATCCAAATCCCGCAAACCAATTTATTTTCGTTACCGGGATTGCTGACGAAAATATAGAAGCGCGGGTTACTACGATGTTAGGGCAATCCAGTCTAATAAAATTTGAACATCAGGCTGACGTACTAAAGGCTGATGTCAGTCAACTGTCTCCAGGTTTTTACATCTTCCAGATCAATCAGGGAAATATCTTGCACCAAATCAAATTCATCAAGCAATAAGCATTACTTTCACAAGGGGCTTAGAAAACGCTGTAGCCCTTGGTTAGATAAATTATTTCTTACTGAAATGCTGATAAAACGAAACGATCGTTTCAATACCAATTAGAAAATTCTTTACACCATAATGTTCATTGGGCGAGTGGATGGCATCGCTGTCAAGGCCAAAGCCCATCAATACAGTATCTAATCCTAATTCTTTTTTGAATAACGAAACTATCGGAATGCTACCACCATCGCGTGTAGGGATAGGTGCTTTACCCCACACCGCTACAAAGGCATCGCTTGCTGCCTTGTAGGCTTTGGAATTAGTCGGTGTGACGGCCGGCTCGCCACCGTGATGTGCTGTCACTTTTACTTTTACTGATTTGGGCGCGATGGTCAAAAAATGTTTTGTAAAAAGTTGAGTGATCTCGTGACTATCCTGGTTGGGCACTAATCGCATCGAAATTTTTACAGATGCCTTGGATGGCAAAACCGTTTTTGCACCTTCGCCAGTATAGCCTCCCCAGATTCCGTTGGCATCCAGCGTTGGGCGGATGCCTGTACGCTCAATAGTTGTAAATCCTTTTTCTCCTAGCACTTCGTCAATGGCCAGATCTTTTTTGTATTCAATCAAATCAAAAGGCGCTTCATTTAGTTTTTTTCTGTCTGCTTCTGATAGTTCCACCACCTTATCATAAAATCCGGGAATGGTTACTTTACCATTTTCGTCATGCAAGGAGGCAATCATCTGGCTGAGTACGTTGATTGGGTTGGCCACCGCCCCTCCATAAACGCCAGAATGCAAATCGCGATTTGGGCCGGTTACCTCCACTTCCATATAACTCAGTCCACGCAACCCAACGGTAATAGAAGGATGGTCTAAGGAGATCAGTGATGTGTCAGAAATCAAAATCACGTCCGCTTTTAGCCTTTCTTTATTTTCTTTAACAAAAATTCCAAGGTTATCAGAACCCACTTCTTCCTCCCCTTCAATCATAAATTTGATGTTGCAAGAAAGCTGGTTCAGCTTCATCATCGCTTCAAAAGCCTTGATGTGCATGTACACCTGACCTTTGTCATCGCAGGAACCGCGGGCAAAAATTTTACCGTCTTTGATCACCGGCTCAAAAGGCGGTGAAGTCCAAAGGTTAAGTGGATCAGGCGGTTGCACATCATAATGACCATAAACCAAAACGGTAGGCGCTGAATTGCTAATCGTCTTTTGCCCATAAACAATTGGGTGTCCTTTGGTTTCGCAAAGTTCCACCGCATCAGCACCAGCGTCTTTTAACTTTTGAACGATAAACTCAGCGGCCTTACGCACATCTGCTTTGTTTCGACTATCGGCACTCACTGATGGAATGCGAAGTAAATCAAAAAGTTCATCGAGGAAGCGCTGTTGGTTGGATTGGATGTATTGTTTGATCATAAATTTTATTTGAGAAGAGTTAGGTAGTCGCGGTAACCACTTAAAACTCGGTGAATCACCACCGCGCTCTGTTCGATCGTGTAAAAAATAATATAGTTATCATGAACCAATGAGTAATACCCTTTATGTGCTAAATCCGGCTCCCTGCGTTTTGTCCCTAAATACGGATGCGTTGTCAATTGTAGAAATCTTTTCTCTAGTCCATCATAGAAGCTTACCGCTGCCGAGATCTTATCCTCAGCTATGTAATCAATGATCTCAGTAATGTCTTCATCCGCGATAGGAAGAAAATGAAGTTCAAATTCCTTTTTCATTCAGGCGTTTGTGAATACCTGCTGAAACTTCTTTTAGTGTTTTACGCTTCGCACCTGAGGCTAACTGAGCCTGCGCCACGGATAACTTAGCAATCAAATCCATTTTGGCTTTCATCGAACGGTAATGAGCAACGGACATTAACACCATGTCTCCTTCTCCATTTTTAGTAATGAATATAGGTTCATGCGATTGATGAGCCAATATTGAAATTTCATTGGATTTATTTCGTAAATCCGAAATAGGTTTAATGATTGCCATGTATCAAAATTATATCACTATTATGATAATACCAAAAAAGATCACATGTTCCTTTTCAATTCTGTCTCTTCCTTAAAAAACAAAATAAAATAAACCAGCACACCAGCGGCAATATAAGCCGGCACTAACCAAATATTTTCCCAAAGGTGCGTTCCATTTATAGTGTAATGATCGGTGGTGAAGCCGGAGAACCAGGTGCCAATAAACATTCCCAATCCATAAGTGGCAAAGGTGAACAAGCCCTGTGCAGCATTCTTGATTTTCTCACCTGCCTTTTTCTCGGTGTACATATATCCCGTCACAAAAAAGAAATCATAACAAACACCATGAAGGATGATGCCTGCGTAAAGCATCCAAACATTGGCCTCCATGTTTCCAAAAGCGAAACAAACATACCTGAGTATCCAGGCAAGCATGCCGAGTAATAAAATTTTCTTGACTCCAATGCTGTTGAAAAGAAAGGGAATGGCGAGAATAAATACCGCCTCTGAAATCTGACCCATTATCATTTTGCTAGCCGCGTTCTCCATCCCTAAATCGTTGAGGAATAAATTAGCAAAGCCATAATAAAAGGAAAGCGGAATGCACACTAAAATTGCGGCTATGAAAAAAATCAAATAGGATTTGTTTTTAAACAGCACAAAAGCTTCCGTACCAATTGCGCTTTCAGATGACTTTCCTTTTGGAGGGGTATTCGGCAAGGCAAAAGAGATCACTCCCAAACCCACCGATGCGATAGCCGCCATATAAAACGTGGCGGGCGTTTTTTCGATGGTCAACGCGCCAATCATCAATCCGGCTATGATCCAACCGACTGTTCCAAACACTCGGATCCATGGAAATTGCTTGCCCGGATCGGTCATTTGACCAAAAGCAATACTATTGCTTAAGGCGATGGTAGGCATATAGAGCAGCGAGTAAAGAACAATGATCCAATAGAAGAAGGTATTATCAGAAATTTGTGTAGCCAAATAAAGCAGTGCGCCTCCTAAAATATGAAGCACACCCATGATGCGTTGTGCCGCAAAAAAGCGGTCCGCTACCATGCCAATAAAGAAAGGCGAAATCATCGTTGCGATGGCCAGTGCGCTGTATGCGGCTCCAATCTGAATGCCGTTGGATTGAAGAAACACCGACATATACGTACCCATCGTCACATACCAAGCGCCCCAGATAAAATATTGGAGCAGCATCATCAAGGATAGCTTGGCGAAAATGGATTGGCTCATCGTTCTAATTTTCCTTGAACGTAGAGAATAATTTTTGATTTGGCAACGAAGATATTGCCCTGCTCAATTAGCAAGAGATCAATTTCACCAGCGCTAGGTAGCCTTGTACTAATCCATTTCCGGCCTATACTTGGATCCCCTGAATACATTTTGCGCATCATGGATGCCCATCAACTCAGGCAGGGACGTGTCAGGATTTTGCTTCATGTATTCCTTTACCATTTCCCACCCTACCCACGTACCGATGCGTCCGGGGCATTCATTCCCCACCTCATACGTCTTTGGTCGCTCGGCAACGAAACGTTGCTTCATTTGTTGACTCGTTGAGAACAGTGCTTCATCCTCAACCAATCTTTTCCAAATCAAATCCTGATTTGCGTAGGCACCAGCAATTTCCTTAGCGGTATATCCAATAAAAATACTGTCAGGCGTACAGGGAAGCATGTGTTTGGCAAAATAATAAGCTTTCCCATAAGTAATCATTTCGGCCAGCACGGTATGATCACTAAAGTTTGTCTTATTAAAATCAGTGTCGATCCCGTATAGCAGTAGAGCCGATGGCACGATGAAATTCTTTTCATACCTGCGAAGCATGTATTCATTCATATCCGGCTTGTACCTTCCGTTTTTGCCGAGAAAATAATCGAGACTAACAATGATCAAGGTGTCGCTTACATATAAGTCACTTTCGAAACCTGTAATGATGGTTTCAATTCTTGGCACTTTAAATCCAGGATAATAGTAGGTCATGTTTGAAAATGCCTCACTAAATTTCTCTTTCAATTCTTGCCCATCGGTAAATACCTTCTTTACGTCCATCAATACCGTATCAAGAGCAGGATTGGTAAACCGTTTGAAATAGTAGTTAATAAAGATAGAGTCGTTGGGATAATTTCTCCTGTTGAAGAAAATGTCGCGCAAGGCCGCATGGTGCGAGAAAAAATTCACCAACTGCTGTTTTGTTTTAATAGATGGGAGGGAGTCTTCCAGGGATTTGAAATTCAGCTCAATCTTAATCTCTGGTGAGCGCACACATTCTTCTTCTGGTGGCTGACAGGAAAAAAATATTAGAATAAAAACCAAAAAATTTAACCGACTAAAATAGTGGATCATAAATTTTAATAATGATTTACTGTTAACGAAAAAAAGTTGGATTAATTTTGAAAGCTCCTACCATCAAACAGGCATCTTTCCCAATTTCAAAACCTTTCCAGTGCGTAACCTTGTGTCGTTCAAAAGTTTCACATTCTGTGAAAGGGACTGACCAAAAGAAGGAACCATTTTTTTCAATTTACTTTGCCACAAGTCGGATTTAATTTCTTTTTTGAAACACCGCGGAAGCAGGCCGAGCATAATGGAGGCAGCAGTGGAAGCACCTGGTGAAGCACCCAATAAAGCGGCCACCGTGCCATCTTCGGAAACTACTACTTCGGTTCCAAATTCTAAAATACCGCCTTCTCTTTTATCTTTCTTAATTACCTGAACGCGCTGCCCTGCATGTTTCAGTTCCCAATCCGCCAACTTTGTTATCGGCACGTATTCTTCAAGTGCTGCCAGCCGTTGTTCCGGAGTCTGACGCACCTGCTCGATGAGATATTTGGTGAGGGGCAGGTTATGAAGTCCGGCAAAGATCATGGCAATGGCATTGTCGATGTGAATGGATTCGGGCAAATCCAGCAGCGATCCGTTCTTCAAAAATTTTGTAGAGAACCCTGCAAAAGGACCGAAGAGCAGCTCTCTTTTTCCATCAATAATGCGTGTGTCAATATGGGGCACCGACATAGGCGGTGAACCTACCGAAGCTTTTCCGTAAACTTTAGCATGATGCTGTTTTATTAAATCTTCATTCAAACATTTAAGCCACAAACCGCTTACCGGAAATCCGCCATAACCCTTTCTTTCGTTGATCTCTGCACGTTGCAATAAGTGCAGCGTGGCACCACCTGCTCCAATAAAAACAAATTTTGTGTTGACTTTATTCTTTTCGTCCGTTAAATGGCTTTTTGCAAAAACGTCCCAACCTCCTTTACCATCCGGATCAAGATCGAGGGCTTGATAATTATAATGCACCGTAATTCCAGGCATTTTCTCGAGTTGGCTAAACAAGCTTCGCGTGAGTGTACCAAAGTTCACATCCGTACCCAGATCCATGCGTGTTGCTGCCACCTTTTGATTTTCATCGCGACCCTTCATCACTAAAGGCACCCACTGCGAAATCAATTCACGGTCATCGGTGTATGCCATTTCTTTAAATAACGGACTGGCTTGAAGCGCGTCATATCGCTTTTTCAGATAATTGACATTGTCCTCCCCCCAAACAAAACTAATGTGAGGAACTGAAGAAATGAATTCGGATGGATCGGGCAAATATTTGTTTTGAACAAGGTATGTCCATAGTTCCTTTGATGCTTCAAATGATTCAGCTATTTTAATAGCTTTAGAAATATCAATTGAACCATCTGCATTTTCGGGTGTGTAGTTCAATTCGCAAAATGCAGAGTGACCCGTGCCTGCATTGTTCCAGGCATCAGAGCTTTCCAAGCCTGCCCTATCCAGGCGTTCAAAAATCTGGATAGTAATTTCAGGGCTCAACTCTTTAAGGATGATCGCGAGGGTAGCGCTCATGATACCCGCGCCCATAAGTACAACATCTGTTTTTTTTACCAGCGGACGAATAGCTGTTGACATTGAATGTTATCTTTTTGAATTATAGGTGAGCTGCCTTTTAAAAAACTTAAAGTAATCCATTACTATTAAATTAAGAATCATTTGTAGCGTTTGCCTTTCTTGACTACAATTTTTACATCCTGAAGTAAATCAATATGTCTCAATACATCACCTTTCACGGCAATAATATCTGCGAACTTGCCTTCGCTGACTGTACCATAATCTTTATCCACGCCCATGGCAACCGAAGGCCAATACGTAGCGGCTCGTAACGTGTACATCGGATCCAAACCAAATTTATTTACCCACACATCCAATTCGTTCCAAGTGCTTTGGCTATGGAATTTCATCGGGATCCCACTGTCGGTTCCTATCAGCAATACCACTCCTGCATCTTTCAATTGCTTTACTTTTCGCTCCAACGTAGGCTTCCGTATTGGGTTGAGTTGAAAGTAAGAAAGCTGACCGGGTTTAGAAATGGATTTTTTTATGTCGGCAACAATGGAGTCCGGTAAATCCAGCTTCCACGATTCATTGTCAAGTGCTTCCGGATTGTCGCGAACGTATTCATAATTAAAAAGTCCCTCGACTGTTGGCGTCCAGAATAAAGGGCCAAGATTCATTTTGGCTGTTCGTTCTTTAATCAGTGCCATGATGTCTTCAGGATATTCTGGGGCAGCAGCCAAACCCGTATGCTCAAAACAATCAACACCTGCCTTCATGCCCCTGCGAATCTCTTCCGGACGGTGTGAATGCGCCACAACTTTTAATTTGTTCTTATGCGCTTCCTCCACAATCGCCATGCATTCGCTTTCCGTCATTTCATCCTGATCAATAAGTTTTATGCAATTCACTCCGGCCTTCACAAGTTGCCTTATTTTGGAGCGTGCATCTTCCACTCCGTTCACACCCCAGCGAAAAGCTTCTGTGCCAGGATAAGGCGCATGCTGGACAAATGGCCCTGACATGTACATGGTAGGACCAGGAAGTTCACCTTTATTAATCCGATCACGCACAGAAATACTGGCTTCTAGTGGGCCTCCTAAATCACGGGCACTGGTGATTCCTGCAAGTAACAATTGATGAGCCGATGCAGGCATGATCACATCTTTTGCCGCCTTCAAATAGGTTTTATCCCAGTGGGTGTAATCGCTATGACCATTGATATACAAATGCACATGCATATCCCACAGACCCGGTAGTACGCTCATGCCTTCAGTAGATATGATTTCCGCTCCTTTGGGTATTCCAAGTGTCCCCACTTGCCCGATGGATTTAATCCGTTCTCCTTCAATGATAATAATCGAGTTTTGTAGCGGCTTACCACCAAATCCATCGATCAGGGTTCCGCCCACCAACGCTTTTGTTTGAGAAAAGCCTTTTGATGCCACAAATGCCATTAACAAAAACAATATCTTTTTCATAAACTGAGAGGTAAATGGTTAGTATCAAACGAAGAATGCATATCGATCCAAAACGATCCGTAATATTTAAAGGTGAAAGTAAGAAGGTAACCCTTAACGGCAAAATGAAAATTTATTGGTATCTGAAAAGAAACCAAATGATCTGTGGCAAGTTGATTTTTATCCTAACAGAAATACCTCAACTTTGAGGTTAAGAATTGCAATCTTGAAACCTTTCAAACACATAGCCGTCTCAGGCAACATTGGCTCGGGGAAAACTTCACTCGCTGAAAAACTGGCTAAGCATTATGGGTGGACACCGTTGTTTGAATCGGTTGATACCAATCCCTATCTCCGCGATTTTTACGAAGACATGACCCGATGGGCCTTTCATTTGCAGATTTATTTCCTGAACAGTCGTTTTAATCAAGTACGCGTAATCCGCGAAAGTGAAAAGACGATCATCCAAGATCGAACTATATACGAAGATGCCTACATCTTTGCGAAAAATCTACACGCGAGTGGGCACATCAACGACCGCGACTACCAAAGTTACCTCGATATTTTTCATTCGATGATCAATTTTGTGCATCCTCCCGATCTGTTGATCTATTTGAAGGCTGATATCCCCAAGTTGGTGGAGCTAATCCAGAAACGCAATCGCGATTTTGAATTCAATATTAAATTGGAATATCTAAAAACACTGAATGAACACTATGAAGATTGGATCAGCAACTACCCTGGCAAAGTGCTGACCATCGATATGAACCACTTGGACTTTGTAAAGAACATCGAAGATTTTTCTTCGATTGTGGAAAAAGTAGACCTTGAATTAAATAGTTTGTTTGGGTAGCGTTTTGACAGCTACCGTTTACCGCAACAAGACATCGATCTGTGGTTTGTGATGTCCCACATGCTCTCCAAAAAATCGAAGTGTATGTTGAATATTGATCATGCCCATTCGAACATGTTTTAAAATTTTTCTGCGGACTTGATCATCCTCGATCTGTTCCAAAAGTTTCTTTAGATCCGCTCTCACCGTATCCCACTCTTCTTCCAATTTTTTAAGATCATTTTCCTGAGTTGTATTTTCAACCACTACCTTGGGGGCCTTGAATTTCAGTGGCAGCCGCTGAGAGAGGACGAGCAATACCATTTTTAATTCATCCACAAGCCCTGTATCGGCCAACGTTTCAATCCCTTGAATTTTTTTGGAGATATAGCCCACTGACAATCGCTCGGCTGCGATGAGGTGCGCTACGATTTGATTGATCGACCATTTATCGGTAGGATGGCCATTCAATTTTTCATTCGATAGCTTGAGAAGCGGTTGAAGCAACTTTTGACGCTGCGATTCTATGCGTTCGTAGAGGTATTCGAGCCGAGGGTGCATATTAGAGTTTTAAAGGAAATACTTTTTGGGAGCTTACAAAGGAAAAAAAGCTAAATGATTTTCTATTTTTTACCTAATGGACATTTTGACTTTTTCCCAATTTATATCAAACGGCAATGCTTGAAAATCATTTCCTACCTTATACCGTCTGGCATTCTCAATTCTTTTGTTGTTATGAGGATGGGTCATTAGGATTTCAAGATTTTCGTTGTAATCCAAGTCTTTTGAATTAAGTTTTTCAAAAAACCGCGCAAGGTTTTTGGGCGCTATTTTTGCTTTCTCTAACAAAGTCAATCCAAATTTATCCGCTTCGGTTTCTTGTTCACGATCAAAGCTATTCCCTATGATTTCCTTAAGTAAGCGAGCTATAAGACTTGGGTCTCCTCCGGATAAACTTCCTAATATTGCAGCAATTGAAAGCTCTTTTACCAGTTTAGAAACCACGTGTCTTTTCTCAGCATGACCAATTTCATGGGCTAATACAGCCGCTAATTCTTCAGGTGAATCAGTAAAATCAACTAATCCTGAAAACACATAAATATTACCTCCGGGGACCGTAAAAGCATTGATCTCTTTACTTTTAAGAATTACAAACTGATAACGATAGGGAGTGCTATCCAGGCCGCGTGTCAACCGATTCGAAATAATGTGAAGGGCAGAGTCTACGGCATTATTCTCAATAACAGAATACTGATTCAGAATCATTTCATTAAAAACTTCTCCTAGTTTGTTTTCTTGTTCAAAAGAGATTTTAATGTTTAAGTCAACGTCAGCATTCCAAATTTTTTTAGAAATGAAATAGCCTGTCACCAAAAGAATTCCTCCAAGTGACAATAAAACCAAAAAATCTTTCAGCAAATTCTTATGCAACGGGCTAAGTTTAAAAGGGAGGTTTATTTACCTCACTAACAATTTTTTGACTATTGGTGTCCACCTTAAAAGCAGCTTCGTAGGCTATTTTTCCAAAAAAAAGAAAGTAATACATCTTCCCCTGGCGTGCTTTATAGGCAGCGATCAAACCATAAACAAAATAGAGTAAAGTCGCAGATCCAGCAAAGATGGCATAGCCCCAAAACTCAGGTGTCAATTTCCAATCATCTTTAAAAAATATAGTAACAGACCAAACTACCAACCCCCAATTAATAATAGTTGTTGGAATTTGAGAAAGCAAGGACTGAAGTGAATGAAAGTGGATAAACTTACTTTTTTTTCGATTGATATAGAAATAAATAAACGATGCGATCAAGTTAATAATGGGAAGAGGCAAACCAATTGCCACCGCAGCAAACATCATTAGGTAAGCACCCATTGCATCCTCCTTTTCTCTTTCTGAGATTTCTTCCGGCTGCGGCAAAGAATAATATTCCTCCATTCAGAATAGGGATTTTTTTGTTAAACGACAATGTTACAGAATCAATCCAAAGAAAATGGCGGGTACGTATCTGTCATGTTTCCTAGATAGAGCCTAACGCGCGTGCTCCAGCGCAACGTGCCGACCACAAAATTATGAAGGGAAACCGGCAGTTTTCCTGTAAACAAAATAATCCACCAACCCAAAAACAAGGAAACTAAAACACCAAGTCCCAAAAATAACAAAGCAAAGCCATGGGGTATAAGTACATAAAGCCAACCAAAAAATAATCTTAAAAGCGTTGTGCCTCGACTTATGGATTCAGGATAAGGAATTTCAATCTGTACTTTATCATCTGTTCCACTAACCCCAAACGCTGGGTATCCGTCTTCAAGATTATACATTCGTGTATTTAATCGTATCTGCCACCGGATCAGGCCCACTTGAAATTCAAAAAAACTTTGAGGATATCGGCCAGTAAACAAAATAATCCAAAATGAAATGAAACTTAATATAGCCCCCCAGAGCCCTGTAAAGAAAAGCAAAAAGCCGTGAGGTAAGCCAATATAAAGCCAGCCAAAGAATGTTCTTAAAAGCAACTCTCCACGAGAAAGCTGCTCGGAATGCTTAATTTCAAAATTCATAGCGTTTGGTGTTTAGGTTGTGTGACAAAAGGTAGTAAATAATAGTTAGGTAAAAAACTTTGCTTTCTGATAAAAATATTCAAACCGAAGCAACCTTACAGTTCAGCACAAAAAAGGCCGATCAAAAATGATCGGCCTTTTTCAGTATCTATTGGTTTTATCAACCCCGCTTTACTTCCTTCATTTCGTAGCTTTCAATCACATCTCCCGATTCTATATTATTAAATCCTTCGATGCCCATACCGCAATCGAAGCCTGACTTCACTTCGCTGGCATCGTCCTTAAAGCGTTTCAGAGAGTTCAGTTT
The DNA here is from genome assembly GCA_027317105.1 of Cytophagales bacterium. Lineage (GTDB taxonomy): Bacteria > Bacteroidota > Bacteroidia > Cytophagales > Cyclobacteriaceae > ELB16-189. The sequence continues at coordinate 15,519 of DAHVFH010000049.1, forward strand.
GCCAGCATAAACCACAATGCCATCGCGGATAAGCCGGATCGGGTTATTGCGTTTGATGTAGCCATCGGTTACCATCGTGCCCGCCACTGTTCCAACTTTTGAAATCTTGAACACATCACGCACTTCTGCATTGCCCACAATCACTTCCTCCATCTCCTTCTCGAGCATGCCTTCCATGGCGGCTTTTACTTCATTGATGGCATCGTAAATAATGGAGTACAACCGGATTTCGATTTCCTCATTTTCAGCCAATTTGCGGGCGGAAGTCGAAGGCCTTACTTGGAAGCCCACGATGATGGCATCGGAGGCCGAAGCCAGCAATACATCTGATTCAGAAATTTGCCCTACAGCTTTATGAATAATGCTTACGGCCACTTTTTCAGTGGTGAGCTTCAACAACGAATCGGAGAGGGCTTCAATAGAGCCATCCACGTCACCTTTCACAATGACATTAAGCTGCTTGAATGAGCCAATGGCAAGACGTCTTCCAATTTCATCCAAGGTGATATGTTTCTTGGTGCGAATACTTTGTTCGCGTAAAATCTGGCTGCGTTTGTTTGCCACTTCACGCGCTTCGCGATCGGTTTCCATCACTTGAAATTTCTCGCCTGCTTGAGGTGCCCCATCCAATCCTAAAACTTGGACTGGTGTGGAAGGCCCCACTTTATCTACCTTTTTTCCGGTATCATCAAACATGGCTTTCACGCGGCCATGATTGGAACCTGCTACCATGATGTCGCCAACCTTTAAGGTTCCTGCTTGCACCATCAATGTGGTTACGTAGCCTCTGCCCTTATCCAATTCTGCTTCGATGATCGAACCAATGGCAGGCTTATCTGGGTTTGCCCGAAGGTTGAGCAATTCTGCCTCCAGTAAAACTTTCTCTAGAAGTTGATCTATACCTTGACCTGTTTTAGCAGAAATGGGTTGGCTTTGATATTTCCCTCCCCAATCCTCAACCAGAATATTTATTTTAGAAAGCGATTCCTTTACCTTTTCGGGATTGGCACCAGGCTTATCAATTTTGTTGATGGCAAATACCAATGGCACTCCGGCCACCTGGGCATGATTGATGGCCTCCTTTGTCTGAGGCATCACGTCATCATCAGCAGCCACTACAATGATAGCTATGTCGGTAAGTTTGGCGCCCCGCGCGCGCATAGCGGTAAAGGCTTCGTGACCCGGGGTGTCAAGGAAAGCAATCTTCTGACCACTTTGTGTGGTTACATCATACGCACCGATGTGCTGGGTTATACCACCCGCCTCAGATGCTACCACTTTCGCCTTCCGGATGTAATCGAGCAACGAGGTTTTACCATGATCCACATGCCCCATAATGGTAACGATGGGAGCTCGCGGTTTCAGTTCTTCTTCCGATTCAATTTCTTCGTCTGCCTCTGTTTCTTCTTCCGTACTCGTTGTAAATTGTACATCAAAACCAAACTCATCAGAGATAACCGTGATCGCTTCCGCATCCAAACGTTGGTTAATGGAAACAAACATTCCCAGACCCATGCATTTTGAAATCACCTCGTTGACCGACACATTCATTAACGAAGCCAGATCGTTGGCCGAAATAAACTCAGTTACTTTTAAGGTCTTGGATTGCTCTTCCTCTTGTTGCAAGCGTTCCTCTTCTGCTTCTGAAACGGCTTGTCTCTTTTCTTTGCGATACTTAGCGCCTGTAAATTTCTTTTGTCCACCACTCAATTTGGCAAGGGTGACCCGAATCTGATCTTGAATTTCTTTATCGGTAGGCTCAACTTTCTGCACCCTTGAGGCCGGCTTCTTCACGCCACCAGATGCACCACCCGCTGCTCTTGGCCCTTTATTATCATTAAAGTTCGGGATTCGTTTGCGCGGTCTTTTTTGATGCTGAGCTGCCGCACTTTTTACTGGATCGGAAGAGGCAACAGGTAAATTGATTTTGTCAACGACTTTTAAACCTTGAAGTCGTCCTGCTTTGGCTTTAATTAATTCAAGCTCTGGTTCAGCCGGCTTTTCAGGCTCGATCACCTTCGTTTCCACAGGTTTTTCAACTTCCGCAACGGGCTCAGGTTTCTCTTCCTCAGGCTCCTTCACCTTCTTTTTTCCAAGACCGAGGTCAACTTTCCCTAATACCTTAAACCCTTCGAGTTTTGGTTTTTCAATTTCAACTTTTTCTGGCTTCGCTTCTTCCTTGTGCTGAATAATTTCCTTTGAGCCAAGGTTCTTAATTAGCATGCTCTCCTCTTCCTCTCCTTTTTTGCGATGAACTTCGGGCTCCTGTTTTGCGGAAGGTATTTCATGTTTTACTCCAATGGTTAGGCCTGATGCCTCCAATTTTTCAGACGCGGAAGAAGCAAACTCCTTAGCAATCATTGCAAACTGATCTGCGGTCAGTTTTTCATTTGGATTGTTCTTCACCTCAAAACCTTTTTGAGCCAAAAATTCCAAAATGGTATTGTGACCCACGTTGAGTTTCCGTGATGCTTGTCCTAACCGTATGCCCTTGTCTTCAGCCATGCTCAAATATCTGCTATTTTTTCGATTTGCTTTGATTATCCTTCTGTAAAACCTTACTTCTTCTTAGTTCGTTTCAAATTCCTTTTTCAAGACGCCTAGTATCAAATCTACCGTCTCCTCTTCCAAATCGGTTCTGCGTACCAGTTCTTCTTTATTTAAGGCTAAAACACTTCTTGCCGTATCCAGACCAATCCGCTTGAGTTCGTCTATTACCCAGCTCTCTAATTCATCGCTGAACTCTTCCAGGTCTACATCTTCTTCTTGTACCGTACCATCGGTTTCGCGGAATACGTCAATCTCCATGCCCACTAATCGGCTGGCTAATTTAATGTTTAAGCCTCCTTTTCCAATAGCCAACGACACCTGATCTGGTTTAAGAAACACGGCTACGCGACTACTCTCCTTGTCAATTTTTATGCTTACAATTTTGGCTGGGCTCAAGGCGCGCTGGATGTACAACTCCATGTTCTCAGTAAAGTTGATCACGTCAATGTTTTCGTTTTGGAGTTCACGCACAACAGCATGAATGCGTGAGCCTTTCATCCCTACGCAAGCGCCTACCGGGTCAATCCGATCGTCATACGACTCAACGGCCACTTTGGCACGTTCGCCTGGCTCGCGAACGACTTTCTTAATGGTGATCAGGCCATCATAGACTTCAGGCACTTCTTGCTCAAACAAACGCTCAAGAAAAACAGGGGACGTTCGGGACAAAATGATTTTCGGGCTTCCGTTTACCATGTCTACCTTATGCACGATGGAGCGGATCGTTTCGCCTTTGCGGTAACGGTCTTTAGGGATTTGTTCGCCTCGAGGAATCGATATTTCATTCCCTTCGGCATCGGTCAAAAGCACTTCGCGGCTGAGCACCTGATAGACTTCGCCACTGATGATCTCTCCTGCTATGTCCTTATATTTTTGGTACAGGATGTCTTTTTCAAGATCCTTCACTTTTTGCATCAACGCCTGACGCGCAGTGGTTACTGCTCTGCGTCCGAAATCTTCCAAATGAATTTCTTCCGCCACCTCTTCACCGACTTCAAAATCCGGTTCAATTTTTTGTGCTTCGGTAAGGCTTATCTTGTCATGGTCCCAAATGTCCTCGGACTCATCGTCAACAATTTCGCGGAAACGCCAAATTTCCAAGTCTCCTTTATCGGCATTAACGATGATATCAAAATTATCATCCTCTGTATATTTTTTGCGGATCATATTACGGAAGACATCTTCCAATATCCTAATCATCGTGGGTCGGTCGATGTTTTTCTGTTTCGCAAAATCGGCAAACGATTCAATTAACGTTGATGTTTCCATAGTTCTGTCTATTTAAAAGATACGGTTACAAATGTTTTTTCAATTTCAACAAATGGGATATCAATACTTTCCAATTCTATTTTCTTTCCTTGACCGGATTCCGTTTCAACTATAATTTTCTCTTCAACCACTTCTTTCAAAAGCCCATGTATTACGCGCTTATCTTTCCGCAATACTTTTAATCCCCGGCCAATATTCTTATTGTACTGTCTTTTCAGTTTCAGGGGATGATCAAGTCCTGGCGTAGACACCTCCATGGTGTAAGGATCGGAAACAAGTTCTTCCAATGATTCATTTATTGCCCGGCTCAGCTTAGCACAATCATCAATGGTAATCCCTTGGTCACCATCTACGATTACCGTAAACTTCCATGGTTTATGTTTTGAAACGACCACTTCAACCAAAAAATGAGTTTCGTTTTCAAGGCTCTTTTCAGCCGACTCTGTTATAATTTCCTTCAAATCCATAGAAACAAAGAGGGGACTTTCGGTCCCCTCTAAACAAATTCATTTAAGAATTGTGGCAAAGATAATTGAATTTTTGGGATGTGCAAAACTTAGCAGAAACTCAATTGAAACTCCTTGCTCATCGTATTAAGTTGAAACTTAGAGGAATGTTAAATTTTGAAACTTACTATCTTTGAGCAATGATTTTTGCTTTTCATATTGGTTTTCTGGAAGTCAGTTGGGTGGATGTGATCGACATTGGGCTGGTGGGGGTTTTGCTTTATCAAATTTATAAGTTGATTCACGGAAGTATTGCCGTAAATATTTTTCTTGGAATCCTGGCACTTTACCTCGTTTACCTGATCGTGCGGGCGGCAGAAATGGAGCTGCTTACCAAGATCCTTGGGCAGTTTATGGGGGTAGGCGTGCTGGCAATGATCGTTTTGTTTCAACCTGAAATTAGAAAGTTTCTGTTGGTGATTGGCAGGAGTGCAGAAATCAATAGGGATAATATTTTTAAGACGCTCGGCAATTGGCGCTCCAGTCACCAAGACGATTTTGATATTCATCAGTTGATTGAAGCGGCTAAATCATTAAAAGCAACCCGCACGGGTGCGCTGATTGTTTTTTCGCGTGATTCTGAGTTAAAATTCTATTGCGAAACTGGCGATTGGCTGGATGCCGAAGTAAACAAGCGTTTGCTCATCTCCATTTTTAACAAAAATAGCCCATTACACGATGGCGCAATCATTGTTTACAAAGGAAGGATCAAAGCGGCCCGGTGTGTTTTGCCTGTGAGTGAAAATGATCATCTCCCTCCTCACTTTGGGCTGCGGCATCGCTCGGCCATCGGAATGAGTGAAACCACGGATACCCTTGTGTTGGCGATTTCCGAAGAATCAGGCCGATTGATTTTGGCTCGAAATGGTGTGTTTTTGCGCGGATTAAAGCTTAAACAGGTAGAACAGAAAATAGTAGAATATTTTCACAACACGGAGCCGAAAAATTGGCAAGACATCCCTGTCGAACCCGAACCTCAGGAACCTGAAGAGGTCAGGGCTTAAGCTATGGGTAAACTGAAAGCCCTTCTTTATTTAGTTCTTTTCGTTTCGTTTTTTGCAAACGCACAAGAGATTGAAACTGTAATCCAGCGCGGACATGAACTGGCAGTTCTTGCCGTTGCAATCAGCCCCGATAGCAATTATGTTGCCACCGGAAGCCGTGATAAATCGGCCAAACTTTGGGAACGAAGTACCGGACGTGAAGTCAGAAGTTTTTTGGGTCACCAAGCTTCCGTGAACAGCCTCGATTTCAGCCACGATGGGAAATACTTGATCACCGGAAATGGAGATCAAACCGCAAAAATCTGGGAAGTAGCCACGGGCAAGGAAATTCTCTCCGTTCATCCTGACAAAGAACGCGTGACGGATGTTGTATTTGATCCGAACGGAAAATTTTTTGTCACGGTGGGCTTTGGTCGTAAAGCAATAGTCTGGGAGTTCCCTTCCAAAAAGAAAATTCATGAATTTCCTGCCGATGGTTATGCCGGCTCAAGTGGTGGAATTAAGCTGGCAGTCAGCGCAAATGGGGAATGGCTTGCTATTGGTGAAGACAATAAAGTGGCCACCGTATATAAAACAAGTAGCTGGGAGAAAGTGTATGAATTCAATGTGCCGGAGGGCTCATGCGGTGGATGTTTTACAGATGTGGCTTTCTCGCCCGATAGCCGATCTTTGATAAAGGCCTCGCATAACGGGCCTGTTCGAAAATACAATCTCGCAAGCGGGAGACTCGAAGTTACCTACAAAAAAAATATCGATGACTTAAGTACGATTAATATCAGTCGGGACGGAAAACAACTGGTAGTTTGCACGAAAAAGGAATTTACAATTTATAACGTAGAGAAAGGTGATTCCCTAACGACCATCAACCCAGCTATTGAAGCAGAAATTAACGAGGCAACTTTTTCAGCCGATAACAAAAAAATTCTATTGGCCTGCGATGATAATCGCGTGGTGATCTGGGATATCGTTAACAATAAAAAAACGAGTGAGCTCACCGGCTTCCTTAATCAGCGCGACAAGGGCGGACTTACATATAATCCAAATTCTTACTGGGATTCCTATATCGCCAAGTACGTTCGCTTTAAAAATGATTTATTACTGAGCCGCGACAACAAAACACTTCTGAAAGGAAAGTTCGGTTCTAAAGTAAAACGCTGGGACATCGCCACCGGCCAAACAGAGATGGAATACAATGGCCATAGCAAGGCAGTGCTTTGCTACCAATATAGCGAAGACGGAAAAAAATTGATTACGGGAGGAGGTGATGGTGTGATCGTCCTCTGGGATGCTGTGAAGGGAGACACGATTCGTACTATCAAGGCCTATCGAGAGCCGATACTCGATGTGAGGTTTAGCAATGACGAAAGTGATATTGTGAGCAGCAGTTGGGACGGCACGATGATGATTCATGATGCCCACACCGGAGAAACGAAGAAATATTTCAACCTTAAAAATGGTTCTGCCTACAAAGTGCTGTTCAGCCGAAATGATTTATATCTCATCACGGCCAATTTGCCCACAGGTCTTCAGATGATCGAAATAGACACACAGAAACCTATCCGGGATTTTGTAGGACACACGGAAACCATTTCAGCCCTTCAACTGACACATGATGGCAAGGAATTGTTAAGCGCCAGTTGGGACGGCTCTATACGCTTGTGGGATATTGGCACTGGGTTGATGGAGAAAAAATTCTTGGGTCATGAAGGTGCCGTATATTCCGCCGTCTTGAATCCTTCCGAAAAATTTATTTTCAGTGGCGGAGCAGATCGGGTGATTCGGCAATGGGATGTGGCTACGGGAAAAGTGATCAATACGTTTGTGGGTCATCAAGGAGAAATCACCAGCCTTCAATTGACCTCCGATGAAAAAATGCTCATCAGCCACAGTGTGGATGGGTCAACGAAGTTTTGGGATCTAAATACACACAAAGAATTTTTTGAACATATTCATTTTGGAGAGAAAGAATGGATGGTTAAAAACCCGGAAGGGTACTTCAATGGAACCCAGGAGGCACGAAAGTTCATCCATTTCGTGGATGGCATGAAGACCTATTCGGTCGATCAGTTTTTTGATGAGTTCTATCGCCCTGACTTACTTCCGAAGATCTTTCAAAATCGCGGAGGGGATGACGGCTTCAAAGGCATTCAGGGAAAATTACAGAAGTCTCCGCCTCCCACCGTAAAAGTAGCGGCCATACTTACTGCTGACGAGGGAAAGGCGGAGGTATTTGTTAAAATTTTGGACAACGGTGCCGGGGCTGATAACCTGAAACTATTTCACAATGGCAAATCAATCGTGCTTGACAAGACCATTTTAAAATTTCCAAAAGGAAAAGATCAGTCAACGGTGTATCAGCATACTATCCCATTGGTGTCAGGCAGTAACACCTTTTCTGCTACAGCGAGAAATAAAGATAACATTGAGTCGGATGTGAATTCGACAGAAATTTTTTCTGAGCAAACCGGAAAGACAGGTACCTGCTATGTGTTAGCGGTAGGAATCAATCAGTACAAAAATCCGCGTATGGTTCTCAACTATGCAAAACCGGATGCTGAGTCGTTTGAAAAGACGATTGATAAACAGGGTGTTCAGCTGTATAAAAATTTAGAGATCCATACACTTTTTGACGAAGAAGCCACACGATCAGCGATCCTTACCGCCATGGATGAACTGGCCACCAAGATTCACCAAGAGGATGTCTTTATCTTTTACTATGCAGGCCATGGAAGTATGGTGGACGATCGCTTTTTTTTCATTCCCACGGAAAGTGCCCGGCTGTATGATTTAAGTTCGTTGCAACGCGATGCCATCGAAGCAAACGTGCTTCAGGAGAAGTTTAAAAATATTCGCGCACTAAAACAATTGATTGTGATGGATGCGTGCCAAAGCGGAGCTTCTGTGGAGTTATTGGCTTCTCGCGGTGCAGCCGAGGAAAAAGCGATTGCCCAATTGTCGCGCAGTGCAGGCATCCATGTGATGGCTTCAGCAGGCAGCGAGCAGTTTGCTACAGAGTTTGCAGAGCTTGGGCATGGATTGTTTACGTACTTACTGATAAAAGCCCTTCAAGGTGATGCGGACGGTGCGCCAAAAGATGGCAAGGTGACGATCTATGAGTTGAAATCGTATCTCGATGACCAGGTGCCTGAACTCACGCGCAAACTGAAAGGCAAGCCACAATATCCTTATACATTTTCACGCGGACAGGATTTTCCTGTAGTGATTAATCCGCATTGAATATTCTGAATTTTTGCATATTCGGATTATTCTTCTTTAATTTTGCATAACCGTTCTTATCAATATTTTTTAATCTTTAATTGAAGTGAAAGAAGCCAGGTTGGTTAAATATTATTTTGTCAGGTATTTTTTTCTCGCCTTTGGTCTGCTGCAAGGCTTGGCAGCGATACTCCTCTTCGTGCAATTTCCAGATTCACCCAAAAACCGTTTTGCTTTTTTTGTCTTCTTTACGCTGGCATTGGTCTTGTTTTCGTTGCACTTGATTTTTTTTTCAAAAGTAAAACGTGTGGCGTTGAGCAAAAAGAAAGTATCCATTATGTTGGGTGATCGCACGAAGCATTACGATTGGAATGAGGTCAAGGAATTGAAGCTCCTTAATTTTTTAAACTTGTATAAACTCAAGTTGAAAGGCAAACCCCAAATTTATTTCCTGTCAACGCTGGAAAGTGCAGCGCTTTTTGGCTTATTTCCAGACGAACCTGAATTCCTTTCGAAGAAAACAACCAAAATATAAGCGCGATTTATTGGTGAAACACACTGGACTTGACGATCAGTCCATTTCGGATCTCCAGCATTTCGCCTACGTAAAGATCGGCTTCGCCAAGTACATGCCTCACGTATTCCATAAACACCCGATCTTCAAATGGAGTAAGGCGAATGATTTCATACTTTAAGGAAGGTAATCTGCGAAAAGCGTCTTGCCACCACGCGTGCAAAGCAAACTTTCCGCTGATCAGTCCATTTGTTTCCGGATGCCGAAATTTTAGTTTGGGGCTGAAATGCTCGGCCTTATCATCATAAAGCGCAAGAAGGCCTTCCAAATCTTTATCGTTGAAAAACGATAACCACTTCGTGGCAAGTGCATTTAATTCTGGCGAACTCATTTGACGTTAGTCAAGAACATGAATGGTAACCCAATACCGATAGGCCACCAAAACCTTGTCAAGTTTTGACAGGCGATTAAGATCGCGCTGGCTATACTTGGGAAGCAACAGTTTATTGAGTTTGGCGAGCATTTTGAAAACAAATTTCATATCTATTTGCCCGTAGGTGAGGATCGGGTATTTTCTTTCAGGTAGTCCTGCATAACTTTCCACGAAAGTTCAAAGATAAATTCAAGTCGTTGAATCAAGCCGTCCTTTTCCAATTCATTTAATGTGGCAAACCTTGTTGCAGCCTGCTCCAATGTGTTGAGCGCTTCAACAAAATTTTTAACGTAATTTCCAACGAACGTCTTTATTCTGCATACTTTCTTTTTATTTTAAGACTTTCAGTTCTTTCCCTACTTCCGTGAATGCCTTGATCGCTTTATCCAAATGATGGATTTCATGCCCGGCAGAAATTTGCACTCGGATGCGGGCTTTTCCTTTGGCCACTACCGGAAAGAAAAATCCAATTACGTAAATTCCTTTTTCCAAAAGTCGCTCCGCAAATTTTTGTGCCAAGGGGGCTTCGTACAGCATGATCGGAACTATAGGATGCTCTCCGTGTTTAATATCAAATCCAGCCTTCGTCATTTCCGTTCGGAAATATTTTGTGTTTTGCTCGAGCTTGTCGCGAAGGACGGTGGTCTCTGAAAGCATGTTGAACACTTCAATGGAAGCGCCAACAATGGATGGCGCCAGTGTATTTGAAAATAGATATGGACGCGAGCGCTGGCGCAGTAATTCAATGATTTCTTTTTTGCCGGAAGTAAATCCACCTGAAGCTCCACCCAAGGCTTTGCCCAACGTTCCAGTGATAATATCCACACGATCCATTACGCCTCTATATTCTGGCACGCCCCGTCCGGTTTTACCTAGAAAGCCTGTGGAGTGGCACTCATCGGTCATCACCAATACCTCGTATCGATCAGCCAGATCACAAATTTTATCCAATTGAGCAATGGTGCCGTCCATAGAAAAGGCACCATCCGTTACTACGATAATTTGGTTTGCGCCTGCCTTTTTTGCATCCTCTAGTTGTTGCTTCAAATCATCCATATCGTTGTGCTTGTAGCGATAGCGCAAGGCCTTGCACAAGCGCACACCATCGATGATGGAGGCATGATTGAGTTCATCAGAAATGATGGCGTCCTTTTCTCCTAAAAGTGGTTCAAATACTCCGCCATTGGCATCAAAAGCCGCTGCATATAAAATAGTGTCTTCCGTATGGAGAAATTCGGAAATCTTTCTCTCTAGCGCTTTGTGAATATCCTGTGTTCCACAGATAAAACGAACCGAAGACATGCCAAACCCATGGGTGTCGATTGCTTTCTTGGCGGCTTCAATCACACGTGGATGAGAGGACAGGCCAAGATAATTGTTGGCACAGAAATTAATCACTTCTTTGCCATCAGCCGTCTTAATATCGGCAGCCTGGGGCGTAGTGATAATTCGTTCTTTTTTAAAAAGCCCTGCTTCGCGGATGGACTGAAGTTCTTGTTCTAAAACAGGTTGGAGTTTTTTATACATGGTTTAAAAGAATTAGGATACGAATCAATTCTCGAATAATTGTTTTACTAAACCTGACTGCCGAATGATGGATTGTAACGTGCCGATTCTAATTTCCCTGTGATCAGGTACAGGCACAGTGATGGTTGAATCGCCAGCTTTTTTTTGCATGATAATATGACTTCCTTTCTGACGCACTGCACAAATCCGCCTTGCAAAAGAATGTTGCACACTTCTCGGCCAGACAATACTCTCAACCTACCCAATGGCTACATTCAATTGTGTAACAAACACCTCGTCATGCAGGCGGTGATTAATCTCCTTGTCAGTGGCGTGTTCAAAAAAAAGCTGGATGGCTTCCGTAAGATTGGCTTTAGCTTCTTCGATCGTTTCTCCCTGACTTGCAATATCGAGTTCAGGGCATAAGGAAACATAACCATCGCCCTCTTTTTCAAGAATAGCTGTGAATTGAAGATTTTTGCTCATCTGCAAAAATACATATTTCTCTCCACTCCAATGAGCCCAAAAACCGCTTATGCGGTGATGGCTTTTTCAATTAACTTCGCCCCGCATTCGTTTGAGTATGAAGAAAACTAAGATTTTATTGATTGGTGCTGGAGGTCAACTGGGCGCTGAACTGACACAAGGGCTGTGGAAAATTTACGGACAAGAAAACGTGATCGCCTCTGACATCAAAGACCCACAGGGGATTTTGAAAGAAGGCCCTTTCGAGAAATTTGATGTGATGCAACGCGATAAACTTTTTGAATTGCTGAAAAAAAAGGAGATCACCCAGGTGTATCATCTGGCCGCACTGCTTTCTGCCACCGGAGAAAAGGATCCACGCTGGGCATGGAAGCTGAATATGGAGAGTTTACTCTTTGTATTGGAAGCGGCTCAGGAATTGAAATTGCATAAGGTATATTGGCCAAGTTCCATCGCAGCCTTTGGACCAACTACCCCCAAACAAGATACGCCCCAGGAAACGATCATGGATCCCTCCACCGTTTATGGAATAACAAAACTAGCTGGAGAATTATGGTGTGAGTATTATTTTCGGAGGTATGGTGTGGACGTGCGCAGCCTTCGCTATCCGGGACTGATCGGATGGAAAACTCCCCCCGGTGGCGGCACAACTGATTATGCCGTAGATATTTATTTTAAGGCGATAAAAGAAAAGAAATACGAATGCTTTCTCTCGCCCGATACGTACTTGCCCATGATGTACATGGACGATGCCGTGAAGGCGACCCTTGATTTGATGGAAGCACCGGCCGAGAAGGTGAAAGTACGCACGAGCTATAACATCTCCTCGATGAGCTTTTGTCCGGCACAAATTGCGTCCACTATTAAAAAACATATCCCTGATTTTACGATCACTTATCAGTCCGATTTTCGGCAAGCCATTGCAGACTCATGGCCAAAATCCATTGACGACTCCGCTGCTCGAAAAGATTGGGGCTGGCAACATCAGTTTGGGTTGGAGGAAATGACGACTGATATTTTGAGGAGTTTGGGAGAGGCAATACATTAAGCTTAATAAGCACAAATTGTGATGACTAATATTATAGAGTAAGAAAAAAACAACCGGAACGAGAACGGCCAAAATAGATTCGCTTTAGATTCACTGTTGTACCGTAACATTAAAGCCCAACTCAATAAATTTATTTCCCTCACAGGATTCAAATCAATTCATCATATTCTTTCTCACCTTTCCATTGAACACATTCATCTCCATGCGCACGCGGTTGCTCACGCCCATGGTGGTGGCGCGCACCAGTTTTTCTACACCATGTTTGTGTTTGATAAAGTCCATTGCTTCGTAGAGGTTGATGTCTTCTTCGGTGTCGTCAAACAAACTGATTTGGTGATTGCCGTGAACCAAGTTGCTGAGGCGTACGCCCACCAACCGGATCAGCATCCTGCGGTTGTACAATTTGTCGAACAGCTCCAACACTGTGCGCAACAGAATGTGATCGGAAGAGGTATAAGGAACATGTATTTGTTTTGTTTCCGTGTCGAAATTGGAATAGCGGATTTTGACGGTCACACACGAAGTCAATTTTTTCTGTTCACGCAATTGAAAGCCCACTTTTTCTACCATGGCGATGAGAATGGATTTCATGCGCTTCACATCAATGGTATCTTCTCCAAACGTGCTTTCGGTAGAAATGGATTTCTGCTCGCTGTGCGGAACGACTGGCGTGTGGTCGATGGCATTGGCTTTGTTCCAAAGGACCGTGCCGTTTTTCCCAAACGCGCTGATCAAAAATTTCAACGGCATGTCGCGGAGCGTGGCAATGGTGCGCACACCCATGTCGTGGAGGAAGGAGGCCGTTTGCTTCCCTATCCCCGGAATTTTGTCCACGGAAAGCGGAGAGAGAAAATCCTTTTCCGTTCCGGCTGGAATTAATTTTTCTGCATTGGGTTTAAACTCCGCAGTAGCGATTTTCGATATGGTTTTGTTTACCGACATGGCCAACGAAATAGGAAGGCCGCTTTCTTTCATAATTTTATTTCGCAATTCTACCGACCATTTAAAAGCGCCAAAAAACCGATCCATCCCACTGGCATCCACATAAAACTCATCGATCGATGCTTTTTCAAAAAGCGGTGCTGCATCGGCAATTATTTCGGTAACGAGGTGAGAGTTTTGACTGTAGGCCTCCATGTCGCCCGAGATCACTTTGGCATCGGGGCAGAGTTGTAGCGCCAGATACATCGGCATGGCGGAGTGGACACCAAATTGGCGCGCCTCATAACTGCAGGCCGCCACCACACCCCTGCGACTTTGCCCGCCCACAATGAGCGGACGCCCTTTGAGTTTGGGACTCAACTTGCATTCCACAGCCACAAAAAAGGCATCTAAATCGAGGTGAAGGATGGATTGATCCATTCGCGAAGGTAACCCATTTATTTAGCTAAATACTAAATATTTTAGCAAATATTTTCCCTTTTTTCGGAATTTTGGTTGCCAAGTGCAGTGGTGATATTTTGCTTGAGTCTTTCATCTCATCGTTTCACGCAAAAGCGCAAAGACGTAAGTTTTAAAATCGTAAATCGCAAATTAAAGTCACTCATTCTTCAATACTTCAGCCGGATTTGTTCTTGCCACTTTCAATGTCTGTATACCTCTCGATCTTTTCAATGATTTTCTTTGTGAACCTTGTGGCGAACTCTGGATTGTTTTGCCACCAAGTCACAAAGACACTAAGTCCCGGAGCGTAACCTCAGTTATTAATAAATTATTTAAGGAAGGGGAACATTATTCTCTAATCCGTGTTATAAGTTTGACTCAAATTAAAAAGTTTAAACACACGCACTATGAAACGCAAAGCAACTGCCCATTGGGAAGGTGATCTAAAAGCTGGCAAGGGGAATCTCTCCACGCAGAGCACAGTACTAAACAAGAGCCAATACTCTTTCAAAACCCGTTTTGAAGATGGCATCGGCACGAACCCTGAAGAACTTTTGGCTGCCGCCCATGCGGGCTGCTTCACGATGGCAGTGAGCAACATCCTCGGCCAGGCTGGCTTCAACGCTACCGCACTGGACACGGAAGCAACCGTGACTTTGGAAGGTCTCGATATTACCGGAGTTCACCTTACCATCAAGGGAAAGATACCGAACATCTCTGCCGATAAATTTACCGAAATCACGAAAGGGGCAGAACAAGGTTGCATCATCTCAAAGGCGCTCCGCGTTCCAATTACATCGGAAGCGGTTTTATTGTAAATTAACGATACGAGAATTGATGAACCCCATAGGCATATAGGCTGAACGAAAAGCCCATAGTGAAAAAGCAAACATGTGAAATTCTAAATGCTAGTGCTTCCATTGGGGTTCATGTTCTTTAGCCCAGCCGCCTAATTTTCATCTGAAATAGATTCGCCTAAGCCAAAGCTCGAAGACCGGATCGATGAACTCAGGGTAATGGCCCATAAAATCGAGTACTTCTTTTTGTTCTAAGGCCGCTTTGATCTTTGAGACATTTGCTGAAGTGCCTAGAGTGGTTTCTTGTTCATTTGTAACCCAAAGGTAAGTTACCTGTTGGTAAGTTCCTTAATCGGGCGTTAGTGCGCTTCCAACCAGTTTTTACCAATTCCTACCTCCACTTCCATTGGCACATCAAGCAGTACAGCCGTTTTCATCAGTTCAATCACTTTTGGTTTAACCGTTTCCTGCTCGCTTTGATGAAGATCAAACACCAATTCGTCATGCACTTGCATGGTCATTTTCGTTTTTAATTTTTCCTTTTTCAGCCAGCGATCGATGCTGATCATCGCAATTTTAATAATATCGGCAGCGCTTCCCTGTATGGGCGCATTGATTGCGTTCCGTTCAGCAAAGCCTCGTGTGGCCATGTTGCGCGAGTTGATGTCACGCAGGTATCTTCTTCTTCCTAAAATCGTTTCCACGTATTCTTTTTCACGAGCCAGATTGATTGAATCGTCCATGTAGCGTTTGATGGCGGCAAATTCTTTAAAATACGATTCAATAATTTCGGCTGCTTCGGAGCGGGATATGTTGAGGTTTTGTGCCAAACCAAATGCGGTGCTACCGTATAAAATCCCAAAATTCACTTCCTTGGCTTTACGCCTCATGTCGGGTGTGACTTTGTCGATCTCCACTTTAAAAACTTTCGCGGCTGTGGTAGTGTGAATATCCCGACCCGTGCGAAAAGCTTCGATCATTATTTCATCCTTGGCGAACGAAGCAGCTATCCGTAATTCGATTTGAGAATAGTCGGCCGACATGAATAGAAAATTTTTATCGCGAGGGATAAAGGCACTTCGGATCTGTCTTCCTTTCTCTGTGCGGATGGGAATGTTTTGTAAATTTGGATTATTCGAACTCAATCGGCCCGTGGCGGCTACCGCTTGGCGATAATCGGTATGAATACGCTGATCAAATTTACTGACCATTTTTGGTAGCGCATCCACATACGTGGAGCGCAGCTTTTCGTATTCGCGGAAGTCGAGGATTTTCTGAACGATTGGATGATCGGCAGAAAGCTTGGTTAACACTTCTTCTCCTGTTGCGTACTGACCCGTTTTCGTTTTCTTGGCTTTGTCCAACAACTTCAGTTTATCAAATAAAATTTCACCCAACTGCTTTGGTGAGGCGATGTTAAATTCTGCTCCGGCCAACTCATAAATTTCCTGCTGCACCTTTTCACTATCTTTCTTTAAAGCCAAAGACATCTTTTGCAAAGCCGCTTCATCCAAGGCTACACCTTCTGCCTCCATTGCGGCAAGCACATAAATTAAAGGTGCTTCTACCTCACGCATCAGCCGCCAATGTCCGCGCACTTGCAATTCCGTTTCAAGTTTGGATTTCAATTGTAAGGTCTGCTCACATCGCTCTCCATAATTTTTAGCCTCATCCTTATCGCTACCGATCAATTGATAATTCAGATATTGATTGCATAAAATGCTCAGGTCGTGCGAAGATTCGGGTTCAATCAGATAATGCGCCAGCATGGTGTCAAACAAAATTCCCTTCACCTCAATTCCGAATTTTTTCAGGGCAAGAATGCCTTCTTTTATGTTGTGCCCTACTTTTGCAATCTGATCGTTAGTGAAAACATCGCCAAATTTTTGAATGTCCGACTGTTCCTTAACGGGAACGAAGGACGCTTCACCCGGAGAAAAAGAAAAGGCGAGCCCAGTAATAGAAAAATCAAAATTGGGAGCCTCGTTCGTGACTACGTCCAATGCAATTTCTTTTTGCACCATCAGTTTTTCAATCAGTTCTCTGAGCGCCTCCTCCGTTTCAATTTTTTTGTAATTGGATATGGACGAAGCAATCGATTTAATTTCTTCTTCACTTTCTGTCAGGGTGCCTCCACCAAACATAGAAAGCTGTGAGGGTCTGCTCTCTTTGACAACGGGTGTTGGTGCTGTTGTTCCAGAAGCCGAAAAAATTCGAGGAAGCATGGTTTTAAACTCAAGTTCTTCAATAATCGGGCGCAATTTTTCTTCTGGGCCAGTGTAGCGCAGTGCTTCTTCATCAAAATCGACCGGGACATCGGTAATAATGGTTGCCAGCTTTTTAGATAAGATTGCCTGGTCGCCAAACTGTTCTACCCGTTCCTTCTGCTTGCCCTTCAATTCACTAGCATGGGCTATCACACCTTCTACCGTTTTGTATTTCTTCAACAATTCGGCCGCTGATTTCGGCCCGATGCCCGGAATACCCGGAATATTATCGGATGTATCGCCTTGCAAACCGAGCATGTCAATCACTTGAGAAACATTTTCGATGTCCCACTTTTCACAAACTTCTTTTGGACCAAGAACATCGACTGCATTGCCCATGTAAGCAGGTTTATAAAGAAAAACATTTTCCTTAACCAGTTGCCCAAAGTCTTTGTCGGGCGTCATCATGTAAACCTCGAAACCTTCTTTGGCCGCTCGAGTCGCGATCGAACCGATAATGTCATCCGCTTCGTAGCCATCCATTTCAAGGATTGGAATATTGAAGCCCCTGATAATTTCTTTCACCGTAGGAATGCCATGCTTGATGTCTTCGGGTGTGGCCTGACGGGTGGCTTTGTATTCTTTAAAAATGGCATCGCGAAAAGTGGGCGCAAACGTATCGAACGCTACGGCAATGTGCGTGGGCTTTTGTTTTTGGATAACTTCCAATAAGGTATTGGTGAACCCAAAGGGAACAGATGTGTTGTGTCCTTTCGAATTAATCCGTGGATTTTTCGTAAAAGCGAAATGGGCACGATAAACCAGCGCGTAGGCATCGAGGAGGAACAGTTTTTTCATTCAGGAAGTTTACAATATTTGCAGCGAAAGTCGTAATTTTATTTCATGGAAGAAACTCTAATTCATCCGCCACGAACCCTAATGGAAGTTTTTAAGATGCTGCCTGAAGGCACGTTGGCAGAGATCATCAACAATCAATTATATATGTCACCCAGCCCGATAGGCAGGCACCAACGTATTTTGCGTGAGCTAGCGTTTAGTATTAATGAATTCGTAAAGCTTCTTGAATTAGGCGAGATTTTTTTTGCTCCCTTTGATGTTTTCTTGGATGAAGAAGAAAATGCTGTGCAACCGGATCTGATTTTTGTATCATCTGCAAATGCGCTCATTATTGATGACGATGGCGTTATTCATGGCATCCCTGATTTACTCATAGAAATTCTTAGCCCTGGCAATCCAGAACATGATACGATCACTAAAAAAGAATTGTACGAGCGATTTGGTGTTAAAGAATATTGGATCATCGACCCAGCAACTAAATCAACTGTTGGTTATCGGTTGGAAGGAGAAGTCTATAAAAAAGTAACCTCAACTTCCGGAAAAATTGATTCCGTAATTCTGGCCCATTCGTTTTCCTTCTGACGAAACCCGTAGTTATTTTAACCAGAATTTTCTTTTTCCCTGATTCTTTCTAAATCGAACTATGGAGAACAATACTTTACTAAAAAATTTTGTCCGGTGGGAAAGAGAAACCCCTGACAATATATTCCTTCGTCAACCGGTAAATGGCCAATGGAAAGACTATACTTTCCGACAAGCTGGTGAAGAAATACGAAAAATGGCTTCTGGCTTGCAGTCGCTGAACCTCCCTGCCCGAAGCAATATTGCCATTCTTTCAAAAAATTGCGCACACTGGCTGATGGCCGATCTGGCCATTTTTATGGCTGGGCATATCTCCGTTCCATTGTATGCCAATATCACCGGTCCATCTATCCACCAAATACTAGCGCACAGTGGGTCGGCAGCAATTTTTGTTGGCAAATTAGATGACTACGAAAATCAAAAAAAGGGAATTCCGGATAATGTAAAAATAATCAGCATCGATTTTTACGGAATTGAAGAGGACATCAAGGTGAGCACGTGGCTAACCGAACAGAAGGCGTTACAAGAAATCGGTGAATGGAAAGCCGAAGAACTGTTAACCATTATGTACACCTCCGGCACTACAGGCACACCAAAAGGAGTGATGTTCAACTCCATCGCCTTCGATCACACTGCCGAAATCATTATCGACTACCTGAATCGCGTTAGCCCTTTACCTAAACATCCGGTTTTGTTTTCCTATCTCCCGTTGTGCCATATTGCCGAACGCAATCTCACCGAATTGTTGGGTTGCCGTACAGGCGCCACTATTGCTTTCGTGGAATCGCTTGATACGTTTGCGCACGACCTTGCTTATATTCAACCGCATCAATTTTTTGGTGTGCCAAGAATTTGGGCACGCTTCCAGGAAAAAATTCTTGAGAAACTTCCACAAAAGAAATTGGATCGTTTGCTTAGAATTCCAATCATAAGTTCGATCGTCAAAAAAACATTGAAAAAAAAACTGGGACTTTCCCGCGCCATATTAAAATCCACTGCTGCGGCACCGATCCCCAAATCATTGCTAGAATGGTTTGACAAACTTGGTATTACCGTAAGGGAAATTTATGGGATGACTGAACAGTGCGCAATCTCTCATTCTAATCAGGAGGAAGTACGGTTCGGGACGGTGGGCAAATCGTTGCCCGGGGTGGAAACAAGGTTTTCCCTTGATGATGAAATCCAAACCCGGCACAAAGCCTTAATGATGGGTTATTACAAAGAACCTGACCTCACGGCTGATGTATTTACTCCGGACGGATTTTTGAAAACAGGCGATTGTGGAAAGTTGGACCAGAATGGTTTTCTTACGATTACCGGACGCGTAAAAGATATTTTTAAAACAGATAAAGGAAAATACGTTTCGCCCTCGCCCATTGAGATGCGTTTGTTAAAAAATACGGATATCGAACAAGTTTGTGTAGTTGGGATGGGCATTCCACAGCCCATCGCGTTAATGGTTTTGTCTGCGGCTGGGAAATCGAAATCAAAAGAAGAAATTGGTAAAAGCCTCGCGGCTTCTGTGGCTGAAGTAAATCAATCCGCTGAAGACTATGAAAAATTAAGGAAGGCGGTGATCATGAAAAGTGATTGGACTATTACCAACGGCCTGATGACGCCTACGATGAAAGTGAAGCGCAACGAGGTGGAGAAAATCCATCTACCAAAATATCCAACGTGGTATAGAATGGAAGAAATGGTGGTATTGGAGTAAATGATTTTGACTTTTGATAACACTCTGAATAAGGATACCCGACTCAGCTATTTCCTACACAGACTGTATTTTTGATTTCTGAGAAGCGTTGGTTCGTTTTCTTCTCAAGTACAAATTATGCAAAGAAGAAAAGGTTCGAAAGATATAATTCGATGCGCATTTTTTGAAAAAATAAATACATTCTGTGGTTACTTAAAACTCGTAGCGGTGATAAAACCCAAACGTGAGGGGTATGAAGGCAGCTTCTGAGAATTATAAAGGCATAGAGTACATTCAGATTTCATCCTTGCCTACTGAACAGCAAAAACACATCTTAAAAACCATCAACAAAAAATTAGTTATCACAATATTAAAGGGAG
>DAHVFH010000052.1 GCA_027317105.1 Cytophagales bacterium
ACTGCAAAAATCATTGGGGGCAAAAAATTATTTTATTTTGTTTCAATTTTTGTTTGAGTCCATTTTTCTCAGTTTGATCGGTGGGTTAACAGGGCTTCTGTTGGTCTGGCTTCTCACTTTTGCTCCTTTCGGAAGTTTGCATGTGGTTCTTTCAGTGAAGAACATTGTGCTTGGCTTGGGCGTTTCTTCTATCATTGGATTAGTAGCGGGAATTGTGCCAGCCGCCATGGCTGCACGCCTTGATCCTGTGGCAGCCATCCGCGCTTAGTAGTAAATTGTATGAGTAATTAATTTTAACCCATGCTGACGATTCGCTTAATTTTTGAAAGCCTTGGCTTTGCCTGGCGGGCACTAAAGGCAAATATCTTACGCACTATTCTTTCGTTGCTGGGTGTAACCATTGGCATCTTTTCGATCATCGCGGTGCTTACCTTGGTCGATTCTCTAAAAACTAATATTCTGGACAGCCTTAATTTTCTTGGAACGGATGTTATCTATGTACACAAATGGCCTTGGGGGGCGGGTGGAAATGGACGCGATTGGTGGAAAGAATATATCAAGCGTCCACAGGCATCATTTAATGAGTATCGGTTTCTAAAGGCCAATATGCAAAAAGGCCAAGTCGTGTGCATTTATGCCGAATCCGAATCAAATACCATCAAGTCTGGAAGCAACGGAATAAATAAAATAGAGGTGGATGGTGCTTCACCGGATTACGACAAATTATTTGATATCAATATCGACAGAGGCAGGTACCTCACCAGCGCAGAGGTAGAGGGCGGAAGGAATGTGGTCGTGGTAGGGCACGAAGTGGCAAAAGCATTATTTCCAAAAATGGAAAACCCGGTTGACCAGTTTGTGAAAATTAAAAATTTACGATTCAAAATCGTTGGCATCATCAAGCGGGAAGGTGAAAGCTTTATGGGATTCACGAGCAAAGATTACAGTTGCATCATTCCCTACAATGCGTTTCGAAAAATATACCAGACGGGCACCGGAAGATGGAATGAATTGGGTTCCGTTATCGGGCTGAAGGGATATAAAGAGGATCTTGGTCTTGTCGAATTGGAAAATGAAGCTCGCGGTCTGCTCCGCGTCAGGCGTGGGCTAAAGCCCCAAAAGAAAGATAACTTTACCATGAACCGACCGGAGGCCGTGGCCAAATCCCTTGATGGTATCTTTGATGTGCTCGGAATCGCAGGGTGGATCATTGGTGGATTCTCGATGCTCGTGGGCGGGTTTGGCATTGCCAACATCATGTTCGTTTCGGTGAAAGAACGCACCAGCGTTATAGGACTTCAGAAATCACTGGGCGCTAAGAATTATTTTATTCTATTTCAATTTCTCTTTGAATCCATTTTTCTCAGTTTGATTGGCGGCTTAACAGGATTGTTTCTGGTTTGGCTTCTTACCTTTGCCCCATTCGGTAGTTTGCATGTGTTTTTATCCGTAAAAAATATTGTCCTGGGGCTAGGGGTATCTTCAATTATTGGATTGGTGGCAGGAATCATTCCGGCAGCTGTTGCCGCACGTCTCGATCCGGTTACGGCTATCCGGGCAAATTAAGCAGTCTTCACCTCAATCCTAAACGTAGTACCAGAATTTTCTTCAGAGGATTTAACGAAGATTCTCCCTTCGTGATACATTTCAATAATCCGTTTGGCTAATGTTAATCCCAAACCCCATCCTCGCTTCTTAGTAGTAAAACCGGGCTTAAAAACATTGGCGATCATCGTCTTGGGAATTCCTTTTCCCGTGTCGGATACATCAATAAACACTTTATTGTCGCTTCCCCTTAAAATTTTGATCGCAATGGTGCCAGTGCTGCCCATCGCATCTACTGCATTTTTACAAAGGTTTTCCAGCACCCATTCAAAAAGCGGAGGGTGAACCCTGGCCAAAATATTTTCAGAGAGCGTATACACTTCAAAATTTATTCTCGATGAAACCCTTGATTGCAAATAGCCCACTACCCGATTAACTAATTGATAGATATTTTCGCTTTTCAACACAGGCGCAGAGCCAATACTTGAAAACCGCTCGGTGACTACTTTAAGTTTTTGAATGTCCTTGTCCAATTCATCAACAATCCCTTTGTTTCGAATGTCAGGATCATCCCTCAACACCTCAATCCAAGCCATCAGCGAGGAGAGTGGAGTGCCCAATTGGTGAGCGGTTTCTTTCGTAAGGCCCACCCACACCTGATTTTGTTCCGCTGTTCGAGAATAGTTGAAAGCGAGGTAGGAGATAAACCCAAAAATAGCTAGTACAAAAATCTGAATGTAGGGATAGGCAATCAGCTCGTTGAGTAAAAAAGAATTTTTATAATAGATAAATTGTCGGTCAAAAACCACTTGTGTTTTTGGATCCTTAAGAAGAATCTCAATAGGTTGAAAGGCATCTTTCATATCAGCCAATTCATTCTGAAGACGTTCTTTTTTTTTCTTTTCGTTCCAGGTTGGATCGATGTCAATATTTTTATAGGTATCGATTTCTCCTTTGCTGTTTAAGAGAATGGTGGGTATTGAATTATTCTTATTGATAATCTCTTCGGTGATGAAAAGAATGTCGTTCTGGGTATCGTTGATGGTGTATTCAAGTGCCCGAGCGAAAAGTTTCACTTGATCCTTTTCCCTCTCCTTCAATTGATCGACCAATATATTGGTAAAATAAACGGAGCCAATGCTGATGATTACCGAAACGCCCAAAATGATCCATTTCAAATTGGTATTGTTTTGGTAAAAATCCATCGAAGAGGGGAGCAATGGTTTCTTATCCATCTTTTAAAATTTCAAATTCAAAATCAATGTCAATAATAAAGGTCAATCGAACAGTCAATGAATTCAAGATAAGTTCAGGATTCAAAACCCAAGAATCCTGATTAGCGATGTTTGGAATAATCTGTTGTTGAATTTTGAATTTACAATTTCAAATAAACTACTCCCTCATCATAAACCACTTCACCATCACCTTCCAGTTTACCTTCGTGCCTGTCATTAAAATGCCAACGCGGTAAATCCTTCCGGCAATCCAGGTGGTTAAAATAAAACCTGCGACAAGCAATGCCATAGAGAGTACAAGCTGCCAAGTCGGCACGTCAAAAGCAATGCGACCAACCATAGCCACCGGTGAGGTCAATGGAATAATGGAAAGCCAAAAACTAACCGATCCATGGGGGTCTCTGAGAATAAACATAAACAAGCCCAAGTAACCAATTAGCAAAGGCATTGTAATTGGAAATTGAAATTGCTGAGACTCTTGCATGGATTCAACCGCTGATCCCACCGCGGCAAATAATGCCCCGTAAAGCAGATAACCGCCAATGAAATAAAAGCCAAACACGAAAGCAATTTTAGTAAATGGAATTTCTCCCAAATTGTTAAGCAACTCATTCACTTTTCCATTCTGTTGATCCATCGCTTGCTTCACATCTTCGTCTTGTATTTTTTTAGTCATCTGCTCCATAGCTTGCTTTTGAGGCATTTTCAACCCGAAATAACCTAGAACACCCGAAGACAGAAAAGTAATCAGAACGATCCAAATTAAAAATTGTAACACGCCTACGGCCGCAATCCCAATGATTTTGCCAAGCATCAATTGAAAAGGCTTCACAGAGGAAACGATCACTTCTACAACTTTTGATGTTTTTTCATCAATCACCCCTTGCATGATTTGAATGCCATAGATCAATACAAAAATGTAAATCATAATACCTAGCGCAAAGCCAAGTCCATAAAGTATCCCTGAGTTACTTGATTTTTCCTCACCCGTTTTTGTTAGGTTGATTTGCTTGAGGTTAATTTTTGTTTTTAAATTTTTTAAGATTTCTTTGTCAATCTTATATTCCTGCAATTTCAGGTCACGCACCCGCTCCTCTAAGATAGATTCTAAATCGCCAACTTTTTCTATACTCGGGTTCTCTTGGGTATAGATAACCAATCCATCTGGTTTATTGATATCAAATTTTGGCAGGTAAAGAAGCGCGAAATCCTTCGTTTCATTATAAGCCTTCTTCGCCTCCTCCATGGGAATTTGCAACGGCACAAAAAGAAACCGTTTTGTGTTTTTCGTACTGTCCAAGTTGAATTGCCCACTCTCATCAACAACCATCACCGTATCCGGCTTGGCTGATTCGGCTTCTTTCAACATGATGTAGATCAAACCACCAATAACCGCTGGGATAATTAATGGAACAACCACCGTGGCAATTAAGAAAGATTTTTTCTTAACCCGAATTAGAAACTCGCGTTGAATGATCAACCAAACTTTATTCATACTATTAAATGATAAATGGAAACTAAACCTAGTTCTTGTTTTGGCAGACTGGCAACTCGTAATTGTTTTAAGTCTCCCTTAAATGCTTGGTCAAGGCTTCATCACCTTCGGCCCTCACCAAGCTGATAAAAATATCGGCCATGCTCGGTAACTTCTCCTGAAAGCTGTAAACTTCAGTCAGATCAATCAAATCGCGAATCAGCTGATTACCTTTTATTCCTTCCTTGGCCTGTATCGTTGAGGAATAAAGTCCTTCTTCAATTACCGTTTGTTTTTTTAATTCGTAATTATCACCGGGCAAAGAAAAATGATTTCCCCGATGCTCCACCAAAAAGGTATTCGTGCGAAATTGGTCTTTCACCTGCTTCTTCGGGCCTTCCAATATTTTTTTTGATTTATTGATGAGACCGATGTGATCGCACAGACTCTCCACCGTTTCCATCCGATGAGTGGAAAAAATGATCGTGCTGCCATTCGCCTTGAGT
>DAHVFH010000081.1 GCA_027317105.1 Cytophagales bacterium
GGTCTATAGGGCCGTACACATCAACAACGGTCTCAGGTAAAATTTTGGTCATAAGTTGAGCCGCTTCCAATAAAACTTCGATGCCCTTTTCTGAGCTAATCCGGCCGACATAAACATAATTTTTTCTGCCTGCATTATTTAAATTCCTTTCCACAAACAAGGAAGTAGCCTGAGGAATGTGAACCACTTTATTTTCTTTCACCCCGTTCAGGATGAGCAATTTTTTGAACCACAGTGTTAACGAGATCACACTATCCGCATTTTCATTAATGGCTTCTAAGCTATTTACAATTTTCTGCGGATGCGATAGGAATTTCTGCATCAGTGGTGTTGATCTCAGCCAGGTCTTCTCGAATAGCCAGGTAAAAAAATAGAGCGATCGTGCAAGGGCGAAGTTTTGGAGCTTAAACCTTGAATGACTGGACAATAGAGAACAACTGGCACAACGGGTAGGAATGACCTTGCCGTCACAGGGTTTCAGTCCGCCAAAATGCAGTGTACCTGTGTGGCAGAAATATTGCGCAAGATGAAATGTGACGATTACTTTGATACCCACCTTTTTAGTTTCACTCAATAGGGGTATACTCATCCCCTCAAATCCACCAAATTCATTAAAGTGCGCAACTTGAATCGCTCGAACCTGCAATTCGTTTATAAATGAACGCGCGACAAAACTATAATCAGCGTGTCCATTCACTTTTGCTACGGCAGCAAATCGCACAATTGTTATTTGGCCTATTTTCTCTTCACAGGTATGGGCCTTGCCCCAATGAGGAACTATCCAAAAAACCTGATGGTCTAAGGCAATGAGTGACTCTGCAAGTTGATGGCAATAGAGCTCAGTACCTCCCAGGTTTTCCGGGTATAAAAAATTGGTCGCTATGGCTATTCGCATTTCAATTGGTCAAGCCTTTGAGCATAAGTTTATAGCGGTAGTAAATGGGCACTTCTGCCTTGAGCCTGCTCACCAGAGCAAAGAATTGCCGAGTTGCCACTTGGTTCATAGTGTTGGATACAAGACAAGAACTGAAATAGCGATCCAATAAAATCCTTTTGAAAAGCCCGGGGTTAAAATACTGAGAGGTCAAATTGGCTTCATTTAAACTACAAATATAGTCGAGAATTTGATCTAGTTCGGCTTCAATGGCGCTATTCGGGTTCGCCATCCATTGTTCTATTATACCAGTAGTAGAAATACCTGGCGCTACCCGTTGCAATACCTGTTCCCGAAGTAGCTTACTTTTCACTACCTGCTCTACGCCATGCACCGCACAAACCGATGTCTTGCTTATTCTATATTTTAAGAGGGGCCTACCCACAGAGGCGAATGTACATTGATCCATCAACTTGATCCAAAGCTCATAATCCTCAACATATTTCCATTGCGGGTCATAATAAAATAAACCTTTATCCAGCAATCTTCGGTGAAAGAAAACGGAAGGATGAACCAAGGGATTACCAAACAAGAGGTCAATGCGTATCTGCTCATGGTTCACTGGATATCTACCTATTCCTTCTGCTTCTCCGAATTTTTGAATCCAGGAGCCAACAATATCGCAATCCAGACGCCTCGACAAGTCAAGTTGCGCTTCGAATCGTACAGAAGTGCTAATGTCGTCAGCATCCATTCGCGCGACATATTTGCCTTTGGCGACCAACAAGCCCCTATTTAAAGTTGCGATCAGTCCTTGGTTCCCGGCATTGCGCAATAAGCGAATGCGATCATCATTAAACGATTCGATCACAGATACAGTTTCATCCGTGGAACCATCATCAATAAGGATTAATTCGAAATTAGTATAAGACTGTTTTAGAATGCTTCGAATCGCATCTCCTATAGTAGCCGAAGCATTATATGCGGGCAATACAACGGATATCAACGGCTCATTCATCTTGCAAATACGTGCGCAAAATTAAGGTAGAAAAAGCGGCAATCATGATTTGGGTGATCAGGTCAGAAGTTACTCCAGACACTATAACTTTCATCAGGGCTTACTAGTCGTGTTCCCCTTTTTTGATTGGTTTCTGAAATTTTATGGAATCCTGCACACCATTCAAAAGATTTGAGCACAACCTCGTCATTCAACTCTAGTGGCTCCGTAATGGTGGCAGGATGAAAATGCAGGTGAAAACGAAGTTTGCCCGATGGCTTCAATACCCGCCTTATTTCCTGGGCCGTTTGTGAAAAATCATCAACGTGATCCAACGCATTCACCGAAATAATTGCGTCAAAGAAATCATCTGGGAAAGGCATTCGTTCGGAAAAGCCATATACAAATTTTGCCCGCGGCTCATAAATATGGATCGGAAAGCCTGCCTCAAGATAGCGTGGTAAAAGCGGATCAAGACAGTATATAATTGAATTTGAAAATGCCAGTGCACTCGGATGTGGCCCAGACCCTATGTCCAAAACGGTCATCCCTTCAAAGGCAGATGGTGACAAGCCCAAATCTTCAATATACTTTTTATATTGATGTGCCTTTTGCCAGGTGAGTATAGCACGATGAGCAACCGATGCCGCCTGAACTTTATCTCTCTCCAACGGGGAAGGTTCTTCGTACAGTTCTTTCAATTCTCCCATGTACCATGCGATATACCGGTTCATCTCATTTTTCCAAAAGTTGATTTCCGCCTTATACTTCTGCTGAAAATAAAATGGTAGGTTTTTCTTCCACAGTATTTCGATGCCTAATGCTCCAAACAATTCTTTTATCAGTTGTTTCATTTTTATTTATAATTTTATCCACGCTTCTGGAGTAATCGCGGGCTTATCAAGCTGCGTTTGTTTATACCAGTTTTTTGGGCAAATCACAACTTTGTTCTCGTGGGAATTTAACCATGCCCCCCACCAACTGAAGCTGCTGTTGGCAATAATGTTATGCTGACAAATGCTCATCAAGTAAATTTCTGTAGCCGGTTCATTCGTAGTCACCACTTCGAAAGGGGCATCAATTTTGAAATTTTCATTTACCCAGAGAACATCATCAGAAAAAACAAAAAAATTAGCGTCAGCATTCCCCTTTTGCATAAGTCTCACGGCTGAATAGTAATATTCCAGCGAACAAGCTCCCAGCAAATCAAATGCATTTTTATTGGTAACATAGTCGCCTCTGCGGATGTGAAGGGCCACGGATTGTTTTTTGGCTTTTATCTTGCTATACCAGACGGATGCTGTATTTTGCAAAGGTTCTTTCAGGGCAAAATCAGAAAGTAGCACATCCCTTATTTCCCTAAAATAATCCTCACTTTGCCAATACCCGTTGAGATAGATATTCTTCTCATTTCCACTCAGCAATTGTGCCTTTCTTTCAATAATAATATGGTAATTGAATATCTTCCTATACAATATCCCCATCAATAGCTCACGTTTGTTTCGCGGAAATAACCGGAACCTCGATATCTCTTGTTCAGACGCTGCCTGACAGTTTAGTTTATATGCGTTCAGGGAAAACTCCCTATAAGAGTAATCAGCATCATTCGGTCTGGTATCAAACTCAGTTAAATCCAAAAGCAAGTTATCATTGTATTTTAATGAAAGATACCTACCATAGGCATATTGAAACATTTGGTTGCCCAACCCGCCTTTTAGTTTTGTAATAATCATACCAACTTACCTTTCCCAAACATCTTTGCGAACAAAAATTGTATTTATGTTGGTGTCTGCATAAACTAAATACCCATTATCACTAAGGTAATTAACCAGAAGGGTATTTTTCTTACCTCTCCCTGATGTAGAGAATGAAATAGTTTCGACACAAATAACCATTGGAAAATTATTTTGAAAATCAATTTCCCTAATAATTAGCTCATCAACACCCTCTGCATCCAGGCTAAGAAAATCGGGAAACTTACCATCCGAGTACTCATCAATTATGTTTTTTAAGGTTGTAACGTTGATTTTTTGAATCTTTTCAATTTTATAATCGCCTTCCTTGACGTATCTTTCTGCCTCTTCCTTAGAGAAAGTATTAAGAGTAGAGCTGGATATAAGATAAAAGTCCAATTCTCCAATTTGATTACTTACTCCAACGTTTAAATTTATATCAAATTTCCTGTGATTATTGATGTTAACAAAAAGATTAGGGTCCGGCTCAATATTAATTCCTCTGCTTCCATTCAGGTAAAATAAAGCGGTGTTACTTAAATAGTATGGATGATGTGCTCCAATATCAAGATATGTAGGCTTTTGGTTTCCCAATGCATCAAAAATATATTTTACAATTAAATCCTCACCAGCTTGAGAATAACTCGCTTTCATGTGCTTGGAAAATACCCCTGGATCATCAAATTTTAAAATTTGATATCCAAACCTGTTTGCCAAATAGTGTATATATTTTTTCACGTTATTTTTTTACGCCATGAATTTTGAAGCTACCGTAACTCTGATTTTTTTTAGAGCATTATTTATCAAGTAAGCAATTAGTCTAAGCTTAAGTATAATATAAGCAAGCCAATAGTATTTTGTCCCAATTAGTTGGTCTCGCATATTCTGGCTATACACAGAAAATATTTTAGGATCTGCCCATTTGTTATGTTTTTCAAAGTCTATAAAATAAGGGGTCTCTGCTGGGGCCTTATAATCTGCATTTCTTTTCTTCAACAAAACTTTTGCCGATATTAAAATCCCGTTGGCCTCAATGATAGAAAGCAAATTTAAAATCATATCAGCCCCCCAGACGTTAAAATCAATTCTATCTACAACACGTTCGATGACCTCCTTCTTATAGATACTATAGATCAGGTTTGCTTTTCCGTTAAATTCATGGTCAAATAAATACCGCAATGTGTTAATGTAAGAAGCTTTGCCAGAAAATTTCGAAAAAGACGGAACCTCCCTATATTTACGTCCGTAATAGTCAATTGCCTCAATATCGGTCATAGCCATCTTAATTGTTGTATCTTTCAATAACAATGACATACACTCCTCAATAAATTCCTTATCATAGACGTCATCATCTGCAGCCCACATAAAATACTCTCCCTTTGCCTTGCTAAGAACAAATCTGAAATTGTTGGCAGCTCCAATATTTTCTTTCTGAATGAACGAGACAATTCTCTTATCCTTTTGTACATGCTCATCAATGACGCTGATTACCTCCAAATTGTCTGAGCAATTGTCGGATATAATAATCTCAATATTGGTATAGCTTTGACTTCTCATTTTTACCAATGAAAGGCTGAGCAACTCTGGCCTGTTGAATGTTGGCATTCCAACACTAACAAGTGGCAATCTATGTTCCATTTATTTTACTCTTTTTAAATAACCGTCAGGCGCGACAGTGACCAATAATTTGTTTTGCCTAGAGTCAATTTCAAAGTTTTTGTTTCCTTTTAAAAATTCACGAACTGCGGTTTTGGGGTTATTACCTTTTCCCCAAGGGCGATCTTTCCAATCATAGTCAATCGGCATTTCTTCAATGATTGTGTCAAAAACAACACAGTAACTACCCACGCTCACTAGTGACGTATATAAATTGAGCTCTTCAATGACATGTTGATGCGTATGATTTGAGTCGAGACAAACTAAAATTCTCTTTCGGCTTGCGGCCACTTCATTTACCTTCTTCATAACCTCCGGATCAATGGAAGATCCCTCGATCAATCTAATTCGTTTGTACATTGCATGTGATTCTATTAAGTCCCGGTTATACTTACGGATATCCACATCAATGCCAACAACAATGCCATCACCACCAATCAGTTCAAGTAATGAAGCATAATAAATAATTGATCCGCCATGTGCAACGCCAGTTTCAATTACAAGATCTGGCTTTACTTCCCAAATTATTTCTTGCATAGCAATCATATCCTGGGGGTAAGCGATAATAGGCCTTCCCAGCCATGAAAAATTATAAGAATATTTGAAGGGAGCTGTTAAATTAACAAAGGCAACTCCTGCCTTCTGCAAAGCTTCTGAGTTACTAATTTCTATAACGTTTTTCTCCCTTTGATCTTGGAACTTCTCAACTTCATTCATACTTATTTCTTTAAAATTGCGAGCCTTATAGGGCTGTATTTTCCAATAATTGGCAAATCAATGGATACTTTATGGATATCATGATTATAATCAGGTTGAGAGCCTTGCAGTTTGCACATTGCTGAATAAATAATTCGGGTAGCATAATAGTATGCGCTAGAAAATTCAACAAAATCAACATCTGAGAACCATTTGGTTGTGTATTTCAAATACTCATCCTCATTAAAAAAACGGTTGTGCCACCTTATGGAGATTGGATCAAGCCCCATCTTTTCTCTTGCTTCATTTAAATTATTTTGGCCCTCTACAAAATTTTCAACTGCAAGATAATATCCCCCAGGTTTTAGCAATGAACATATTTTTGATATCGTTTCATATTGAATTTCGCTTTTTTCTAAATTAATTAAGCAGCGATCACTTAAAATAAAATCAAATGATTCGCCCTCGAAATACTGTTGAATAT
The DNA here is from genome assembly GCA_027317105.1 of Cytophagales bacterium. Lineage (GTDB taxonomy): Bacteria > Bacteroidota > Bacteroidia > Cytophagales > Cyclobacteriaceae > ELB16-189. The sequence continues at coordinate 6,441 of DAHVFH010000081.1, forward strand.
TTGTTGCGTCAGCTACTTTAAAGTCAACATTTGCCAATGTCTTGTTATCAGATGTCAAATTCATTTGTGCATTAGCAATCATGTTTTCAGAATAATCAATGCCAATAAAATAGCTTTCAGGGAAAGAATTGGCAATGTTTAATGTTGTATAGCCATCACCGCAACCAACATCAAGTATTCTGTTGTTCTTTTGAATACCAAGCTTTCGAAGGGTTTCAGTGAAAGTTCTTATTTCAAGTTCCCTTAAATAGATATCATTGGTAGTTCCGGTTACTACTTTTTGATTTTGGGTGGCTCGCTCATCCCAATAGTTTTTAATTTTATTATCCATTCGTTAATTATATTTCATCTAAGATACTACACAACCCGATTTAAATTGCAACGCGTTTTCTACAATTGATTTAGACTCAATTATGCACTTAATCCCAAACCTATTCCCATACCCAATTTTAACTTTTGCTCCAACCGTAACATTTGTAGCGAAATAATTATGGCTACCAATGATAGAATCATGTTGTATTGAACATTGGTTTAATATATAATTATTGTTGCCAAGTGTCACGTTGTTACCTATGTAAGAGTCATTTAGTATTACATTCCCCTTTCCCAACCTGACATTAATCCCAAGTCTGACTGAATCATCAATCACGTTGATTAATGGGATATTGTTTGATAGTAATAAATCGAAAAGGCGCTTCCGTTCCAAAAGATCTCCACCAATTGCAATAATGGCATCGTCAAATTCTTTATTAGCCCATTTTTTGAGTATGTCTTCAGTCGATCCAGTAACCGATACACCATGAATTTCATAGCCTAATGCATCCGCATCCTTATCGAGAATAAACAAAGAACTCAAACTGCGATGATTTCTCAAGGCTTCAATAATTTGACAAGCTCCACCACCTAAAGCACTGCCGATAATTGCAAGTCGCTTCATCAACTTTTTGTAATAAATTGAAGTATTTTTTCGCTCACAAAATTTACATCTTCTCTTTTCATATCATAAAATGAAGGAAGGTTTATAGCACGTTCATAAATATCGTACGAAACCCCGTTTGATCTATTTGATTCAAACATTGGCAAAGAAGACAAGGGATAAAAAAAAGGTCTCGAATCAATATTGGATTGCTTGAGAAATTCAAAAAGCCGCTCTCTGTTAATGTTAATGTCTTTGCTAAAAACAATTGTCGGCATCCAGTAACTGTTGAATGTATCTTTGAATTCGGGGTTCATTGAAAATTTTTCAGTGTCATTGAATTGTGATTTATACCAGGTAAAGATTAGCCTTTTCTTTTCAATTAGCTCATGTGCACGCTCAATCTGGGCGCAGCCCATCGCTGCCTGCAGGTTGCTTATTTTGTACTTATAACCATACTCCCCCATCCAAAACATTTTTCCAATCTTAGGATTTCGCCCATGGTCATTTAGAATTTTGGCGCGCTCAAGAACATCTTCCCGATTTGTCACCAACATACCCCCTTCACCAGAGGAAATTGTTTTGGTGCCATGAAAAGAGAAAACACCTGCATCGCCAATACTGCCAGCTTTTTTTCCATTATACTCCGATCCTAATGCCTCTGCGGCATCTTCTAACACAACAAGGCTATTCTTCGTTGCGATTTGCATAATGGCGTCCATTTCGCACAAATTACCATAAACATGAACGGGAATTATGACCTTTGTTTTGGGACTTATCGCTTCTTCAATTTTTGAAGGGTCAATACACCAGGTGTTGGGCAATACATCAACAAAAACTGGTTTTGCCCCGATGTATAAGATTGGCTCTACCGTAGCGATCCATGTTATCTCTGGAACAATAACTTCATCCCCTTCCTTAACACCAAGCGCCAATAGCGCCAGATGGATAGCACCTGTACAACTTGACGTAGCCAAAGCAAATTTTGAATTTTGATAAGTCGCAAACTCCCTTTCAAATCGGTAGATATAATCATAACATTTACTTCCCCACCCATTAGCAACGGCATCATTGACATATTCAATCTCTAAGGCAGTTATTGATGGCTTTGTGATCGGTATTTTTTCAGTGGCAACTCTCATCTAGGCTTATTCAACTATTAACATATTTTCAGTATTGGAACTGGGGTCACAAATTTACCACCCCATTCCCGGATATAATTTAACTGCACTACAATTTCTTCCTTGATGTTCCAGGGAAAAATAACAACATAATCCGGTTTTGCAATTCTAAGATCTTCCTCCTTGACCACGGGAATATGGCTCCCAGGCAGGTACTTGCCTTGCTTGTGAGGAGAAGCATCGACCACGAACCGAATAAGATCATTCCGAACGCCACAATAATTCAATAATGTGTTTCCTTTGGCCGCAGCACCGTAGGCCACTACCCTTTTACTTTCCAGCCTCTTTTCGATTAGGAATTTTAGAAAATCGATCTTCACCCGGTTGGCTTTTTCCTGAAATCCACTATAATAGTTAAGTGTTTTCATTCCAGCTTTCTCCTCGGCATTCAACATACTTTGAACAGCGTACTCTACCGATTTTGACTTATCCTCCTGGTGGTGGGCAAATATTCTCAATGATCCTCCATGCGTTGGCAGTTCCTGCACATCGAACATTTCGAGTCCATGTGCTGCAAACATTTTGACCACCGTGGTAAAGGATAGGTAAGAAAAATGTTCGTGGTAAATGGTATCGAATTGGTTGTTTTTAACTAACTGAAAAAGATGAGGAAATTCCATGGTGATCACCCCCTGTGGCTTTAGCACTATTTTCATTCCCTCTATAAAATCATTGATATCTGGAACGTGCGCCAATACATTGTTTCCCAGTAAGAGGTCAGCCTTACGGTTCGCTGACGCTAATTTTTTTGCCAACGCAACCCCAAAAAAATCGATAATGCTTTCGATCCCTTTTCCAAGTGCAACCATGGCTGTGTTCTCTGTAGGTTCTATCCCCAACACCGGAATTTTTTTTTCTTTAAAGTACTGGAGCAAATAGCCATCATTGGATGCTATCTCAATCACTTGAGAATGGGCATCGATACCAAATCTTTTGGTCATCTCTTCAGTATATCGTTTTGCATGAGCTAGCCAACTTGTTGAGAAAGAAGAAAAGTACGCATAGCCTTTGCTGAATATCTCATCTGCTTTTTTATATTCATCAACCTGAACCAAGAAGCAATTCTGACAAACGAGCAGGCGAAGTGGAAAATAAACCTCGGGCTCATTCAAGTCGGCCGTAGTTAGGTAAGCGTTGGAAGGCGGACTATTGGCGAGGTCAATGAATTCATGGCTCAGTATCTGGTTACAAAATCTGCAATTCATATTATGATCTAAAGTGGGTATCCTTCAAAGGTATCATCAATTAAGGGATAATTCATATCTTTTTCCGAGACGACTTCAATAGATATTGGCCACTCAATATGGAAGGTGGGGTCATTGTACCTAACACCCCGATCTGCCATCGGATTGTAATACGAGGTGTGATGATAAAGTAATTCAGCACTATCCGACAAAGTTAAAAATCCATGAGCGCAACCTTCGGGCACATACATCATTCTTCTATTGTCGCTTGATAATTCTGCACCAAACCATTGCAGGTATGTTGAGGAATGCTGTCGAATATCTACTACTACATCAAAAACGCTGCCGGCAATGCAACGGATAAGCTTCACCTCCCCATATGGGGATACCTGAAAATGCATTCCGCGTAGGGTGCCTTTTTTTGGGTTGATGGAGTGATTGAATTGGACAAATTCTTTTGTATGACCAATTTGTTGAAACTCATCTTTACAAAATGTTCGCATAAAGAAACCACGCTCATCTTGAAATGGATTTACATCGATAAGGTAAACATCAGCCAACAGGGTTGAATTGAAATTCATGAAACTGCCCAGATACAATTTTGTTGTTGCGCCTTCAATATGTACTCGCTCAAATGCGCACCCGAACATACTTTGCCGCTCTTATAAAAATCCTTATACCAACATGCTGTGTATTTCAAGGTTTCCTCTATGCCCCATACTGGGGTCCACTGCAATTCTGCCTGAGCCTTCGAAGTATCGAGTTTGAGAATATTTGCCTCGTGCATCGCTTCACTATCTTCTTGATATGACCACTGCATCTCTGGCCAATAGGTATGAATCCGATTTAATACTTCAGCCACCTTTAGTGTTTGTGAACTACCTGGCCCAAAATTCCAGACGGTTGCAAATTCTTTTCGTCCTTCCAATAGCTTTTGCCCCAGCAGTAGATAGCCTGACAAGGGTTCTAGTACATGCTCCCAAGGCCTGATAGCCGAAGGGTTGCGTATTTCTGCCACCTTTCCTTCATCCATGGCACGAACTACGTCCGGAATGAGACGGTCTGCTGCCCAATCTCCACCGCCAATAACGTTTCCTGTTCGAACGCTTGCCAAAAGTAACTGATGATTTATAGAATAGGAGCCTTGATTAAAAAATGAATCGCGGAATGATGAGGTTAAGATTTCGGAGCACGCTTTCGAAGAGCTATATAAATCAAATCCTCCTAACCTGTCATTTTCGCGGTAGGGCCATTGCCACTCTTTATTTTCGTATACCTTGTCGGAAGTTACATTGATGAAAGCCCTCACCGATTTTACCTTCCTTAGCGCTTGCATCACATTCAAAGTACCCATTACATTCGTTTCGTAAGTAAGTGCCGGGTTACGATAGGAGTCCCGCACCAGCGACTGGGCGGCTAGATGAAAAACGATGTCTGGTTGAGCTTTAACCAGAGCGTTTTCCATATCTGAATAATTACGAACATCACCGGCATAGGTAGTTACTTGAAGTTGAAGCAGATCGTAATGCGATGGTATTGTTTTTTCAGGTAGTGAGTAACCCGAAACCTTAGCTCCAAGATATGAAAGCCATAAGGACAACCAGGATCCTTTGAAGCCTGTATGCCCAGTAATGAAGACCCGTTTATCTTTGTAAACCGATTGGTAAAGATTTTCTACTACCAGATTTTCCATTTGGCATTTTTAGATTCCCATAGTCTCTCCAATTCAATTTTGTCTCGCATGGCGTCCATACAGGCCCAGAAGCCCTCGTGTCGATAGGCCTGCAACTGTCCGTCTTTGGTAAGGTTTAGCAATGGCTCTTCTTCCCACATGATGTCATCGGCATTGTCTGTCAAATAATCGAAGACGGAAGGTTTGAGGACAAAAAATCCAGCATTGATCCACTGACCATCATCTTTAGGTTTTTCACGGAAACGTACAACAGCTCCATCAGCATTCAATTCAAGACCTCCGAATTTTCCACCTGGCTGTATAGCGGTGAGCGTAGCAATTTTTGAATGACTTTTATGGAAAGTAAGTAATTGATGAAGGTCAACGTTAGAAACCCCATCGCCATAGGTTAACATGAAGTCCTCATTGCCTACATATTTTTGGATCCTCTTCAACCTACCCGCTGTTTTCGTATTTAATCCCGTATCGATGAGGGTAACTTTAAAGGATTCTGCATTAGAATAATGCACATCTACCTTATTTTTATTCAGTTCTATAGTCACATCAGAATTATACATAAAGTAATTCATAAAGTATTCCTTAATTACGTAACCTTTATATCCTAAACAGATAATAAAATCATTATATCCATAATGTTCGTAGATTTTCATGATATGCCAAAGGATAGGCTTACCTCCGATTTCAATCATTGGTTTGGGCTTCAAATGGGACTCCTCTGAAATACGACTGCCAAGCCCGCCCGCCAATATTACTACCTTCATGATTGATTCAGTTTTTTAGTTCAGTTTGCCATTTCAGCGAAGGCCTTACAACCCCTGGAAATGGTTGATTATAATCACTCTCTCTGAGGCTCAAATTTTCGATGGCATTAAACATCAAGGCTTCTACTTCAAAAAAATGGACTTTTAAAGGCGAAATAGTTGATAAGGCCAAGCCAACAATGTATGTGTTTTCATTCAATAAATTAGGCGGTATCCACATAATAGATTTAAACCGACCCGTGCGCGAAAATATATCAATATTATTTTCTCCACTCACAAAAGCCGTTTCACCACGGTTGGTAAAAATATGAATGTTTGGGATTGGCTTAAAGCCGGGTTTGAGAATCTCGTAATCAAACTCAATCCCAATGGGCTGATGGATATAAATAGTTTCTATCTTTTTATGATCTTTATTAATGATTCGTGCAGCATGCAATACAGCCACCTCATCACCTGGCATTCGGCTAGTCCACTGTCTCTCCGTCCCGTAAAGGCTTTCGCTGCTCAGGTAATCATTGATTATCGCATCTGTTTTTCCAATCGATTTAATTCTTCCGCCGCTAAGGTAAATACATGTTTGGCAAAGGGAATTCACAGCCGTCATGTTGTGGCTAACAAATATTACTGTTCTGCCATGGCTGGCAACATCTTTCATTTTACCTAAACACTTTTTTTGAAACTCTACATCACCTACAGAAAGAACTTCATCTACTATGAGGATCTCCGGCTCCAAATGGGCAGCCACTGCAAAAGCAAGGCGTACATACATGCCACTGCTATATCGCTTTACGGGCGTATCCAGAAATTTTTCGGTTTCAGCAAAAGCTACGATCTCATCAAATTTTCCTCTTATTTCTGCCCGGCTCATGCCGAGGATAGCTCCGTTCAGAAAGATGTTTTCCCTGCCTGTCAATTCAGGATGGAATCCTGTGCCCACTTCCAGCAAACTGGCAACTCTACCCTTTATGCGGACGCTTCCACTGGTGGGTTCCGTGATCTGACTCAATATTTTAAGGAGCGTACTTTTTCCCGCTCCATTTCTTCCGATAATCCCGACCCTGTTGCTTTGTTCAACCGAAAAACTTACATCTTGCAGTGCCCAAAACTCCTCTTGCTGGGAAAATGGCTCCACCTTCTTTTTACCTAGCCTTTTTATCTTTTCAGTGATCACCTCACGCAGAGATGTATACCGCCCACCCGAATTTGCTTCATGCCGAATGATAAAATTTTTCGAAAGATTTTCGACTTTAATAATCGGTTGAGGCATACTTATATATTGTCAGCAAAGGATTTCTCGGTCCTCCTAAAATAATGAACACCAATAATTAAAAACAAGATCGTAACCCCGACCGAAATGAGCAAAGTATTCCATTCCAAATGCACTTCTCCCAGGATGCACCAACGAAACCCGTCAATCACACTGACCATTGGATTACAGGCATAAAGAAACTTCCACTGCTCGGGTACTATTGAACTGCTGAATCCGACCGGAGAAATGTATAAGCCAAATTGAACAATAAACGGTATTATGTACCGAAAGTCACGATACTTTACATTGAGAGCGGTCAGGAATAAACTTACCCCAAAAGAAGCGCCAAAGGCCAGCAACAAAAAAAGGGGTAAAAAAACAATATGCCAGGATGGCACAAATTGATAGCCGATCATCATCAAAACAAGCAATCCGAATGAAATCGAAAAATCAACAAAACTTGTAATCACAGCACTTGCCGGTATGATCATGCGTGGAAAATACACTTTGGTAATCAGGTTGGTATTGCCAAGCAGACTATTACTTGCCTCCGACAGACTACTTGAAAAAAACTGCCAGGGCAACAAACCTGCAAAAACCATCAGTGCATAAGGCGCGGTGCCTTCGGAGGGCAACTTTGCCACTTTGCCAAATACAAAAGTAAAGACAACCATGGTGAGCGTGGGGCGGATGATCGCCCAAGCCGCCCCGATAACGGTTTGCTTATACCGCACTTTGATATCGCGCCAGGAAAGAATATAGAAGAGTTCTCTGAATCGCCAAAGGTCTTTCCAGTAGTTTTTTTCAGATCGCCCCGGGGCAATTACGATGTCCCAATCCCTGAATTCATTCATTTGGCAAAGATATTAATATTCAATTTGTACACGCTACTAAATCTTTAAGTGATTTAGAAATGGTATCGAATGAGAAGGTGCTCAACGGGTGAGGATCCTTATAAACTGGAAGCTGGAATGCCATTTTAATTTTCATGGCAAGCTCTTCTGGATTTCCCTCTTCAACTAAGTATCCATTTTGGCCTTCCACCACAAGGTCAGAAGAGCAGCCAGTCGTTTTTGTTACCACTACAGGCAAACTAAAATTCAAAGCTTCGTTAACGGACAACCCCCACGTTTCGCCTTTTCCGGAACACATCACAAATACATCTGCGCTCGAATAGTACTTTCCTATTTCAGATTGATTTATAAAACCCGTTAGAAAAATATTTTGCAACTGGTGCGTTCGTATAAAGTCCTCCATGGCAACTCGAAGTTTGCCCTCACCTACCATGACCAAATAAAGGTTTTGATCCTTTAACAAGGCAAAGGCTTTTAGCAGATCGAGCGGGTTTTTTTTGGCTATGTACTTGGCGGTGTATAAAATAATTTTTGCCTCCAGAGGCAATCCCAATTCCTTTCGAAGGGTTAATTTAATTGGTTGCAACTTCAAAGCTTCGCTTCGAAATCGTTGATTGTCTACCGCATACGGAACAAAAATCAAATCCCTTTTCTGAACTCCGTAGAACTCATAAAAAGCCATATTTTCTTTTCCTATATATAGAAAGCGATGAACAAATCGAAAGAGAAACCCGCGGAAGATCACTTGTTTCAACCACAGGACGTACCTCCTTTTTTCAATTTCCTGATTTAGCGGAGACTCGCCCCGTAGGCAAACACAATGGCCCCAAAATCGAGCCAAGAGAATTACAAGTGCGTGCGTGAGGTAGGCCCATCCGTGAACGATAATTATACTCTTGGGTTCCTTTCTCAATGCCAATATCAGGCTGGGATTTACCAACCCGAAAAATCCATTGTAGATAGAGGGCTTCCAGGAGGTATTCTTGAAAAAACGAAATGCATATCCTTTTAGAATAGGGATATCCCAGCTCACCTGGGTATCAAAATCCCGATCACGATGACCCTGCACATTTTCGTCCGAACAATACCAGCAGGAAACCGGTAACCCCTGCTCCGTTAAATATTGATAAAGTGGAGCAAAATATTGAATTGGATGAGAATTAATAAAAATTATTTGCTTCAAAACTTTGAATTCATGATTCGAAAATAAGATTCAACACGTCACTGATGGAATTGTTGTAAAATAGCAAGACTCCAGCTCTTGCTCCAGTGTTTGCGACCTTTATAAAATTGACTAAGAATGCTCTTTGATACAGGATTTAAATCAACCAATTCGGTCAACTTTTCTGGATTACCTTTTAGCCAGACCTGAAAAGGAAAAGTAAACCCAACCTTTTTACGTGTCCTTATTGCACTGGGCAGTACTTGGGCAAAGGGCGCAGTCAATAAATGTTTGTGACTCATATCCTTGAATTTTTTTTCAGAGGCTATTGAGTTAATCAATTGCAATAATTTGATATCCAAGAAAGGTACCCTAACTTCCAACCCATGCCACATACTCATACAATCGGTATCCTTTAAAAGTTGATTCGTCATGTAAATTTTAGATTCTAACGCTACTATATATTCATGGAGGTCACTTTTTTTCTCTACTTCAATCTTTATTCCTTTTAATGTGCGCCAAACCTGCTCCTCAGAAATGTCCAGCAATTTGGCGATGGTATCTGGTGTATGAATCCCCCGCAGAAAAAGATAATCGCCAATAGGCCCTGGCATTTCCAAATAGATAAGTCTTCGATACGCATGCCTTAAAAACCCTATAACGTTGGAAAGTGAACGTTTGAAGGGAAGCGCTCGTAATCTATAAATCCATTTTGCCCTGCCGAAAGAAGCATATCCGCCAAAAATCTCATCCGCCCCCAGACCCGAAAGCACGGTTTTCAATCCATTCTCGTGCGCACACTTAGCGATAAAATAGGAGTTCACTCCGTCTATGGTGGGTTGATCCATCGCTTTTAAGATATCTGGAAGCGCATCCCAAAACATTTGTGCACTTACGCGGTAAGAAGTGTGGTTAACATTTTTGGTCCTTTCAAGAACCATCCTTTGAAAAAAAGATTCATCAAAAGTTGCCTCGTCAAAATTGATGGAAAGGGTGTGGATGCCATCCTTATATTCATCGGCTAATAAGGTAATAAGACTGGAGTCAATCCCTCCACTAAGGAATACCCCTAACGGTGCATCGGAAATAAGATTCTTTTTTATGGCATTGCGAATAGCATACTCAACATCATTCAATTCGTTGTTAGAGTTTGGTAAAGCACTACTTGGAGGTGTTTGGATGTATTCAGAAATCGTATAAGAGAAATCAGAAAGATTTAATTCCAAAAAGTTGCCTGGGTTCAACCGATAAACATTTTTCAACGTAGTATAGGGTCGGGGAATTGAGCCGAAAGCAAGAAAAAGAATCTTCCAATCCTGGTTTTCTTGCCAATCGCTATTAAATTCTTTAAAAACCCTAACTTCTGAACCAAAAACCAGCTGATCATTGGCTAAATAATAGTATAATGGTTTAACACCAACATGATCGCGCACTAGCAGTAACTTTTGCCTTGCTTTGTCATAGAGGGCAAAGGCAAAAATTCCCTCGAATCGATCAAAGGCATTTGTTCCCCATTCACTGTAGGCGTGCAAAATCACTTCGGTGTCGGTCTGTGTCTTAAAAATACGACCATTCACTTCCAATTCCATCTTTAGAGCTTGGTAATTATAGACCTCGCCATTAAAAGAAATAATCAAATCATGATCCAAATACATGGGCTGATGACCGGAGGAAGATAAGTCGATAATTGACAACCGCCTGTGCCCCAAGGCTACGTGATCATCCACAAAGGTCCCGGCATCATCAGGTCCACCATGGGCTACAATTTTAACCATGGCCTGAAGTCTTTCATCAGGCTGATTTAATTTATTTAAGGAAGCAAACCCAACAATTCGGCACATGTACCATTAAGGCAAAAAAGTGCCTCAGCTCTTTTATTTTTTATTCTAAAAAGACTATAAAACTATTTTTTGTTGCTGTCATAGTGCAATAAAAAATCACGATATACCAATTGTACACCTTCTTGCAAATTCGTCTTATGCTTCCATCCCATTGCATTAATTTTTTCCACACTAAGAAGTTTGACGGGCGTGCCATCGGGCTTGGAGGTATCGTTTATTATTTCACCCTTGAACTCAACAACTTTGGATACCATCTCGGCAAGGTCCTGAATAGAAATATCAGAACCTGTTCCAATGTTAACAATTTCAGGTGAATCGTAATTTTGCATTAGAAAAATACAGGCTTCTGCTAAATCATTAGCAAATAAAAATTCCCTTCTAGGTTTGCCCGTGCCCCAAATTTCAACCGATGGATCGCCTTTCAACTTGGCTTCATAAAATCGCCTGATCAATGCTGGGAGCACGTGAGAATTCTGCGGATGATAATTGTCCCCGAAACCATAAAGATTAGAGGGCATTACGCTGATGAAGTGATCATTGTATTGTTCGTAAAAGGCCTGGCACATTTTTATCCCAGCAATTTTTGCAATGGCATAAGCATCGTTGGTAGGTTCGAGCGCACCCGTTAAAAGAGAATCTTCACGTAAGGGTTGTTTGGCAAATTTCGGATAAATGCATGAAGAACCGAGCAACATGAGTTTCTTCACACTGAAATCATGGGCCGCCTTAATGACGTTCGCTTCAATGAGCAGGTTTTGGTAGATAAAATCTGCTTTGTAAGTACTATTGGCAATTATCCCACCTACTTTGGCAGCCGCTAAAAAGACATAATCCGGTTTTTCTTTTTCAAAGAAAGCATTCACCGAGGCTTGGTTTGTTAAATCAAGCTCCTTGGAAGTCTTTCCAATTAAGTTGGTAAAACCCAAATTTAGCAAGTGCCTCTGTATGGCGGATCCAACCATACCGCGATGTCCTGCTATATAAATTTTCGAGTAAGTCTCCATGCGCCTTTCTAGGAATAATATCCGTCACCATTTTTCTTTTTCCCATAGCCATACCCATAGCCATAGCCATACCCGTAGCCATACCCATACCCTAACCCCGACTTGTAAATATCGTTCAATACAATACTGATGTTTTTAATCTTTCCAGCGTGATAAAAGTCTTCGATGTCTTTCAAAAAAAGTTTAGGGGTAAAGTTTTGTCGGGCTATGAATATGGTGTGGTCAACATACTTTGCCAACACAAAGGCATCTGTAACTACGGCCATCGGGGGTGTATCGATGATTACATAATCGTAAATTTTCAACACCTCTTGCAATAGCGATTCGAATTTATCGGTAAGCAAGAGCTCGGAAGGGTTTGGCGGCACGGGGCCACCACTAATTAAATCCAGGTTTTCAATGGGAGTTTGCTGTATAATCTCATGAACGGAATTCAAATCGCTTAGATAACCACTAAGGCCTTTTAGATTTTGAAGATTAAAATCGGTATATATTTTTGGTTTCCGCATATCGGCTCCAATGATCAGGGTTTTCTTTCCTGAAATAGCAAAAACCGTGGCTAAATTTATTGTGGAGAAAGTTTTGCCCTCACCGCTAATCGAACTGCTCACCATAAAAATCTTTTTCAATTGATTCCCGGTAAAATAATTCAGGTTTGAACGAATGGCACGGAATGACTCCGCAACTGCCGATCGAGGCTTTTGACTCACTGCAAGGTTGTCCTTGGTGCCGTAATGCCCTATACCACCAATAAACGGGATTGAGGTTATGGTTTTAATATCATCTTTTGATTGTATTTTTTGATTTAAAAACTCTAACGCCAGAAAACCCAAAGCGGGGATAGCCAATCCAAGTATCCACCCAAAAAAATAATTTCGGGTTTCATTCGGTGAGATGGCTCCGCCCTGCATCGGGGGGTTCACCATAACAATGTCGGAAACAGTCGAGGCTTTCGAAATGCCTGCCTCCGACATTTTTTGCATGAGGAAAACGTAGAGATTCTCCAACAAGGTGTAGTTACGCTGAATGGATACCAATTGTTGTTGTAAAAAAGGAAGTTGATTAATTTGTTGTTCCAACGCACCCACTTGCTTTTTGATCAAATCTGACTTCATCTTGTCAGTAGACTTCATGGCTTTTATCGATTCCAATATATCCCATTTAATCTCTTCCAGCCTGCGAATCCCGCCATTTACCAGCGGATTATCATCTTTTCCCTTTCCAATAAAAAGCTTCAATTCCAGTTGCATGTCAATCATCTTATGAACCAGACCCAATAGAATTTCATCATTCACCCCGATCGCAGACGGAAGAATGATAAGATCAAGCTCCCTGCCCTTGGCAATGTAATCAATCAGGTAGCTGTAATAATTTGAACGCATTAAGAGTTCCGTTTTTTGATCTTCAATAAGGTTTAATTTATCTAAAAGCCTTGTCGCCTCAGCGTTTAACCGTTCTTCTGAATTGTTCAGTTTAAAACGCTCTAATTCCTTTTCCGAAGTTTTCAAAGAATCCGAAATATCTTTCAGTTGTTTTCTGATAAATTGAATGGTACTTTCTGCCCTTCGGTTTTTCTTCTCCAAATCATATTCTTGATAAGTTGAAATGAGTCCATTCAAAAAATCAATGTCTTTTTCCGGGTTAGCCCCATTGATGCTAAGATTCAAGACTCCTGAACCCTCTTCTGCCCATTGTACATTTAACCCGCCGACATAATAACCCGCTACGGATAGCGGATCAAGGAAGGTAAGCAGATAAGGAATATTTACAATTTCCTTTATCCGGGAAGAATCCTTTTGAAGGATAAAATGATGCCCCAAATACTCGACACTATCATTGAATTTAAAAACTCCTTCTCTATTTTTTGCTTGATCACCGCCATCCTTGATTGAATAGGTGCTTTGGTTCAAGACTTTTAAAATTAAAGATGAACCATACGAGCCGTTTCTCTTTAGTAACCTTGCTTTCACGGGAAGCCCATACACTTCTGATGTTTTGATATTTCCTTCTTTAAAAAATTTAATTTCAAAATTCAATTTTTTAACAACACTTTCCATCATCGGGAAAGAACGGATAATATAAGGCTCGTTAAGGTAATTCCGATAACCTTCGATCAATGAGTTCTTATATAATAAATCCCCTCCGCTGGCCTCCTCTTTCTCGCGAATAATTACAGATGCGGACACTGAATAAATTCTGGTCGCATAGCGATTCTTTAGGTAGGTGATTGTCAAGCTTAGTCCTAAGGAAATCACAATCAAATACCAGTATTGCAACGCTCGATACCCGACCCGCTTAAAATCAATTTTGAAAATTTCTTTTCTCGGATCGTTAAAGCCTGCTGGCTCATTGGGCAGTTGACTCATAATCACTTACGATAGATGGTGTAGATCACCAACAAAAAAGAAATGGAAGAAATCACAAGGGAAAAATTTTGCCCAAAATACAACTTGTACGGTCGTTGACGCAAGGGAGGCACGATGATGAGATCATTTTGGTAAACGTAGTAAAAAGGCGAAGTAAGAAAATCCTCGGTCAGCATATTGATGTAATGAACTTCTGTTTTAGAACCCGTCTGTCGTATTAATTTAATGTTGGAACGGTCAGCCATATCACTCAATCCACCCGCCAGACCAATTGCCTCCACCAAACTTACGCGGTTGTTGGCGAATGTGATAGAACCCTCCTTGGTCACTTCTCCAAGTAAGGTCGCCCTATAATTTATGAGCCTTACTTTTACAATCGGAGATTCCAAATACAGGTTGGCGAGCTTCTGAATGGTGTCTTGGGCTTGAAAGATTGTAAGACCAGCTACTTTCACTTTACCAATTACTTGAACAGGTATCTCACCATTTTGGTCTACCAACTCTCCCATTAAGAGTACCCCAACCCCAGAAAGATTGGTTTGGTTTTGGGTTGACCCTCCCTGTGCTTGCCCAAAAAAATCAAATTCTTTAGCGGTGAGGCTCTGAAATCGTACTGAAATAATGTCGTTGGTTTGTATTCTATAGTTGAAGTCCACCAAGTCATAGTGTCTTACGGAAGAATCCGGTGGATTGGTTTTCTTTGTTAGATCACCTTTCTTTTGGAGAAAAAGGATTTTCTTATTGGTAACACAAGACGAAAGCGCCAATAAAATCACAAAAAAAAGAACCGTATATCTGCGCATGAGCCAACTAAAGCTTTAAATAATCGCGAAATTTAAGAAATTATCGAAGACGAACGAAATAATTGACATTTTCAAAACTTCTCACTCCGTTTCTCGGCTCCCCTTTCTTCATCATCTTCCTCTTCTTCGGTTTCTTCCTCGTCATCTTCTTCTACTTCTTCATCCTCATCCACAGCCTTGGCAAACCGGGCAAACCACCCGCCTTTTTCCAGGAGGTGAGACACAGATCCCTGCTCCATCACTTCACCGGCAGAAAGTACAATCACATGATCGGCATCTTTCACCATCGAATAGCGATGGGCGATGACAATCACCGTGTTTTCTTTGCTCACCTCATTCACTGTCTTTTTTACTTCGGCCTCGGTAGCAAAATCCAAATTGGCAGTAGCTTCATCCAAAATCAAAATCCGAGGATGGGCAATTAATATCCTGGCAATCTGGATGCGCTGCCGCTCGCCCACCGACAAACCAAAACCGCTCTCCCCTACATTCGTTTGGAGGCCTTCAGGAAACCGCTGCAAGGTTCCTTCCATGCCTGCCGCAATTGCTGCTTGCATCACTTGCGCTTCGGTAGCCTCTGGTCTTTTGTAGCGAATGTTGTCAGCCAAGGTGCCCCGAAAGACGGCTCCGTCTGCCGCCACCATGCCCATCTGTCCGCGCACCGCAGAGGCATCAATTTCGGAAAGTTCTTTTCCGTCAATTAAGATTTTTCCACTGTCGGGTTCGTATAATTTCATGATCAAGTCCACAGCGGTGGTCTTTCCGGCTCCTGAAGTACCCACGATCGCGGTTACTTTTCCCGCCTCGATGGTGAACGACAACTTTTTCAGTATCTGCCTTTCTTTGGTATAGCCAAAATCCACCTCTTTAAATTCAATCTTTCCATGTTTGATTTCGAAGTCTTCCCCCACTTTCTCCTCGTGTTTGAGATCAACCAACCGAAATGCCCGCGCGATAGAGGCCACATTCTGCTGAAGGTTTACCCACAAACTGGAGAGTGTGTCAATCGGGCCGTAAAGGCGATCGAGATAAGCTACAAACATCACCACGTCTCCTGGAGTCAGTTGATGTTCAAGGGTTAAATAACCGCCATACCCTAACACCAAGGCCGTTGACAACCGGGTGAGCATCGTTTCCCAAAAGACATATTTGTTGGCCAACTTTGTCCGGTCCACGAAATCGGCATACGCTTCATCTGAAATTTTGGTGAACCGCGCTACCTCACGCTGCTCCGCCCCGGAAAGCTTTACGGTCTTAATCCCGGCAAGGGCATCTTGCATGCGGGCAGAAACTTCTTCCCATCGGTCGTAAAAACTGGAGAGCCCCGATTCCAACCGGTTGGCCGAACGCCAGGCCAGTAACAAATAGAATGGAATCACTGCCAGCGAAATTAAAGTCAGCGTTACATTCTGCCAAAACATAATGGCAAGAATCCCGATCAAGCTAATGATCTCCGGAAGTATTTCTTGAGAAAATCCGTTGACGATTCCGGAAACTTCTTCCGACTGGTTGATTTGTTTGGCCAGGGCGGTACTGGATCGCTTGCTGAAAAAACCTAATGGCATTCGCAAGACATGCCCAAAAGTGTTTCGAATGAATCCTTGCTCGATGCTACAGGCGAGTTTCACATTCATGTTTTCACCCAACAACAAAAACAATTGCCCCATCAGGTTGACCAAGAAGAGCAGGGCTACCGCCAGCAACAAAGTCCGGATGGCCTGCAAGGGAGTTCGTCCGGCAATTTCGTGGCGGGTGTGCGGCTTTTTAGGTATAAATTTTTCGAGAAGAACGGTTAATCCGGAACCCGCATCAACTCCTTCTGTGGAATCTGATGAAACTTGAGTAGTATCAGAAACCACTGCACTGCTGTCGGTGAGCGGCTCGTATTTCTGGCGGGTTTCATCTTTTGCCCTTTTAATGAACAGGCCGGCTACATCGTTGATGGCTTCGCGATAGATCAACGGCTCAATCAAATTAGCACCGGTCGCCAAAATCCCGATGAAGACGACCAGTAAAAATTTTCTCCATTGCGGTATTATGAGTTGGAAAATACTTTTCCATACTGAATTTTTTGAGGGAGAACCCGCCATAGATACTGTAATTTTTTTCAAGCTAAGTTATGTTACGCAAAACTAATAATTTGACGTCATGGCGGGTCTTCCTTTGAACAACCGTCACTGCGAGCACCAGCGTAGGGCTTTTGTAGTGGGGCGAAGCAGTCTCCTAAGGATTGGTCTTTTAACAAGGAGATTGATTGCTTCGTCCACACACGCTTCCCGCCAAGGTACTCGCAATGACGAGTAACTTTGATGAGATTGCTTCGTGCTGCCCACTTTCCCGGCCGTCTCGCAATGACGTCTTAAATTTGGGTAAGCCAAACTAAGCTCAACCCTTAATTTATCCTAAGCAGCCGTGTCGTTTTTGTAGCGGTTGGCGTTTGCACCCTGGCGTAGTACAGCCCGGCAGCAAAACCGGAAATATCCATGCCATACGGATTATTGCTCCAATTTATAGTATTTGTATTTTCAAAGACTTTCTGGCCTGCCGAATTATAAATCACCACATCGAAGGTTTGGCCTTGTGGATTTTTAAAAATTATATTTAAAAGCCTTGAAGATATAGGGTTGGGATATAACTCAAACTCATCGGTAAAGTTAAACAGTTCTAAAGCACCTGTAAAATTAGGTATGCCGTAGCCGAGATAATTATCAGGCTGGGTGGCCTGCGTTCCAGACTTGGTGATGCGATAATAGATTTCCTGGGAAGAAGAATTCGGGAGCGCCTGGCGCAACCCTGCCGCCAGGCAGGCAATCAAAGGACTAGAAAAAGAAGTGCCATTGCCTGACGTAATGCCACCCGAAGAGCTGATGATAACCGTGCCACTCCCTACTGCATCTACATCTGGTTTGACGCGGCCGTCTGCGGTGGGGCCTATGGAGCTGAACGAACTGTGAACCCCAGTGTAATCTACAGCGCCACAGGCCAACACACCCTCGACATCGGCAGGCACATCTACATACTTCCAAGGATAATCCCCTTCGTTACCGGCACTATTGGCGACTAATATTCCCCGTAGCACCGCCTTGCGCGCAGCCTGCGAAGAGATGGCTGTTTTGCCATCCAGGTTTTGATACGTGTAATCCATGCTCGGATCATCGAAGGTATTGTAGCCCAGGGAAGAATTGATCACGTCCACACCGGCACTGTCGGCAAATTCGGCAGCGAACGCCCAATTATATTCTTCAACTCGATATTCGGTAGTCACATCTTCCGTTTCGAATAAAAAATAATTGGCTTTATAAATCCCTCCAAGATAGGAGGTGGAATTCCCAGCCATGATGGAAAGTACATTGGTACCGTGATCGTGGTCGGAATAGACATCACTTATGTTTCTAACAAAATTAAAAGTAGACATTATCCTCCCTTCCTGATAAAGTGCCTGAAAGGAAGGAAGGGCGTTCACGCCAATATACCCGGCATCAAAAACAGCCACATCAATTCCTTCCCCATGGTAGCCGGCTGCATTCATTTTGTCGATACCGATTAGTTGAAGTTGAAGTTGATTCTGCTGGCTGGTTGCTGCCGTTACCTCTTCAAACTTATTTCGTGTGGCCTGTCTTCCTCCCACTAACCGTGTACCGTGTGCTACCAATTCTACGTTGGCGACAAAAGGCAAACTGCCTATGGACATTGCCGTATCAGCATGGGTCTGCACTAATACGCCATTAAACCAACGGGAAGAAAAAAAAACGGAAGCGCCCGTTGCTTTCACTTGATTAACGTACGTTGGATTAACGGGAAAATCCTCCACACTTGGCGCAAAATTCTCTCGGATTCTACGGTCAATACTTTTCTGCGAAAGAAATTGTAAGGGACTTGAGACGGAATAGGGCGAATTGGCTTTGTCTTTAAACGACACAAAATACCGGTTGACCTGCCCAAAAACAGAAATTGGAAAGAGAAAAATAATTACGCCAAGCAGCCTATTGATGGCCATAACTCAGCAAGGATTGGTAATTGACCACCCCACTCTTGACTTCGTATAAACCACAGGATGGGTCAGTGAACCAATGGAGCTGAACCGTGGATTTATAAATTAAGCCTACAGCAGGGGCATAGACCTCCAAGCGATTATCGAGATAGACAATGGAATCCATATTGTTGGCCTGCACTACGGTGAACGTATTCAAAAATTTCTTTCCCGAAGAAAGCGTGAACGGTTGGCCTAATTTGGTTAAGGTATAAATGCTATCCACTTGTTTCAGGTCATTATATAAATTCCCATTCCATTTTGTGTTATTGTTCAGCGGAAAAATAAATTTCACATAAAGCACATTGCTTTCATTAACAACTACCTGGTTGTTGTTAACCGTGGCCGTCCAGGTATCCAAGTCTGTCCAGGCTTGGGTACTATCGCTACGCGTATACCGATGCAGGGTGTACGTCAAACCACCAGTTGGATTTTTTACCGAATCGGTGGCCAGCACTTTTAGTTGATAGTTCGATAGTGTCTCCCCTCCCTTGCCACAGGTAGTTTGAGAAATGGTCGTTTCCTTGATCTGGTAAATCAGGTAATTACCGACCCGCAAAGGGAAATACGATTGATCGGCAATCTTTACGATCTCGGGGGAAGAACATCCGGATAAAATCAGTAAAAAGAGCAAAATAAAAGAGTCAAACTTGTTTCTCATAAATAAATGCCTCAACGATAATGTCAAAATTTTATTCGCTGCAACCCCAAAGTTATTTTTTTCTTTCCAATATTTGGGCATGTTGAAAACTAAAGTAAAAGTAGGTAAAGTGACAAATCTTAGTGAAGCACGCTACTGTGCTGGAATGGGCGTTGATCTTCTCTCCTTCCCAATCTCGTCCGTTGATCCTAAACTGTACAAAGAGATAACCGCCTGGGTAGCCGGGCCGCAATTTGGAATAGCCGCTGACAGCGAAGACCTTTTGTTAACAGAAGAATATGCGGTAAACTTTATTGAAGTAACCCCCGACCAATTCAATTATTTTGCGGATGGTGAAAATTTCATTGTCACCCTCACCAAGAATGAATGGCCAGACCAAAAACAAAAACTAGTCCGGTTAAAGGAAAAAATCCTCTACATCGAATTGGACGCTGGGCAAATTGACGGCTCAGCCTTGGAGGTAATCCATGAGGTGGCGAAGGATTTTAACCTGTTGTTGAAAATCGCTGGTAACTTTAACCTTGAAATTTTAAAGTTGCCTATTGCTGGAATAAGTTTAGACGGGAACACAGAAACCAAACCGGGATTGAAAGAATATCCGCTAGCTGAGATTTTAGAGATGCTGGATGGGGAAGCAGGAGGATGATGATGGTTACTGGATGCTGGATATGAGACAGAAGTCTCCTATTTTAATATTTTAAACGATGAGAAATGGATTGATGATAGTGAGTTTGCCTTCGATGAGCCGGCCGTGCTGCTTGTCTTCGCTGTATAGTGTGTTGCAATCCGCCTTGAGAGTGGTGGCAACTACCAAGCTGTCCCAATGCGATAGTTGGTATTTCACGGCTATTTCAAAAGCTTTCATCAGCGTGTTTTTTTCTATTGTTTTTAATAGTGAATTTTTCATTATCCTTTCTACGCTTTTCAAATGCCTCGGACTTTTCAAACTTGAATTTTTTGATCAACACATTAATCGTTTCGATTACCACCTGTGAGCTAATAAAGGGATGTCGAGCGATCAATTAGCGAGCGGCCTCTCGCTTTGGCGAGGGTATGCTTAACGAATAAACTGCAATGTTGGAGTCAATAAAAAACAGCCGATTGGACAAGTGACCTACACCTACCATCGCATCCTATTCGACAATGAATTTTAAATGACCACCTTGTAACTCTAAAATATAAAGGCCGGGTGAAATACCTGCCATGGAAATAGCCGTCTTAAAACTTCCGGATGAATCGGTTTGCACATTTGCGTGACTCACCACGATACCTTGCAAGTTCACAATTTGAAGTTCAGTGGAAACGTTAGGCTCAAGCCCGTTGATCGCAACCGTAAGCGACTGCTTTTGAGACACCGGATTAGGATAAAGACTCACTACGTTTTCAAGGCTTGACACGTTGACAAGGATCACTTCAGTGGAAGTGTTTTTACCATCTAAATCAGTTTGTTGAAGCTGATAATAGTTTTTACCTAATTCAGGATTAAAATCGGTAAGGGTATACGTATGGGTAGAGTTGGTCGTGCCGTTTCCTTTAACGCTTCCAATCGATTGAAAATTCGTACCTGTGAATGAACGCAACACAGTAAAATAATCATTGTTCAACTCTGAGGCTGTTTGCCATTGTAAATTCACACCATATTTTTCTGCCGTGCCGGTAAAGCTCATGAGTTCTATCGGAAGAGGTGAATTGGAATCTGTAGATCCAAATGTAAACGTACTATTGGCGAGCGTTGCACTAAATGAGGTGATGCCCGTTTGAGTTACCGTGCCCGTAATGTTGGTTCCTGATTGCGTGACTGTTCCACCGCCCGTAGGAATGCCCCACTGCGTGCCTGTCCAACCGGCAAGCAGTAGGGAGGATGTATTCCCAATGTTGGCCCCTATGTAGCTTCCTGTATTGTAGAGCAAACTGAGATTAGCCTTGGTCGTTCCAAGGGCGGGCGAAATCGTCCAGTATTCAAAAGCACTGACTTTTTGAATACCTCCGGAAAGTACATAAGGATAACCACCTGATGAGGGATCCTGCGCAAAGTACTGCGCGGTCCATGTATCCGCAGCCGATGTGTTAGCAATGGTAGCCGGTCGGTAATAATTTGCTATTTTGCTCCCGAGCGGAAATGTAAAATTAGTCCCAGCAGAAGCTACTTTACTCATCGGTCCAGACACAAAGCTGTTGACTGAACCCCCGCTTACGGTGGCCGCAGCGGAAAGTACAAGCAAGTGGGTTGCAGAAGACAAGATGTTTCCAGTGGTTAACGTAAGCACATTATTAACCGTTGTTGTTCCGATTCCGTTTAAGGTCAAGTCGCTGCTCGTCATTGAAAGGGCTAGGTTATAGAATGCAGTTGTTCCGCTAATCGTGGCCGGAGTAGTCCCATTAAAAGTAACCGTTCCAGTGGTGCCTGAGAAGGCGCCATTATTCGTCCAGTTGCCAGCCACATAAACATTGGTTACGAGCGATGTTAAGTTGCCTGTCCCAGAAATGGAAAAATTATTAAACGTGGTTACCGAGGATCCATTTATTGAACCTGTACCGTTGAAGGTGACTGTGCTACTATTACCGATAAATGACCCATTGTTAGTCCAACTACCATAAACATCAAGCACGTTGGCCGCATTAATTGTTAATGATGCTGATGAGTTAACCGTAAGGCTTCTACAAGCAGCTGGGGCATTGATAACAGGCATAAAGGTAGCTCCTGCAGCGATCACGACATCGTCAGTCGAAGCCGGAACTGTAGTACAATTCCAATTCGCTGCATTAAACCAGTCGGTGCTTACACTACCCAACCAACTTCCGTTGGCTGTAATCGTTATTGTATTCGTAGCGACTATTGCAGCACACGGACTTGCAGGAGGAATGGTGTTCGTTACCGTATAAGTGCCGGGTGTACTTGCCGACAAATTCACCTGCCCTGTTGCCGCACTTACAAAAACCAATCCCAGCGTGGATGAAAATGTTCCAGCGACACCGCCCCCAGTAAATGTGGGGCTGGGGTTGGCGGCATTTTTGCAATACGGTCCGGCATAGTTAAAAGTCGCTACAGCAGGTGCCACGGTCGTGATATTGGTTGTTCGTGCGGCTCCCGTTCCACATCCGTTTACGGCAGACACACTCAAGGTACCGCCCGTAGCGGAGGAACTAAAGTTTATACTCACTGAGTTGGTTGATCCGATGATGGTCGCCCCTGTTCCAGAGTAAGACCATATGTAAGAGGTTGCGCTACCAACAACTGGTACCGTGTAAACATTACCATTAGAACCCTGGCAAACAGAGGGGGGCGCAGCCGTAAAAGGAGAAGGTTGTTGCGGGGTAAAGGGAAAAGAAATGTTTACGGTACTGCTGGATTTACATAATCCACTGGTGATCGTCCATTTCAAGGTATAGCTGTTTCCTGGAGGGCCGCCAAAAAGAGCGTTATAATTGGTTGCATCTGGCGTATTGAACCAGCCCCCCGAGCCCGTCACGATCGTCCATAACCCGGTTCCAACCGTTGGATTATTTCCAGGCAGGTTTAAACTCGTGGCATTACATAACGATTGGTTTGCACCCGCCACTGACGTAGTCGGTGCAGCATAAGTAGTAACTGTCGTAGGGTCTACTACACCCGGTAGGGTACTGCCATTATATGTAAATCCGGTTAACTGATAGGTTCCAGGGGATGGAGTTGGTAGCGTAAAAGGAAGGGATGTTACAACGATTGGCGTTTGAGGGGCACTGTTGAAATTGTAGCTAATCGTGTAATTTAAAGTGATTATGGTATGAGTGGTAAAGGTAACTGGAATCCCTGCCGTCCCACAAACTGCACCAGCTGGCGAAAGCGTTGCAAGTGGTGTGGTATTGGTAAGACTTCCCAAGGAATAATTTTTTGCGGTTGTTGAAAGGCTTACACTGTTTGTTGTCATGGCATCCCCTACACTGTTGGTGCCCGATGTGGTGGAGGCTAATCCCACCCATGATGAAGTGCCCGTATCGTATTCCGCAACCTCGATGTCCGATATGCCATTTTGCGTCATGGTTCCATTAATATTACTTTGTGCATCCCAAGCAATATCGATTTTGGCTGTTTTTGAAGCGGTGGCAGTCACCGCCCAATATTCTTGCTGATTTATTGTCGTCAGCGGAGCCGCAACCGCCACAGCAGGATTAGGGGTAAAATACTCGGCTGTGAAAAGCGATGTTCCTGTTGATGTGGAGGTAAACGTATAGGTGTGGCCTTTAACGGATCCCTTACCAAGCGGATAAACAAAAACGCCACCGTTCACAATTTGCTTTTTCATTGGACCACTGACATACGAACTGGTGCTGCCTCCAGTGGGTACCACGGCCAAATTGGAAGTATTAAGAATACTGAGATTATTGATAATGGAGGTAGCAATGATACCATTGGTCAGCAGTAAATTTCCATTCACTTCAATATTTCCATTATTTCCAATCGATAATCCTGCACTATTATTTATTTCAAGATTGTTAAACCCATTTGAGCCCGTGAAATCGCCAGTAGGTCCGCCGAGAGATTGTGCAGCAGAACCGGAGAATGTAACTGTGGCCGTAGCCCCGCTTCCACTAAGGAACGCCCCCGTAGTATACCGTTGCATTGAACCATTTATCGTTAACTTTCTGTTGTTAGCACTATTGTCAAGGGTTGGCCCGTTTATATCAAGCGTGTTGCAAATTGTTAAATCAGCATTTGGTAGAGTTCGCGTGCCCGTACCACTAACCGTTAAATTTGGAATCGTGGTGAACCCATTTAGCACAATTGTGTAGCTTCCCGTGCCTCCAAATTCAACTGTTCCATTTCCTGTACAGTTCATAAAGGAGGTGAAATTTCCTGCAGGAAGATTACCGCTTTGCAAATAAACTGTTCCTGTACCAAGCGAAGGATCCCCGGAGACGGTACCGAAGTTATGGCCAAAGGTGGGCGAGAGAATGGATAGTGTTCCTGTTCCTTGAATGATGGTTGTGTACGCAAAACAATAATTCACATCAGTGGCAACTGAATTTTGTATAATCACATTAAATCCATTTGGCCCGCCTACCGGACAAGGAGGTGATGCTCCAACCGGTGTCCATATTGTATTGTCCGACCAATTGCCATTACTATTAGAAATATACGTAGGGACTTGACTTGGAATTGCGGTATCCTCCCCTGCAGTATAGTCACCATTTAGGTTGGTAGTTCCCGCAGAATAGTTAAACGTTATTTGGTGGGTTGCCTCATTGACATTGTCTGTGGCCGATCCTGGTGCAGCTTTACTCCAATAAGTTCCAGGAAGTTGAAGCCAGGCCGCCACATAATTTGACTCCGTTCCAAATACATCGCTGGCCATATAATTCAACACAACGCTCCCATTAAACCCGGTAATACCTGAACTTGAAATGCTAAAATAATAATGCAGAACTCTGGTTAGATCCGATACTGTTGGTTGATAAGAATTTACCGGTGAAACATTGATGTAGCCAATTGAACCATTGGCATTAATGGTATAAACAGCGGGTGTATATTTTGAAGTAACCCCAACTGGGAAAGTGAAGGTTGTCGTGGAACTGATTACTGGAAAAAACTTTCTTAACCCCAAACTCGTAGCTACTCCGTCCGTCATGATCATATTGGTTGTGCTAAAAGGCGCTCCACCAATATTGGATCCCGTATTTAATATCAGGTTGTTTGATTGTATGTTGAATATGCCATTGGTCATGATCAGGTCGTTGTTGAGCGTGATGTCATTTAGCAAGATGGCGCCTGCCGAATTATTAATCACTAACCTATTGAAAGACCCGGTACCTGAAATTTGCTGCTGCGAAGAACCAGCCATAATAACACCCCCCGTTACATTGTCATCCAAATACCCGCCATTGTTGGTGAAGCTACCGTTTGTTAAAACCGACACGTTGTAAGAATTCAGTACCAGACTACCATTCGCAATGGTAAGATTTCGGTTTACCGTGAAGTTATTGTTAACCGTCAACGAAACCGAAGGCGAAACGGTAAGATCATAAAAATTGGTAATTGAAGTTCCCAATATATTCTGCGTTGCCCCGGAAAAAGTAGTCAGATTAGTTCCATAAACGTAGCTTCCCGGAACCCCATTATTTACAAGATTTTGATTAATCGTGACATTCCTGTTATTACTGTTGAAGAAGCTTTTGCTGTTGGCGAGCGTCAGTGTTCCATTAAGCACTAACGGGTTCGTCATCAATGTAACTGTTGCATTTGTGCCACCAGCCCCGCCTTCAATTACCGATAGATTAAACAATGAAGCACTTGCATCCATCGAATAATTCTGAACGGCATTCGGTACCGCATTAGTAAAAATAATTGTACCCCCTGTAACGGTAGAACTTGAAGGCCTGATGTATAAATCACCAAAAGTAGACCCACTACCTTTTGCTATCGTCAATGTTCCTGCTGAAGTATTAAATTGACTTCCTGCATTCACCACTTCTAATTTTGCTCGTGTCAATGCAGTAGCTAATCCTCCCGCGGAAGAGTTTCCATTGATGGTTACGGTGCCGCCAGTTTGTGTAAACGACAGTGCACCATTGGTTGATGTGGTGGGGCGCCTGATTTGTCCATTCACAAACAAATTACCACCGCCAACTTGAATGGCAGCGGAGTTACCAGAATACTCAATATCATTATTAAAGGCCGGTGAAGCTACGGGGCCCACATAAACATTTCCACTGACGACAGTAAGTTTTCCACTCAATAATAAATCACTGGCATCTGCATTACTATTTGAGATTAACACATTCGTGTTATTTCCATTGGCATAGCTAATATACAAACCAGCCGTAGCGGGTATAGTTATATTGGTTGCAGTCGAGATGGTGAAATTAGTTGTCGGGTTCGTCCTTTGATATTGAAAAGTGCCGTTTTGCAGCGTTAACCAATTATCAACAGGCGTTGTCAGTGTTCCTGCAATGTTACAATTCAACGTTGTTGCTTGTGATGTTCCCTTATTTACGGTAACTGAACCAAATATGGTTGTTGGGGTTCCGACTGTATTGGTTATACTGGCTGAAGTATTTCCATTAAAAATCGTTGGAACATTTACAAGATTTACTCTAGCTACAGTTCCTAATGGTGCTGATGAACCATTAGCATCGTTCGTTAATGATCCTCCAATTGTTAGGGTTTGATTATTTGCCCCACCCCAATTGTCCAAAGCACAAGTTGCGCATACTGTAACATTGCCATTCACCACTACATTTTGAGCAATTGCTCCCGTACCATACCAACCAAAACCACCACCTTGAATATTCAAATTACCATTAATCGTAATCGTTTTTGCGATAGGAACCGTAGGGGCGGTTGGATAATTCGTATTCCATGCAGGAAGAAGCCAAGAATCCGCATTCTGTCCGGTTTCCGTACAATCGCCATAGATCAATACATTATTATTAGGAAAAAGTAAGTTTGATCCACCCAATGGAGAAAACAACAGGTTTCCATAAGTCGAAATACCATTGGCCATGTAAAAGGTAGTACCAGCAGTTGGATTTGTAGTATAGAGCTCTGTCGTTCCTAAATTTGTATTGAAGCTTGAAAAATCACCCGAAGGATTTGCAAACGTACTATTGGATGCCTGCGCAGTAGTAATTCTAATTTTTCCATTACCTAATGGGCTGTTCATTACAATGCCCAAATTACTGGCCGGGTTGTAACGCACATCAAGAACCGAGCTTGTGTCAATGTAAAGTGTGGCGCAATTGTGCGGATCAGTATTCGGGTTGGTCAGGTAGTTTGCGGGTGTTCCAAAACTAATCGTGTGCCCAGCACCGATATGCACCACCGCGCCTGCTCCCGGAGTTCCGATGTTTATCCATGTCGCACGGGTAGCATCGCTTGTCCAGCTTGTATTCACACCCCAGGCGCCAGTGGCGTAACTATAAAATACAGTGGGTGTTCCAAATGGATCGGTCGGGCTATTATCGCCAGCGGTATAATCGCCATCAATAAAAGGGACATTTTTTAGAAATGACCCTGGAGTGGGTTGGCCTATTATCTTGCTAACAATATCTAAGTCGCTTGTCGTTCCCTCTGTCCATGCGGTCGCATTCACATCATAGCGCGCAGCCACGTAACCATTCTCTGTAATCCCTGCACCGGTCACAACATCATTCACCGAATAGGTATAGCCATGCGTAATCGTTGCTGCACCTAGTGTAAAGCCCGAAGATTTAACTCGCCAAAAATAGGTAAGGCTTCTTCCTGCCGTGGTTTCGTTAGGGTGTGCATAGCCTACGGGGACTACATTGATAGACCCGTATACAGTTGGTGCCGTGCTAAGGCCAATCGATGCGGGAGTATAATTTGGAACACCTACGTGGCTTGTTGAGGGGGCCCCTACCGGGAAAACAAAAGCGGTCGTTGATGAATACACTTTGGTCACACCTCCATCACCTGCATTTCCTGCACATTGGATGTACCTGGAAGCGCCAGCGTTGACAACCGAAGCAGAGGCGTTCAGGGTTAAATTATAGGTACTAATGTTGAATAGATTATTCTGTGAAAATGTCAACGCTCCATTAATCGTTGCCTTATTTACCAAGGAAATCGGAGCTGCGGCAGCATTCGTGCTGTTCAACTCAAGATTTTGAAAAATACCATTACCGTCAATGGTTTGTGTTGTCGCTGATCCGTTCAATGAAATCTTTCCTGTCCCAGCATGCAATCCGGAGTTATAAACATTACCGGCAACGAAAATAGAGTTTCCATTATCGTTTAACGTCCCCAAGGTAAGCGTTAGGTTGCCGGCAAGGTTAATGGTGTTCTGCGAACCCGCAAAATTTACAGCTACTCCAGCCGCTTTGGTAAACGTTAAGTTGTTTACGTTAAGCGCTCCAGCCGTGTTCACCGTGAAGGTTTGTGTGCCCGAACCATTTAAGATGGTTGTATTCGCTGAAGTACCCGAAGCGAGATAAGAAGTTCCGCCCGCAAGGGTGAAATTTCCACCGACCGTCAGGTTCTGTGCATTCGCATCAAAACTTCCTGACTGAATATTCACATTCGCTAAAACGGTGAGCGGATAGGCGGTATTTAATTGGACTACAGAGGCACCACTCACTTGGTTGATCACCAGGTTTGCGATTGAAGCGGTAGACGAAATCTGGAAATTAGCCTCGTCAGCAAGCACGGTGCCGGTAGTAGGGATCATCGTTATCGTTCCCCCGGTTACGCTGCTATTGGCTGAGGAAGACTTTACATCAAAGGCATATTGCGCAGACGCTGGAGGTGCGGCATCGCACACATCATAGACCCAAATATTTCCACCCGACATATTAAAAATATTAGCAGCATTATTGAGGTTAAAAGTTCCGTAACCGCTGGTCGTTCCATTCAGTGCCCGAGCCGTATTTACGGTAGCCGATGAATTGTCAACAAGATTTGCAATTGAAGCGTATGACGCAGGTGTACGTTGAAAACGACCTCTCAGTGCAAAAAGACCACTTGTCATTTGAAAAGAAGCGGTCGATGAGGTTGCGTTTAAAAACTGTTTCGCATCAATATTCCCTCCATTGATAATGATTTGACCAGAGCCGCCATTGGTGATGATACCACCTGATTCACGAGTTGAAAGATAACCGCTTGAAATTTGGAACTTACCATAAGCATAAAGGGAACTGTATCCGCCTTGAATAACACCATTCACAAGTCCAGAACCTCCAGATACCCCATATGCCGTATTCACTTCACGATAATCATCAGCCGTTGCCAGTACCACCACATCGGGTCCGTTTAGTGACAATGCCCCATTTGCAGGAATAAAATAATCTGACGTATTGGGCAAGGCTGCCGTTATATTACCCTCTGTAAGCGATGGAATAATCGTTGAGCCTTGTAATACTAACGTGCCGTTTCGAATCCACAACGCTTTTTTGATGTTGGGGTTCGTGGCTGTGGCTCCAACCAGCGCATCAGCCGCGGCATTGTTGGCACCAAATAATTTGAAGTTACCGTAAGCGGAAGGGTTTACGGTTAACGTATAAGTTTGATCTGTTCCTTTATCTATTACGAGATTATAGAAGTTGGTGATGCCATTACAGGTCAAAAGATTACTCGTTGAACCCCTGAAATAGACCGTAGCAAATCCGGTATTCGCACCCAAAAAAGTAGGCGGAAAAGCGTTGTAAACCGGATAGGAAATATTGGAAAAATTGACGGTGCCATTATTGATAAAGTCTCCATTGATGACGACCCGATGTGATTGACTGTCGTAATAGTCAATAAAAGGCCCGGCAACAGTAGTAGTAATCGTTGTCGGATCGGTAACCGAATTGGTTACCCCCGTACCCACTGCAATAGAAGCTCCGGCATTTATAGTGACGCTTCCACTAATGGTTAATTGAAGGCGGGCAGAAGTTACATCATTGATCTGGAAAGTTCCGCCCTTCACTAGTAAATTTCCATTCAAGGTTAAATTGGTTAACAGGGTAGCGGTTTGTCCCAAACAGTTTATGGTTAAGTTATTGTAGGTAGTTTGGGCAACCGGCAAAGAAAAAGAAGAAGCGTTATAATACTCCACCGTTCCCCCTCCTGAATTAATAAACGTATTGGTTGCAATTACCGGGAAATTGACCGAAGCCAATCGCAAGGTGCCTTGGCCGCTTAGGGTGCTTAACCCATTTGTAAAGCTATACGTTGACAGATCTAAAAACCCACTCGTATTGATTGTCAGATCCATATTCAGGGTTGCAATATTGCTTGATAAGGAAACCGTTCGGCCACCAAGGATGACCACATTATCGTTGTATCCTGGAATGCTACTTCCAATTTGGGTGGTTCCGCTTGGATCAGAAGTCCAAGTGGTTGGCGTATTCCAATTACCGGTTTGGTACGAATAATACGTTTGATTAATACCCATGGTCCAATACCCTCCGTTTGTGGCGGTAACATTACCGGTAATAGTAAAAGAATTTGCACCAAAAGAAGATGTTCCCGAAAGCGGAGGTTCTTGAGCTATTGTATAAGGCGCTGGCGTGTAGGAAATAGCCTGTGAAGCACCGTTAAGTTGTCCCGGATCGTATTGAAAAGTAGCGGTGATTGTTTTATTGGCAAGGCTGGTTACAAAATCCCAATACACATTGATGTAGGTAGGGTTAAGTGCAGTAGGAACGGCCCGAATGCTATAGGTACCTGTTGTTGGCACAATAGAAGTCAGCGTCATTGGAGAATAATATCCGCTGGAGCCTATAGGATTAAGGGTATTAGCAGACGAAGCATTTTTTATTAGATACCCTGTCCCATCGGTGGCAATCATATTAGAGGCTGAGAAAGGAGATCCGGCAATTGCTCCCGCTGTATTATTAAGCAAGGTCAAATTATTATTTCCAAGCTCAAGCACCCCAGAGGTTAAGGTGAGTACCCCTGTGGCTGCAAGGGATAATGAACCGCCAAGATTAACCGTACTATTCGTACCTGTCTTATTAAGCGTCAAATTCAACAGCGTGCCACCTCCAATCGGTGGCAAATTCATTATGGGTGTGTTATTTCCACCGATGGCAAGGCTTGAAGTGGCACTGCCAATAATGGTTCCTGTTCCAACTGCAAGGGTGCCGTTTAAGGTGAGAAGCCTTCCGTTTAGATTGAAGTTATCATTCGGATTACTGCCCATGGTCAGACTATTGCCGATGATACAATTACTAGTAGCCAATTGTATAAATCTGTTGGTTCCGGTAGAAGTTCCATTATTTAAAACAACATTGCCCATAGGATAAATGCCTCCTCCATTTATTCTAAAACCGGCAGCTGCAGTACCACTGTTATTGCTAAGTCCATCGCCAAAGTTGATGGTGCCTCCACTGAAGTTATAGGCATATCCTGAAGTATTGCCTAACAGCACAGATGTTAATGCCGAACTTGGAGGATCAACAATAGTAAGTGTACCTCCAGTAAAAGTTACAGCGTTAGCGGCATTTGTAGAAGCAAAATTCACCACGGTAACACCAATGTTATCTCCCCCAGATCCTGCCTGTTGAGTATAGATATTAAAATTACCTGAAGTCATATTAAATTGTGACGTATTGGTGAATGAAATACCACCATACATATTCAAATTACCACCGTCTATCCATAAATTACTGGTGGCTGCACTAACTGCCATCACATCATTACCACTTCCATAAGCAAAGGTTCCAGCTGTAATATGTAGAGTGCCCGTCACTGTTGGAACCCCTGGGTTAGCCGTTGTTGCCGTACCTACACAGGAAACATTCGCCCCTGCATTATTAAGCCATAGGCTCCCAATCCCACCGCAGATCGTAGCAGCACCGTAATAAGGCGTTAGCGTTGAAGCGCTCGATAATTTAAACGTTCCGCTGGTTAGCGTGAGGTATGCTCCTGCCGCTGTTGGTGAGGACATGGCGATGGGTGTTTGAACATCCAACACATTGGCGATCGCACCTTTGGTTAAGGTAATCGTATTAAAATTAATTGTTCCTGTGCCTCCTGGTGAGGTAATGGTATTATTCGAAGCCCCAGAAAAAGTGATGTTACAAACATTCCCCGGGAAAGTTTGAACCATATTAAAAATTCCGTCCGCTTGAAGGTTTCCTGATATTGAAAGTAAATGAACGGCCGCAAACGCTCCCACATTCAATGTACTTCCGACATCTACCTGAACATTTCCTGCAACATTTATAGTTTTAACAGCCGCCTGACCGCCAATCGTAAAGGTTGTGTTATTGGTAACAAGAATGTTTCCTGCGATGCTGGTCGTGTTTGCCGCTCCTCCCCAAGTCGTGGTGCCTGATCCTGAATTGTTCACACTACCGCTTATAGTAAGTGCATTTGCGTCAGAGACTGTTACACCAGTTCCCGTAATATTCAAGTCATTATTGATCGTGGTTATGCCAGAAAACGTTTTCGTTCCACTTCCTGTAAGGGTTACATAGCGATAGTTAGCTGAAGCAAAAACAGTTTGCGCGACTGAGTTATTATATACCACGATACTACCCGATCCTGCTGTGGTATTGAACGTTGTTGCCGTATTTGTTGCTCCTCCAAGAATAAGCTGATGAGCCAAGCCAACTCCAGCCATATTGATGGTCGTTCCAGCAAAATTACCTGCAACAGTAACCGTTATCGCACTTCCAGAGCCAAAATCAAACGTAGATGTGTTGGCCATGGAGAATGTGCCGTTAACTGTGATTCCGGTAATTCCACCAACTGTTACATAGGTTGCATTAGTTGCAAAACTCAGGTTATTAAATGTGGGGTTAGTGGTTCCGTTTAGGTTTTGTCCCAGACCACCATTAAAATTTATTGTTCCGGCTGAGCAGGTGAAAGAATTGTTTAACGTCAAATCTCCTTTAATATTTATTGTCGAGGCAGAGTTGTTGGCGACAGCGCCCCCTATAATAAGACTATTGAAGGTGTATGCTCCATTGCCAGTAATGGACGTTCCGTTCATCGTTACATTACAAAAACGTGCAGCTGTAGTCCACAGGGTAAGGATGCCCGCGTTGGTTAGCGTTCCGCCAATGGTCAGAGCGTGCGTAGCATTAAAAGCACCGAGCGTAATCGTCCCATTATTTGTTAAAAAGGTAGTAACGCCTATCGTTTGTGCAGTAGTGCTATTAGCAATAGTTAATGTAAAAGTTGCATTTACGGTCAAGGAGTTAACCGTAAACAACCCCGCTGGCATGTTCATGGCCATGTTAGTATTAACAACCACATCTTCGGCAGGAAGTGGTACGTGGCCAAGCGACCAGTTTGCAGAAGTATTCCAAAGTGCACCCGTTGAGGTATTAGTTTGGGCAAAACTGCTAGAGAGGGTAGTTAAGAAAATTAAAAACAGGATGATTTTAATAGCTCGGTATTTTTCTTTCATGAATTTAAGTATCTATCAGTCTTGTATGAGTTAACCCTAACAGTTTTTTAAAAAAATTTACGCTCCAATATTGATGCAAATTTAAAATTTATTGTATTAGATATATATCAAGTAAGACTCAGACCCTTCTGCTAATCGGACTTCTTAAAATAAAATCAAAATTATTAGAAAAGTAGTTATGCCAAGAAATGGTTGAACCAAAGCCTACATTTTGGAGCCGTTGAAAAAAAGTATCATCTAAATTCGGCAATCTCCAGAATATAATCATCCCAAAAAAATCAAAAAGCACCATTTTAGGCCAATACACTTAAACTTTATTTAAAATCCGATGCAAAGGTAACCAAAGTCGCTAACGCAACTACTCTGAGTATTCTAAAAAAAATTGAACTCAACCAAGCCCATTCCTACCTGCCAAATTCCGAGGAGCAGGATGCGATTTGCATGAAATTAATTAACCCAACTCAGTGTTGAATCTCCAAAATCCGAACTATTTAAACCCTGATTTTTCCATTAGCTTTTCTACGGCCTCGTCCGTCACATCAGGGAACGATATACCCAAAGGCTTTGCTCCTTCAATCCACTTGGCGATTTTCTTGATCGATTTCTTTTTCACTTTCTTCATCACAGGCACACCCAATTTCCGCAGCGCAGCCGCATTGCAATGTTGTTCGTATTGACTTTTCATTGGCACGACCAACAACTTTTTATTCATGTGGAGCACTTCCGCAGGCGTTTCAAACCCGGCCCCACAAAGCACACCTGCCGATGTCACAATACTCTCTACAAAATCAATAGCCGATACGGGGTAAACCGAAATCCTTCCCACGTGATAAGGGGTCTTCGTATGTTTAGAGAAGATATGCCAACGTACTTTGGGTCCCTTTAATAATCGTTGCACTAATTTTTTGTCATCGTAGGCCGGAAGGTAGATGGTATAATGGCCTTTGTTGGAAACTTTCGCCTCGCGAATGGCCGTGCGGATTACAGGAGTAAATATGTTTTTGTCATATTCTTCAAAATGGAAACCGACATATTTTTTTACAGGCGCATAGTTCTTCAATATCCATTCACCAAAAGGATCGACCCGCTTTGGCCGAGGTGCATTTTGGGAAAGAAGGGCTGACTGATGGCTAAGTGATATGCAAGGCACTTCTTTTTTGCGTGCTGCCCACGCGGATATAGGCTCAAAGTCGTTGACAATCAAATCATAATTTTCCACCGGAAAATTTTTGATTTCTTTCATCACATCACGGCTGCTGTTCTTTTGAAAGGTTTTGAAAAAATTAATACCACCGCTTTTTCCAAAATAAAAACTTAGTCCCTTCGATTTATATTTTACCGGATAGGGCAACTTGATTTCGGCTTGTGCTCCGCTGACAAAAAGATCCAAGGATCCATATTTTTTCAACTCGGGGATGATGTCTACGGCACGGCTTAAATGGCCATTGCCTGTACCTTGGATAGCGTAAAGGATTTTCATTTTTTTGGCGACAAGAATTCACTGACAAGGTCTTTAAATATCTCGTCATTATCCAAATTACTTTTTGGATCTCTTGAAATCTTCATGGCCTGCGCTTTGGCGTCTTCGGCATATCGATATATCCGCCAAGCACCAAGATTGTACTCCAGTGCAGTAAGGTTCTCTACCCAGTCACCTGAATTGAGATAAGTGACTTCTCCCTTGTCGGTCACGATCTTTTTAATTTCAGGTTGATGGATGTGTCCACACACAACAAAGTCATAGCCGTTTTCTATCGCGATTTCTGCAGCCGTTTTTTCAAAGTCATTGATGAATTTTATTGCCTGTTTTACGGAATCTTTCACGCGCTTAGAGAGTGATATCTTTCCCTTGCCTAAAAGCTTTAAAATAAAATTGACAAACCGATTTATTAAAATAAGCAAGTCGTAGCCGATAGCCCCCAACTTGGCCAGCCATTTAGAATGTTGCATTGTCACATCAAACACATCGCCATGAAAAACCCAGGCGGTTTTCCCTTGAAGCGACAATACCTTTTTATTTTCGATCTGAAAAGAACCCAAGCGAAAACCAGCGAATTTTCTTAGCATCTCGTCATGGTTGCCAGGAAGGTAAACGATCTTGGTTCCTTTGGCCAACAGTCCGGTAATGTGTTTGATTACCTGCATGTGCGACTTAGGCCAATAGCGCTTGCTAAACTGCCACATGTCGATGATGTCCCCATTAAGGATGAGCCGCTTCGGTTTGATGGTTTTCATGTACCGCAAAAGTTCTTCGGCATGACAGCCGTAGGTGCCCAGGTGCACATCAGAAATGACCACTAACTCTACTTCGCGTTTTCTCGTTTTTGCCAACCGTAAATTGTTTGTGCAAAGATCGTCATTCAAAAGTTACCATCATTTAAAATGAATGTTAAGCCCAGATTAAGCAATAGAAAAATAATGAGATAGATATACATGAAAGTCAATCGGTTTAAGTTGCGTATTTCCTAATGCGTTTCAAGGAAAGTCTAATGAAAAAATCATTGTAAAGCATTGACAACATGAAAATTATCTAGCTATCTATTTTAGAAAATTACTCTAGTACTTAATCTGAGTTAAGGGAATGTTACCCTCATTTGCTCAAGAATTCATTCTGCCTACTGCCATTATGGTTCAAAATTCGGAAAGGCTCTCCAGCACTTTTTTTGTCGATTTAAAATCCGTGTGATGGAAGCTTTTGATTCCCAACTTTTGGGCGGCATTAACTAACATCAGCCGATCGTCAAAATAAATACACTCTTCTGGAGTGACTTGAGCAATCCCCATAGCCAATTTAAAAATTCCAGGATCCGGTTTGCGCATGCCTACTTCACAGGAAGAAATGAAAGCATCAAAACAGCGGTGCAATTCAAATTTCTTGATCCGGTGGTCGTTGAGTTCACGACCTTCGTTGTTGATGGAGATCACGCGAAACCCACACTTGCTTTTCCATTCTTTAAACCATTGCAGCATGTGCGGAAGCTCAACGGATTGTTCAAGCATAAAGGTTTTAAAAACTTCTTTTGTGAAATCCCTGGGTTCGTCAAAGACCACTGTGTCGAGGTAGTCATCGAGCGTGATGCTGTTGATTTCGTAACTATTAAAAATGAAATCGTGCAAGACATCCATCTTTTCGTATTCCAATCCAAACAGCTCTGCAGCCTTCTGCCTGGATTCATGTCCCCAACCGTTGGTCAGCAATACCCCCCCGATGTCAGAAAACACAACCTTAATTTTTGTGCTGCTCATACTTTGGCGATCTTCTGTTTATGGCTGTCGATTACTTTCAAAAGCTTATCAAAAGGCTTGTTGAATTTTTCTATGCCTTCGTCTTCGAGCTTCTGGGTAATGGTATCAATATCGATGCCAATGTCTTTCAATTTCGCCAACACCGCTGTTGCCTTATCTAAGTTATCGGTTAATCGGCTCGCAGCGTTTCCGTGATCGCGAAAAGCCTCAAGCGTTTCTAACGGAACGGTATTGACGGTTTCTTTGCCGATCAATGCTTCCACATATTTGACATCGCTAAAGGAGGGATCTTTGCTTCCGGTGCTTGCCCATAGGAGCCGTTGTGGTTTCGCTCCGTGTTCTTTCAGTTTGTTAAAACGATCACTTGTGAACATCGCTTCATAAATTTCATAAGCTTTTTTTGCCGAGGCGATGGCAACTTCTCCTTTGTAGGTGCTCAATCCTTTTTCAATCAACATTGGATCAACCATCACATCGATACGGCTGAGGAAAAAGCTCGCCACGGAAGCAACATGGTCGATGGGCAGCTTGGCTTTTAGTCTGTCTTCCAAACCCGCGAGGTAAGCTTCGGCTACCTCACGGTATCGCGGCAAACCAAATAAGAGGGTCACATTAATATTAATTCCCTCGCTGATGCACTGGCGGATGGCCGGCAAGCCTTCGGCTGTTCCCGGAATTTTGATCATTACATTCTTTCGATCAACGGCTTTCCATAATTCCTTTGCCTGATTTAATGTTTTCTCTGTTTCGCGCGCCAGGTAAGGTGAAACCTCAAGACTCACGAAACCATCCCCACCCTTACTTTCTTTATACAAAGGATTAAAAATATCCGCAGCGCGTTTAATATCTTTTACGGCAAGACCAAAAAAGATTTCATCATTGCTGGTGGTTTGCTTTGAAAGGATGACCATGTCTTCATCATAATCTGAACTGTTGCTAATGGCCTTTTCAAAAATGGCGGGATTCGAAGTAAGCCCGCGTACACCATCTTCGTCAATCAATCTCTTCAATTCTCCAGAATCCATAATTTTCCGATCCAGGAGATCGAGCCAAATACTTTGACCAAAATTGTGAATGCTTTTAATTCTGTTGGTATTCATCTTCGATGTTGTTTAAATTTTTATATTTTAATCCAATTCCCCTTTCCTTCTTACGCATTAACGCAATAGTGAGGTCACCCTGTTCACCACATTGGCAACCGTAAATCCATATTCTTCCATCACCGCTTCACCTGGACCTGATTCGCCAAATTTATCGATGCCTATAATATCGCCTTCATCCGTAACGTATTTATGCCAACCCAACGATGATCCAGCCTCTACGGCCAGCCGTTTTTTCAATTTCTTGGGCAATATTTTTTCCTTATAGGCAGCATCCTGCTTCTCAAATAATTCCCACGATGGCATGCTCACCACGCGGGCGGCAATATGTTGTTCCTTCAATTTTTGCTGGGCTGCCATAAGCAACTGAACTTCCGAACCCGTGCCAATCAAGATTACCTTCGGTTCAGTTTCGGGCTCTGAAAGAATGTAAGCACCCTTTTCGAGCTCAGAAGCTTTCGTATATTTTTTCTGGTCGATGACCTCAAGTCCCTGGCGGGTTAACACCAAGGCAACAGGACCATGGGTATGCTCAATGGCCACGCGCCAGGCCTGCACCGTCTCGTTGGCATCAGCTGGCCGGATCACCGTCATGTTCGGAATAGACCGCAAGCCAATGAGTTGCTCTATGGGTTGATGCGTAGTGCCATCTTCACCTAGCCCTATGCTATCGTGGGTAAAAACGAAGATGGAATGTATTTTCATGATGGCAGCCAGTCGAATCGGAGGCCTCATATAATCTGTAAAGACAAAGAAGCCTGCCCCAAATGGAATGAGGTATTTACTTAAGGCCATACCGTTGATGATGGAGCCCATGGCATGTTCACGTATGCCAAAATGAAAATTACGCCCATCACGATCGGTGGAAGAGAAGGATTTATACTTATCCAAATTAGTGTCAGTAGAGGGAGCCAGATCGGCTGCCCCACCAATAAAATTGGGCAAACTATCTGCCATGATATTCATGACTTTGCCAGACGCCTTCCGTGTTGCTATTTTCTTTTCCGAAGCCTCGAACACAGGCAATTTATCTTTCCAACCTTCAGGGAGTTTTCCTTTGGTAAGCAATTCATATTCGCTGGCTAACGCTGGATACTTTTCTTTATACTGATGATATATCTTGTCCCAATCTTCCTCCTTTACTATGCCTTTCTTTCCCGCTTCCTGATAGTAGTTCAAAACTTCATCTGGCACCTCAAAATATTTTGCCGGATCGAATCCAAAATTTTTCTTTACCAGCTTCACTTCATCTTCGCCTAGCGCAGAACCATGGGCGCTTGCCGTATCGACTTTGTTGGGACTGCCATAGCCTATATGCGTCCGGACTTTGATCAGCGAAGGTCGCTCTGTTTCAGCTTGCGCCTTCTTAAAGGCTGCCGCTAAAGCCTGTATATCATTTCCATCCGGCAGCACTTGCACGTGCCAACCGTAAGCTTCGAAGCGCTTGGCGACATCTTCGTCAAACGTCAGATCGGTACTCCCCTCAATCGAAATATGATTATCGTCATACAGATAAATCATATTCCCCAACTTCAGATGTCCGGCCAGCGAAGCCGCTTCAGATGTGACGCCTTCCATCATATCACCATCGCCACAGATTGAATAAATCTTATAGTCGAAAACATCAAAACCTGGTTTGTTGAAGCGGGCTGCCAAATATTTTTGAGCGATGGCAAATCCAACCCCGTTGGCAAATCCTTGCCCTAACGGGCCGGTTGTTACTTCAATTCCGGGTAGCAGGCCATACTCCGGATGCCCCGCTGCTTTGCTATGAAGTTGACGGAAGTTCTTGATGTCATCCAATGTGATGGGATAGCCCGTAAGGTACAAAAGGCTATACTGCAGCATGCACGCATGACCTGCCGACAAAATAAAGCGGTCGCGGTTGACCCATTCCGGGTTGAGCGGATTATAGTTCATGACCTCCGTCCACAACACATGGCCCACCGGGGCAAGTGCCATGGGCGTGCCCGGATGGCCAGAATCTGCTTTTTGTACGGCATCGGCCGCTAATACCCTGATCGTATTAATACACGTTTGGACGATAGTTTCTTTAGAACTGCTCATTGTTAATTTTTAATGATTGTTTTAGTAACCTCTTATTTAGTTTTCATGAATAGGTTTTCATCCAAATCCCATAGCTTGGCGCCTCCTTTAATCCCGTCTTTATTGGTAATGATTTTGATGTTTTTATCGAGCGGGAAATTGATGTTGGCAGAATTTCCGCCACCAATAAAC
This sequence comes from Cytophagales bacterium, assembly GCA_027317105.1. GTDB lineage: Bacteria > Bacteroidota > Bacteroidia > Cytophagales > Cyclobacteriaceae > ELB16-189. Next base: position 46,568 of record DAHVFH010000081.1, read on the forward strand.
AAGGTATCATAATTGAACACCACTTTTAACATCTCCACTATTTTCTTCACTCGTAAATTCCATTTTTTAATACCAATTTTTTTAAAAGCATGATCTCCAACATAATCATCGTACGTGTGTTTTTTGGTAATGGAATGATGTGCTAATTCGAAATGAGGCAGTAGATGCCCGTCTAACAGTAAAGCCGTTCCAAATCCAGTGCCGAGTGTAATCACCATTTCCAGGCCTTTTCCGCGCACGACAGACAACCCCTGCATGTCTGCATCGTTGGCTATTCGCACAGGCTTATGCAGCGCCTTGCTGATAAGTTTGTTCAGGTTTACTCCTTTCCACGCATCATGCCCCAAATTAGGAGCGGTGTACACGATACCTTTTTTTAAGAACCCAGGAAAACCTACGGCAACTTTATTATAATCCTTAAAGTCGGCAACCAATCGCACAATTGCGGCTACTATTTTTTCGGGAGTCGCATGCGCAGGGGTCTTCTCTTTTTTGTACTCCTGTAAAAGCGTGCCATCATGATCTAAGATCGTTGCTTTAATATTTGTTCCCCCAATATCAATGGCCAAGATTTTGTAACCCTTATCGTTGCTTTCGGTGTCTATCATAAATGTATGTATGGGTGCATTAAAATCTTAGTCAATCCAGGCTTTCACTACAATTTAAATTTAACATAATTGAAGGATCAAAGTTGCCCAGCCATCATCCTAAAAGCATTATACAATTTAATTAAAGTATTACATTATTCGCACTTTCAATAAATTTCGCCAAACTAAATGAAAAGATTGAACTCTAGGAGACTATTTTCGTTTACCTTCGTGCTTTAAAACAATAATTATCATATGAAATCATGGATGGGTTTAGTTGTGGCAGCGGTATTGTTGGCAGGGTGCAGCCAAAGGATATACTTCGATACAAGTGTTGACGCCAATTTCAAATCGTATAAAAAGACTTTCGCTTTTTTACCTCCCGTTGACAGCATAAAGAGTGCACTCTTCGATCATGGTCTTATGAATGAGAATATACGGGTGGCAATCCTCACAGAAATGAAGAAAAGAAGTTACATGGCCGACACGTTGGCCCCCGAACTACTGGTGAAGTTTCACATCATGGTTGAGCAAAAAGAAAACATCGTGAATAATTCCACTTTTTCTTACGGTGGCATGGGCATGGGTGGAATGGGCATGGGCGGAATGGGGATGGGATACGGAATGGGCGGTATGATGTACGGAATGGGAATGGGTTATGGAATGGGCTATTATAACTATCCCAGTCAAATTTATATGGGCAACGATATTCAAAAGGTTGACTATGAGCAAGGAACTGT
>DAHVFH010000085.1 GCA_027317105.1 Cytophagales bacterium
ACGAGACTATCCGAAAATTTCAGAATGGGATGAGAAAGTAGATGCATCTTCCTTGTCAATGTGGAAGGGTCATCAATATCCCGATCATCATTGGGGTATGGCTATTGACTTGAACACCTGCACGGGTTGCGGCTCTTGTGTGGTGGCTTGTAATGTGGAAAACAATGTTGCCATCGTTGGAAAGGACGAGGTGATTCGCAGACGCGAAATGCATTGGCTGAGAATTGATCGCTATTACAGCAGCCCTGAAGGCACAAAGCATGACGATTACAAGGGATTGGAGAAGGTAGCCGAGAATCCGGAAATCACCTTTCAGCCGATGCTTTGTCAGCATTGCAATAATGCTTCGTGTGAAACGGTTTGCCCTGTAGCAGCAACCACCCATAGCACGGAAGGATTAAATCAAATGGTATATAATCGTTGCATTGGAACGCGTTATTGTGCCAACAACTGTCCTTATAAGGTGCGAAGATTTAACTGGTTTAAGTACCACGATAATCAGCAGTTCTACCAATCTAATCCTGCCATGAATACGGATTTAGGTCGGATGGTGCTCAATCCAGAAGTGACGATTCGTTCTCGCGGGGTGATGGAAAAATGTTCCTTTTGTATCCAACGTATTCAGGCTGGCAAGTTGACTGCCAAACGTGAGCGCAGAAAGGTAAAAGATGGAGAAGTGGTTTCAGCGTGCCAGGCGGCCTGTACTTCCGGTGCTATTTTATTTGGTGATATGAATGATCCTGAAAGTCGCCTTACCAAGTTACTTCAGATTGAACACGATCCAAAAAATCCGAATTACGGTATCGATAAAAAAATTGGTAACCCAAGGGCTTATCGCGTTTTGGAAGAAATAGGGGTGAAGCCAAACATCTTCTACCTGACGAAAATAAGGAACAAAGACAAAGTAAAAGAAACTGCTTAACCTAGCTAACGAATTACTTATAACGGATAACTTTTAATATGCAAGTAACCTCAGCCATTCGAGAACCTCTTATAACGGGAGGAAAAACATTACGGGATGTTTCGGAAGATATAAGCAGGCAAGTAGAAGGGAAGCCATCTAACCTTTGGTGGGCTGCTTTTAGCGTTTCCTTTGTGATGCTCCTTTTTGGACTTTATTGCTTTGGGGTAATGCTTTGGAATGGCATCGGGATGTGGGGATTGAATAAAACGGTAGGATGGGCCTGGGATATTACCAACTTCGTGTGGTGGGTAGGTATTGGTCACGCGGGTACACTTATTTCTGCGGTTCTCTTGTTGTTCCGGCAGAAGTGGAGGATGTCAATTAACCGGGCGGCAGAAGCCATGACCATTTTTGCTGTGATTTGTGCTGCTAGTTTTCCGCTCGCGCACATGGGTCGTTTGTGGCTAGGTTTCTATTGGGCTCTTCCTTTTCCGAATGCGTTCGGTTCCTTATGGGTGAATTTTAATTCGCCTTTACTGTGGGACGTGTTTGCTATCTCAACTTATTTCTCCGTGTCTTTGGTATTCTGGTACATGGGCTTAATCCCTGATTTTGCAGTTATTCGCGACCGGGCAGTTCGTGCTGGGCACAACACCCGTGCATTGATTTATAATGCCTTGAGTTTTGGATGGATGGGAGGCGCTAAAACTTGGATGCGCTATGAATCGGTAGCCTTAATACTCGCTGGTCTTTCAACTCCTTTGGTACTCTCCGTTCACTCAATTGTATCAATGGACTTTGCCACTTCGGTGATCCCGGGATGGCACACTACCATCTTCCCGCCTTATTTTGTTGCGGGTGCGATTTTCTCCGGCTTTGCGATGGTATTGACGTTGTTGCTCATTACTCGTAAAGTGTTTCATCTGGAAGATTACATCACGATCTATCACGTTGAACTGATGAACATCATCATTATCGTTACGGGTTCTATTGTAGGAGTGGCTTACATTACTGAATTTTTCATTGCTTGGTATGGGCAGGTGCCGGCTGAGCAATATGCATTTATTAACCGCGCGACTGGACCGTATTGGTGGGCCTATTGGTCGATGATGACCTGTAATGTAATATCCCCTCAGTTATTTTGGTTTAAGAAGATTAGAACAAACTTAGTTTCAACCTTCATCATTTCCATTATCGTAAACATTGGGATGTGGTTCGAACGATTTGTAATTATCGTAACCTCCTTGCACCGTGATTATTTACCCTCAAGCTGGTCTATGTTTTATCCTACGATGTATGACGTGGGGCAGTTTGTTTTCACCTTTGGTTTTTTCTTTTGTGCTTTCTTATTGTTCGCTAAATTTTTTCCAGTAATCAACATCGTTGAAGTAAAAACTATTTTAAAATCCGACTCTGAAAAGAAACATTGATATGGATAGTAATAAAAATTTTGTGGTAGGGATTTATGAAGACGAGGACGTGCTTCTTCACGCGGTAGAACAAATACGTGATAAAGGCGTGCACATTCACGAAGTCTATTCACCCTTTCCGGTTCATGGATTAGAAGATGCCCTAGGCTATCGCAGGACGCGGTTACCAATCGCTTCCTTTATGTTTGGTATAACGGGTACGATACTGGCCTTGTTTACCCAAACTTGGATGTTAGGCTACGACTGGCCAATGGATATAGGTGGAAAAGATTTTGCTTCCTTGCCTCCGTTCATTCCCGTAACCTTCGAATTTACCGTGTTGCTTTCTGCCTTTGGTATGGTCATTACGTTTTTGATTGTGAGTGATATGAAGCCTTATAAGTGGCCACGTCAGTTTGATGTTCGGAGCACCGATGACAAACATGTGATGGCGGTTGATTTGGCGGCCAATAAATTAAGTAAAGATGATTTGAGCCGGATCTTAAAAGATAGCGGTGCCTCTGAAGTAAATGAAAAGAACTTTTAATTCGTTGATATGCGATTGATTACGAATTTATTTTTAGGTGTTTCTGCTGCGGTATTGCTAGTAGGCTGTAAAGCCGGTGGAGACTATCAAGGGCTTGAATACGCACCCAATATGTATCATTCAGTAGCCTATGAGCCATTGAAACAAATCACCGACAAAGATGCCGGCCGATGGGTGAACTCGTTGGATAACGATAGGGGGGAGTTTTACAACTCCAATCAATACAACCCTTTTGCCATGAACATGAGATTGCCTGCACCGCATACCGTAAAGCGTGATGCCCGAGGTTGGTTGCCTTATCGGGGAGCTAATGACAGCACAGGGCTGCGTTTAGCCAATAAGTTGGTAAATCCTTTTGAGACTTCTCCGGCAATGTTGGATCAGGGTAAAGTTTTGTTTGAAACCTATTGCAAGCATTGCCACGGCCCTAAAGCTGGCGGTGATGGCAAGGTAGCGCAAGGGGTAAAGATTGATGATGTAGAACATAGTATGTATCCCGGTGTAGCTAACTTGCAGGGCGATGCTTATAAGAATATTACAGAAGGCCATATTTTCCATGTGATCACCTTTGGCAAAGGACTTATGGGAGCGCACGGATCGCAAGTGAGCGAAGAAGACCGATGGAAGATTGCCATGTATGTGAAAGAACTTCAAAAGAAATGATTTAACCTTTTCAACTCAATGATAGCCGAAGAAAAATACGATTTTAAACCGGAGACCAAACGAAAAATTATTATCCTTGGTGCTGTTGGCCTTTTGCTTTTTGTCCTCGGGGTATTTATGACCATGCGCGCTGGTGGCGGTCACGAAGGTGGTCATGAAAAGCATGCGTCCACAGAAATTTCAAAAAACCTAACGGCCAGTGTAGCGCCCATCATTCAGGAAGAGCATCAAAATCATGAAGCAAATGCCGAAAGTCATCAAGCACATCCAACTTGGCTGAAGCGCATTTATGCCTCACTATGGCAAAACAATATTTTCTTTACCGGTATTGGCATCATTGGATTATTCTTCATTGCGATTCAGTATGCCTCGCAAGCGGCATGGTCCGTACCCGTAAAACGTATTCCGCTAGCGATAGGACATTGGATTCCTGTGGCAGGTGTTATTACCCTTGTTTTATGGTTTGTTGTAAAGGAAGACTTATTTCATTGGACTCATAGCAATCTTTATGTTCAGGGTGAACACTTTGACAAAGCCATCAACGGAAAATCCGGTTTCTTTTTCTGGCCGATGGCCGCAGGAACTTTCCCCCTGTTTTTTATTTTTCGAATGATTGTGTTTTTTGGTCTGTGGTATTTGTTCTTTACCTGGATAAAAAAGGAAATGTTGGAGGAAGACTTAGACGGTGATATAAAACACTTTTATACAGCCCGTAAGTTCTCGGCTATTTTCTTGGTAATTTTTGCGGTATCGTCTTCAGTAGCGGCTTGGGATTGGATCATGAGCATTGATACACATTGGTTTAGCACCATGTTTGGATGGTATGTATTTGCGAGCTGGTGGGTGACCGGATTAGCGGTGATTACGTTGATCGTAGCTTATTTAAAAGATGCTGGTTATTTGAAAATGGTTAACGGCAATCACCTTCACGATTTGGGTAAATTTATCTGGGCTTTCAGTATTTTTTGGACTTACATCTGGTTCAGCGCGTTCCTGCTGATCTATTATGCTAACATTCCAGAGGAGACAGTGTATTATATCACCCGGATGAGAAATGCACCTTATAGTTGGATATTTTATGCTAACCTTATCCTAAACTTTGTTCTGCCCTTTATGTTATTGATGACAAGAGATGCAAAGCGTCAAGTTGCCATGTTGAAAGTCGTTTGCCCAATAATTATCGTAGGCCATTGGTTCGATTTTTTCAATATGATTACGCCTGGAGTAATGCATCATGAAGGCGGGCTTGGATTTTTAGAGATTGGGACGGCCATGGTATTTGGTTCAATATTTTTGTATGTCGTGCTGAGCGCACTTTCGAAAGTGCAGCTAGTGGCTAAGCATCATCCTTTCATGGAAGAGAGTTTGAACCATCACATTTGATTAAAATGAACTAAAGGAACTTGATATGAATATGATCATTGGTTTGGGTGTTGTATTAGTGGTAGGCATACTCTTCATGATTTTCCGCATTGGAAATCTGCTGGAGGTTATCAAAGGTAAAAAAGAGGAAAGCGATAATTGGAATAATGTCAATGCCGCTTTATTCCTGGTTTTCATGGTAGGCGGACTAGGACTATTTTTCTGGTACTCCTTTTCGCATTGGGGTTCTTATGAGCCACCCGTAGCATCGATCCATGGTAAAGTCACCGATGACCTATTTTGGTTGACTATGTGGGTAACCGTGATTGCTTTCACAGTGATATTCATCGCCATGTTCTGGTTTACCTATGCGTATCGATATAACAAGGATAGAAAAGCTGATTTCTTTGCTGATAATCATTACTTGGAAATCACCTGGACAGTAATTCCTGCAATTGTTCTGGCACTCTTAATTTTTAAAGGACTTCGCGTTTGGACAGATATCACCGGGCCGGCCTCCAAAGAGGCTGTTGTGATAGAGGTAATCGGGCAGCAATTCGCATGGACGGCTCGGTATCCAGGCGTAAAGGATAAAGAATTGGGGCAACATAATTATCGGTTGATCGATGCGTCAAATGAGTTCGGTTTGGATCTTCGTGATAAGAATTCTTATGATGATTTTAAATCGTTGACGCTGCATATCCCAAAAGGTAAAGAAGTCTTGCTAAAAATCCGAGCCAAAGATGTTATTCATAGCGTTTTTCTTCCTCACTTTAGGTTGAAGATGGATGCTGTTCCAGGGGTTGAAACTCATTTCAAATTCACTGCTACAAAAAGTACTCAGGATATGCGTGATGAAACAGGCAATCCCAATTTCAATTATGAGATGGCCTGTACGGAAGTATGCGGTAAAGGTCACTTCTCGATGCGCTTTCCGGTTGTGGTTGATGAACCCGATGATTATGATAAATGGATGACGGCACAAGATTCGTGGCTTAATCAAAACCCTGATTATTTAAAGTATGTTCCTGATAACCTTAAGGAAGCAGCAATGATCAAAGCAGGTTTGCCGTTGACTAGTATAAGCATTGAAACTACCCAATCAGTAACTTTGAAATAAGAAATATCATGGCAACAATTGACATTCACTCTCATACAACAGTTGACCATCACGATGAGCATAACCACGGACATGCACATCATGGTAACTTTTTCACGAATTATATTTTTAGTGAAGACCATAAAGTAATCGCCAAACAATTTTTGATTACAGGGATGGCTTGGGCACTTATTGGAGGATGTATGTCTGTTATTTTTCGCTTACAGCTTGGTTTTCCTGATTCAAACTTATCTTGGTTGAAACCTATTTTGGGTGGTTGGCTCACCCCTGAAGGAAAAATCGATCCTGAATTCTATCTTGCTTTAGTAACAATGCATGGCACTATCATGGTGTTTTTCGTTCTTACAGCAGGACTAAGTGGTACGTTCAGCAATTTCCTTATCCCTCTACAAGTTGGGGCAAGGGATATGGCTTCGGGTTTCATGAACATGCTTTCCTACTGGTTTTTCTTTTTGTCGAGTAGTATCATGTTTACCTCGATTTTTATTTCAACGGGACCAGCCGCAGGTGGATGGGTAATTTATCCTCCTTTAAGTGCCTTACCTCAAGCAATTTCTGGTTCTGGTTTGGGGATGACGCTATGGTTGGTTTCGATGGCCTTGTTTATAGTGAGTTCCCTGCTGGGTAGTATCAATTATATTACTACGGTAATTAATATGCGTACCGTTGGGATGTCATTCACAAAGTTGCCATTAACAATATGGGCTTTCTTTTTAACAGCCATTATTGGTATCCTTTCATTTCCAGTGCTTTTTGCTGCTGCCTTATTGTTAATTTTTGACCGTAGCTTCGGAACTAGCTTTTACTTGTCTGATATTTACATAGGGGGAGAAGCCCTGCCAAATGAAGGAGGAAGCCCTATTTTGTTTCAGCATTTATTCTGGTTCCTCGGCCATCCGGAGGTTTATATTGTATTGTTGCCTGCTTTGGGTATTACTTCAGAAATTATATCTACAAATTCACGTAAACCGATCTTTGGTTACAAAGCGATGGTGGGCTCTATGTTGTTCATTGCCATTCTTTCATTTGTTGTTTGGGCGCATCACATGTTTGTCACCGGAATGAATCCATTTCTTGGTTCTATCTTTACTTTGCTTACCTTGATTATAGCAGTGCCTTCAGCGGTTAAGATTTTTAACTATGTTACTACGTTGTGGAAAGGGAATATTCATTTTACTCCCGCCATGTTGTTTTCAATTGGCTTGGTTTCGTTTTTCCTAACGGGTGGCATAACGGGGATATTCTTAGGGAATTCGGCCTTGGACATTCAATTGCACGATACGTATTTTATTGTAGCTCATTTTCACTTGGTGATGGGCAGCGCTTCCTTCTTTGGTATGGTGGCTGGTATTTACCATTGGTTTCCAAAAATGTTTGGACGTATGATGAATGCTAAATTGGGTTATATTCATTTCTGGTTCACATTTGTTGGCGTGTATATGGTTTTCTTCCCAATGCACTATATTGGGATTGCAGGCTTTCCACGCAGGTACTACTCTTGGACTAATTTTGAGACATTTAGTGGGTTTGCCGATATGAACTTTATGATCTCGGTGGCGGCCATTGTTACCCTTGCTGCTCAGTTTATTTTCCTATTCAATTTCATTTACAGTATTTTCCGAGGTCGTTTGGCTTCAGCTAATCCTTGGAATTCAAACACATTGGAATGGACAACACCGCGTCACCCGCAACATGGTAATTGGCCTGGAGAAATACCTACGGTTTATCGTTGGCCATACGATTATAGCAAGCCTGGAGCAAAAGATGATTTTATTCCTCAGCATATCCCTTATTCTGAGACCCCTGAATCCAATCTTCCCCATGAGAATGAAGAAATCAAACTCGAAGGGATGGGTGCTGCCATTGTAGTAGAGGAAAACAAACATTAGTAGCATATAATAAAAAATTGAATTCAGCAGCGATCAAGGGATTTTACAGGCTTTGCCTGACTACCCTTGTCGCTGTTTACTTTTTAATTATGGTAGGAGGAATAGTTAGAAGCACAGGTTCTGGAATGGGATGTCCTGACTGGCCCAGGTGCTTTGGATCATGGACACCACCGACATCAATTGAACAACTGCCAGTTAACTACAAAGCAAACTACTCAGATTACCGCGGAAAAAAGAATCAAAAATTCGTGCGCTACCTTCGTTGGATTGGCATGAATGACATCGCGAACAAGATCGCAACAGATAAATCGGTTTTAGAGGAAACAGAATTTAATCCGGTGAAAACCTGGATTGAATACATTAATCGGCTTGTGGGTGTTACTATTGGGGTTTTTATTGTTCTGCTATTTTATCGTTCGTTGGCATTCAGAAAGGAAAAACCTGTTTTGTTTTGGCTTTCGTTGGCCGCGCTTCTTCTGGTCATTTTTCAAGGTTGGTTTGGCTCCATCGTAGTGTCCACAAACCTGACGACTTGGACAATTACGGTTCATCTATTTCTTGCTTTGGCATTAGTCGGGATTCTTGTTTATCTCTTACACTTGAGTGGAGAAGTTTATCAGATCCAAGCAAGTTCATTGCGAGGGCTGTTGGGGGCGTGCCTGGCCGCACTTCTTACACAAATCTTCTTAGGTACGGAAGTCCGTGGAGCCATTGATGTTTTGGCGAGTCGTTTTCCACGCGAAAGCTGGGTAAGCCAATTAGGAGTCTCTTTTGTTGCTCATCGCAGCTTTTCCTGGGTTGTTTTGATTTTGAACGTGACGTTCTTTCTCCAAATCCGAAAAACAATTGTACTGAAAACTTTATCTCGTGCCTTGTTCCTGTTAATTTTGTGCTCTTTGGTTACCGGTGCGGGAATGGCCTATTTGGATGTGCCATCTGCGCTTCAGCCAATCCATTTATTGTTAGCCTCGATTACCTTTGGAATAGAATTATTTTTGTTTTTTGAGTTAGCCAGAAAAGTTTCAGCGAATAGATAAGGAGATGATTTCAGAACACATTCAAACACTTCCACTCCAGGCCATCGCATTCGCAAAGCTGAGGTCTTATTGGGAGCTTTTAAAGCCACGTCTGTCCTTTTTGGTTGCCTTCTCATGTGCTTTTGGCTACGGGTTGGCTACTAAAGGAAATGTAAATTGGATCATCCTTTCAATGTTAACCTTGGGTGGCTTTTTACTTTCAGGGGCATCGGTTTGCATCAATCAAATTATTGAAAGAGATTTGGATAAGGTAATGAATCGCACAACGAACAGGCCATTGCCAACGGGGAGGATTTCGGTTAATGAAGCGGTTGTGTTTTCGCTAGTATGTCTGATCGTAAGTTTAGGTATACTCGCCATTTTCACAAATCCGTTGACGGTGGTTCTTTCAGTAGTTTCCATGGTGTTGTATAGTTTCGTTTATACGCCTTTAAAACGGGTTGGGCCAATTGCTGTTTTTGTGGGTGCAATTCCAGGAGCGTTGCCGCCACTTCTTGGATGGATAGCTGCAACCGGTGCGATTAGCCATGAGGCCATGATCATTTTTGGAATTCAATTTATTTGGCAGTTCCCACATTTCTGGGCTATTGCTTGGGTGTCTGATGATGATTATAAAAGGGCAGGCTTTAAGTTGTTGCCATCAGGTGGCGGAAAGGATTTAAACACTGCGATTCAAATCATGGTGTACACGCTGTTCTTAATTCCGTTGGGCTTGTTGCCAGCAAAGTTTGGGATCACCGGTCTAAACTCGGCTATCGTGGCCACTGTTTGTGGGGTTGCTTTTTTAGCGCAGACTTTTTCGTTAATGAAAACGGGAAATCAGAAGTCTGCCTTACGGATCATGTTTGGATCGTTTTTATATTTGCCCATTGTGCAGATTGCTTATTTGTTGGATAAAATTTGATTATGGAAAATGTGATAGACATGCGAATTGTTGAAGAGCCAAAAAAACCAATGGCGATGCATCCAAAGAAATTTGCGATGTGGTTATTTTTGGCTAGTGTGATGATGCTATTTATGTCGTTGACTTCCGCCTACATTGTAAGAGAAGCGGAGGGAAATTGGGTGTATTTTGAGCTTCCTTCCTTGTTTTATGTAACCTCGGTAGTTATCGTCATCAGTAGCGTTTCGTTGCAATGGGCGTTTTTTGAGGCCAAAAGAGATAATTTAAAGCGGGTAAAGACCTTGGTTTTGGTTACTTCTTTTCTTGGGGTGGCTTTCTTAGTGGGCCAATTCTTTGGATGGAAACAATTAGTATCCAATAGTATTTATTTGGTCGGAAACCCATCCGGGTCTTTTCTCTATATTTTAACGGGATTACACGCCCTTCATATTATCAGTGCTATCGTGTTTCTTATGATTATTTGTGCATCGGCATTTCAAGGTAAAATTCATTCCAAAAACATGGCCCAAATGGAAATGGGCACAACTTACTGGCATTTTTTAGGAGGCCTTTGGCTATATTTGTTCATCTTCTTATTATTGTACAGGTAAACTAACCAACATGTCACAATCTACTGCAACTACAGTTCCGCAACGAAGCGTTTGGGATGGCGGAGTATCACCCATGGGAGTAAGCTACGGCAAGCTCATGATGTGGTTCTTCTTACTATCTGATGCGTTCACCTTCTCAGGGTTGTTAATTACATACGGTTTAATCCGGTCAGCACATCCTGCTTTCACGTTGGCTCCGGATTTATTTGTTTTTTCTCAAGAATATTGGCCAATTCCTGAAAAGGTTTTTGAGGCAGTCCCATTTTTACATGGGATTAAGCTTCCTTTAGTTTTCGTTGGTTTAATGACCTTCATATTAATCATGTCTAGTGTTACGATGGTGTTGGCCGTTGAAGCGGGCCATCGCATGGATCGTAAGGCGGTTGAAAAGTGGATGCTCTGGACGATTGTCGGAGGCATTACTTTTTTAAGTTGCCAAGCTTGGGAATGGACACACTTTATTGTTGGCACGGATGCTGGGTCTGTGATCAAAGAATTTGTTAATGGCGAATGGACAACTCGAACAATTTTTGGTGCTTCCCTTCACGAGAATCAGTATGGCCCTCATGATTTTGCTGACTTCTTTTTTTTCATCACAGGTTTTCATGGGTTTCACGTATTTAGTGGTGTGCTTCTCAATTTCCTGATTTTCTATAGAACGGTTACGGGTAGGTATGACCGAATTGGTAGCTATGAAATGGTAGAGAAAGTAGGATTATACTGGCACTTTGTAGATTTGGTTTGGGTATTTGTGTTTACTTTTTATTATCTCGTTTAAATAATTGATATATGGCGCATCATTCAAAGGAACCTCAGATAACCGTTCTTCCTCCCAATAAAGAAAAGATTCGTCACCTGTGGAAGGTAGCAGGTATCTTGTTAGTGATTACTATTTTTGAATTCATTACCGCATTTAGCATGCCTCACGGAGCTGCCAAAACATCTATTTTTGTGTTGATGACAATTGTTAAAGCGGCTTACATTGTAGGGGAGTTTATGCACCTGCGATACGAGTCTAAAGTGTTGCTCTGGTCGGTGCTCATTCCAATTGTTTTTATTGTTTGGATGTTGGTGGCGTTTGTGTATGAAGGCATGAAGCTCTCAGACATTAATTTTTTGGGGTTCTAATTTTCAGAAGAAGTTTATAGAAAGAAGAGGCTAAAGTTTCACCTTTAGCCTTTTTACATTTAACAAAAATGAATAAAAAGGTCATCTATTTATTTCTGGCGTTAGCCTTACCGGGTTTATTTTTTTTATTTCTAAAATTTTACGGGCATAATCAATTCGATATTCCTGTTTACTTTGAAAAAGGAGTGCCCAAGGAATTATCAGCATGTGGGCTAAATAGTAATACCCAATATTTCTTGCCCGACTCAGTATTAAAGGCCATCGGTTGGAATAACGAAATAGCACTTATTACGGTTGGCACTTCCGAGAATGATCATAAGGAATTGACTCGTTTACTTAAGGAGCTAAAATTGGCTGGCCTTAGGATATTCTCATTGGATAGCATTCAAGTTGGCCGATTAAAGCAATGGAAATCTTGCGTTTTCTTCTTGAAAGAACCATGGAAGTTAGTACTTATCGATAGTCAAAAAAGAATTCGTGGATATTATGTCCTTGATAGTCGCGAAGAACTTGAGCGGTTGGAAGTAGAGTTAGAAATTCTTTTAAGGAAATATTGATATGCAGGAGCAGCCAGAGCCTTACAAAAGATTAATTGTCATTCTTTCTGTTGTCATTCCGCTGACGGTAGCGGCCTTATTTGGCGTTAAGATTCATGGTTTTCATTTTTCGTTTCTGCCGCCCATCTATGCTTCCATTAATGGGCTTACCGCAATCTTGCTCGTCTTTTCCTTCATTTCAATTAAGAAAGGAAATCGTAAACGGCATGAAGTCTTGAATAAAGCTTGTATTGTGCTGTCATCTTTATTTTTGGTTCTTTATGTATTGTATCACGTCACCAGTGAAACAACCGTTTATGGAGGAGAAGGGTTATTCAAATATGTCTATTACTTTATCTTAATTACCCATATTCTTCTTTCAATAATCGTTATTCCGTTTGTATTGTTTACCTTTTCAAGGGCTTTAGCAGGCAACTTTGAAAGGCACAAACGTTTGGCTAAATTTACTTTTCCGTTGTGGCTATACGTAGCGGTAACGGGCGTTATAGTTTATTTGATGATAAGCCCTTATTATAAATAGAAATGAAAAAAATTTTGCTCTCAAGTCTTCTTCTGACGATCGGGGTATCCGCAGCGCCTGCCCAATGTGCGATGTGCAAGGCTACCCTTGAAAACAATATAAGTAACGGTCATATTGGTATTGCGGCCGGCATCAATTTTGGCATTTTGTATTTGTTTGTGGCGCCTTATCTGCTAATTGTTGTGTTGGTTTATTTATGGTATAGAACCAGTAAGAAAAATGCAGAGAAATCAATTGGTGGCAATTGGGCAGGGTAGGTGCCCTCGTTGCCGGGAAGGCTTTATCTTCAAATATCCGCTTACTAATTTAGTACGGTTTAGTGCTATGAATAAAATTTGCCCTAATTGTGAAGCAAATTTTGAGCCTGAGCCTGGGTTTTATTTTGGTGCCATGTATGTGAGTTACGGGTTTACTATCTTGCTTTTTATTTTGGTATGGGCGGCTCTTCGTTTTTTCTTTAACCCGTCAGATTTGACTTACATTATCGCTATTATTATTGCGGCTGCCCTTTTTACACCGATTAGTTTTCGCTACTCAAGGATATTATTCCTCTATTGGTTTGGAGGATTGTAAAGGAAGAACACCTAAAAATTCTTTTTCTTGGGTAATTCATGGGGTTTAACAACAAGACCTAATGGTAAACAAAATTCTCCCTTTTCTTATTGCCTCGATTTTTTTAATCGTTGCGATCGCTTGGGATTTTCATAGTAAGAATTCATTTTCAAATGAAAGCATCGCCTTAGAAATTGGCAACAACCTTAATCGAGAGTTGGCCGCTTTGGGAAAGGAAGCCATCAAAATTTCTACGGATACCGGAAAATTGGACTGGTCTTCCCTTCACTATTCATTTTATTATTTGAACAAAGGGAGGATTGTAAGCTGGAGTAAAAACGATTTCGCCATTGATGCCTCAGATTTCGCGGGCGACTTCAAATTCAAACTTCTACAAACCGCGAGAGAGGATTTGCTGCTTTGCAAATTTCCTCAAACTGATCCGTCTTTAATAGGGATCATTCCCTTGAGGATTGGCTTTGAAATTGTGAACCGCTACCTGACGACTACCTGGAATGAGCGTGTTTTCCCAGTTCAAGGATTGAAGATATTAGCCGTAAACGCCCCAGAAGGGAGTGCTGTTTGTACAACTGCCCAACAATGCGTTTTTAAGGTTCAACTTTTGGATGGCGTCTTTTTTGAAAATTTCATTTCCTTGGTGATCACTTTAGTAGCTATCGCTTTCACTTTGGTGGGTGTTTATTTTATAGTGATTGAACAGCACCGAAAACGTAACTATTTTCATGCTTTTTTAATTTTGTTTGGAACACTGGCGGCCATTCGAATTGCAATGGTTAGTTTTTTATTTCCTGGACGGTGGGTTTACGCTGAGTTTTTTGATCCTAAATATTTTGCATCTTCTTCTTTTAATGCTTCTGTAGGCGACTTTTTATTGAATGCGTTGATCGTAACAATTCCTTCCGGTTATTTATTTAAGATTTATTCGCGATTAGATTGGGTTAGAAATAGTAAAAAGCGAGATGATTTAATTCTTTGTGTTATTTCAGTGCTTTTGCTCACTGCTTCTTTTTTTTCATTTTTGTTTCCTCATCTTTTTGTTGAATCCATTTTTCATGATTCAGCAATTTCCATCGACATTACATCGGAAAGCGATTGGGATTTATTACGGGTGATGGCCTTGATAGCCTTACTACTGGGATATTTGAGTTCTTTTTTCTTTGTTCATATTTTAGTGCGTTGGGCGAAGTTTTTAACCAGATCCCGAAGGAGCTTTTTAATCAATCTGGCGATTAGCGGAATGTTGTTCGCTGGTTATTTTTTGTTTTCAGAACTAAACTATTGGCCTACCTTTTTTATTGGATTGCCCTTCATTTTTTTACTTTATTCTTCCAAGTATTTTCGTTCAATTTCGGTTATTGGTTATCAAACCTTTTCATTTTTGTTGATCGTTGTGATTGCCTATGCGGCACAAGGTGCATTCGGGATTTGGCGTTTTGCTGAAGAGAAGGAGGTTCGCTCAATGTTTCGCGCAGCGAGTAACCTAATCAATCGGGATGTGCTTGGTGAATACCTTTTAAATGAGGCTGTAAAAAAGATTACGGCTGATGAATTCATTGCGTCTAGTATGGGTGATGTGCTGACACAAAATACAGTACGGCAAAAAGTAAGAGAAATACACCTGAATAGTTATTTCGATCGGTATGAGGTGATGGTAAGTTTGTACAATACAGACAGTAGTAGTGTTGTTAAGGATGGGGAAAATTTTAAAAATTCAATAAGTGCCCTGGTAAATGAATCAAACAAAACAGCCTATGAGGGAATCTATTTTATCCGCAACAGTAAATCTGAGAGTGTAAAGCGGTACCTCGCTGTAGTGCCTGTGAAGAGAGCCCATTTGGTAGGCTATATTGTTCTTGACCTTTCTTCAAAACAAATTATTCCTCAACAAGTTTACCCTGAACTTTTGGTCGATAACCGCTTTTCCCAGTCACTTCGAGACAAGAATTTTAGTTATGCTTTTTACAAACAAAAAAAAATAATAGGCAGTATTGGCAGCTTTAATTTTGATCGTGAGTTTAATGTCGATTTCCTAACCAACTCAATTCTTTATTCGAAAGGAATGATAGTTAATGGGAATTGGTTGGTGGGAGCTGAAGATGAGACGGGAAAAGGGGCAATCATTTCCGCAGAGGCTTATCCGCCCTTTTTTTCGATTGCCAACTTTTCTTTCCTTTTTGTGTTGGGAATAAGCTTAATCTTTATTTCATTAATCGTTTATTTAACCGGGCGATGGCGGAATGGACTAGATCTTAATTATTCTGCGCGGATCCAATTGTATATCTATCTTTCTTTTATTCTTCCGCTTTTAGTAGTGAGCACGATCGCTTTACGGATGATTAGTCAGTCTGAGGAAGTGCAACTCGAAAAGGAAATAAAAGAGAAAGGACTACGGATAACAGAGAATATGGCGGATCTCCTTAGCCATACTCCGTTGGACAATCTGGATTCATCGAATGAATTGCAGAAATGGCTTGGAGAGGTGGCGCAAAATACTTTCACGGATGTAAATTTTTATTTGCCTTCAGGTGATTTGCGGGCTTCCAGTCAGCCGACTATTTTCAACAGTAAATTGGTGATGCCTTTGCCCGATCGCGCTTCGTGGAAGAAAATTATTGAGGAACGATTTAACATTGTGCAAGCCAGATGTCGAATTGGTTTATTGGAGTATAATAGCCTATTCTTTGCGGTCAGGCAGTCTGGTAAAAATCGCCTTGATGGGATTCTTGAACTCCCTTTTTTTCAGTCCAATTCGCAAGCAGCAAAAGCAAGTGTTTTGGCTAACATCCTCGTTACATTTGTCATTGTATTTATATTGTTCTCTTTCTTTGCGTTCAATGCCATTGCTCAATTAACTTCTCCATTGAAATTTATTGCAAAAAAACTGAAGACTACCTCGTTGGGAAATAATCAACCGATTGAATGGAATTCGAATGACGAAATTGGGTTGATGGTAAAAGAGTATAATCGGATGTTAAGCAATTTAGAAAAAAATAGAGTAGACTTAGCGCGAGTGCAAAAGGAGAGTGCGTGGCGGGAAATTGCCCAGCAAGTAGCCCATGAAATAAAGAATCCGCTTACACCAATGAAGCTCACCTTGCAGCAGCTTGAGAATGTGTTTTCAGATAGAAAAGGAGAGGATCGAACAAAAAAATCAGTTCAGATGCTTTTAGCGCAAGTGGAAATCCTTAACGGAATAGCAGGATCTTTTAGTGCTTTTGCTATGATGCCTTCTCCTGATCTAAAACGAATAGATTTGTCTTTGCTGTTGGAAAATACAGTAGGTCTCTTTAAGAATCAATATGAAGGATGTGTAAAATTAAAGAAGCCTTTAAACTCAATATTTGTATTGGGGGATGATCATTTGTTAGGACGAATCTTTTCAAATATTATTTTAAATGGACTTCAATCGAGGTCAGAGGAACAACAAATTATTGTTGAAATTACCGAGCAACCGGAAACATCCGAATGTATCGTTTGTTTCCGTGATAACGGATTTGGCATTCCAAAAGAATTGAACGATAAGATTTTTATACCCCATTTTAGTACTAAGCAGACAGGCTCTGGCTTAGGACTTGCCATTGCCAAACAGGGCATTGAACAAATGAGTGGTACAATTTGGTTTGAGACCTCCGAAGGGAAAGGAAGCACTTTCTTTATAAAATTAAAAATGATTGTTTAGCATGAATTTTGAGGGGAAAAGGGTTAGCCCTTTCCCCGTAACGTACTCATCACTTTGTTGGCGAAAACAAACTCATCCAGTTCGGCCACCCCGGATTGGGTGATATCCGCATGGTTTCCTTCCCAGAGATTGTGACCCTTATAAAGAAACATGATTTTTTCGCCTATTCCCAGCACTGAATTCATGTCGTGGGTTACAACAATTGTAGTGATATCGAATTCATGTGTAATTTCGCTGATGAGTTCATCGATCAATATTGACGTTTGGGGATCAAGGCCTGAATTGGGCTCATCGCAAAATAAATAATTTGGGCTATTGACAATTGCCCTGGCGATGCCCACTCTCTTTTTCATTCCTCCACTGATTTCTGAAATTGATTTTTTGTTTACATTTTCAAGCCCCACTCTTTTTAGGCAATCGTTAACCCGATCCAATTTTTCATCCAGCGGCATTTTGGTAAGGATATCTAACGGAAACATGATATTTTGCTCTACGTTTTTTGAATCAAACAAGGCACCACCTTGAAAAAGCATGCCGATCTCCCTTCTTATTTCAGATTTCACTTCTTTGTCTGCCTCCGTAAAATTTCGTAAATCATAATAGACCCGTCCTTCATCGGGATGGATCAGTCCTACGATGCACTTAAGGAGAACACTTTTGCCTGTACCGCTTGAGCCGATGATCAAATTTGTCTTCCCTTTGTCGAATTCGGAACTGATTGCTTCCAACACCATTTTTTCTCCAAATGACTTGGATATTTCTTTTATCTTGATCATCGCAACATAATATTTACTACGAGGTAATCTGCTAGAAGAATGGCGATTACGCTTGCCGTTACCGCCTCGGTGCTTGCAATACCGACCTCAAAAGCACCCCCTTTTGTAAAGTAGCCTTTGAACGATGAAATCGAGGCGATTAAAAAAGCAAAGGAAAATGATTTTGTGAGGGCTATGATAATTTCGAACTGATTAAATCCAAACCGAAGCCCCGATACATATTCCGTGGGGGTGATGTTATTTATGAAGGTGCCTATCAGA
>DAHVFH010000090.1 GCA_027317105.1 Cytophagales bacterium
TCAATGTACTTGTCGATGTCCTGAAGTTTAATCATGGTAATTGGGGTTAAGGCAGATAGTTGGGCATAACCAATACATTTTTGTTTTGTTCTATTGCCCAAAATAATGCCAAGTGAAAATTATGCTATTTGACGCTAAAAAGATGATTTTGTTTCAGTCGCAGCGTCCGCTATTGCAAAAGAGTGTCCGAAAATGGAGAGGTTTTTGTGAAAAGTAGGCAGTCACCAGAAGGCAGTTGGCAGTAACTGAGACTGTTTACTGCACCCTGAGTACTGCCAACTTTTTAAAACACAACCGGATGCAGCACCACATCCACCCTTCGGTTCATGATCTTCCCCAGATGAGAATCATTTTCAAAAACCGGATTTTCAAAACCCCAGTCTTTCGTGTGAATCATCCTTTCCGGTATGTCTTTTTGGATCAACAGCCCATGAACAGTTTGGCTGCGCATTTTTGATAGCCACTCATTAAATCGTTTTCCGCCAATGTTATCGGTATGGCTTACCAGCATGATCTCATACTTTTCGAAAAGGTTAGGAATGGAATCTAACCAATTGGATAACATCGTTGCTTGTTCGTCATCCATATAATAACTTCCTCCACCGAAATAGATACTTTTACTGAGTTCCCCTGCAGGTGTTTGCGCACAAATTGCCGAGGTGGCTAAAAGCCCCGAGCCAATCAGTATTAACTTGAAAAATGAAGGGCGTAAACTGAGCATCTTTTGAAAATGAAATTAAATTTACAAAAAAGGGTTTGAAATTAGCCAAATCGATGCTTAAGACAAAAACAACGGTCGGTAAACCAGGATGAGTGAAAAGCCTGCATTCTCTGCGAACCTCCGCGTGTATTTCTTCGCGGCCTTGGTGGTAAAAAAAGTAACCGCAGAGAACGCGAAGGTTCGCAGAGGTTAAATACAACCAAGTAAAACAAAACTGCTTTTCAAACTCCAAATAAAAATTAGCTCCCATGAAAAACACATCCGCCTTTTCAAGATCCTGCGCACAATTGGCTTTACTCGTGTTCTTGGCTTTGGCGTACTTTCCGCTTCTTGCTCAAAATGATAACGAACAAAAAATTGCACCGGAACTGGTAGGGAAATGGTGCTTTATGAACATCACCGGAAGCACAGCCGATGTGCTCACCAATTCGTGCATCACCCTCAATGCCGATGGAAGTTTTGAGGCTAGCCTTGACCGGTCCGCACTACCAAATGCAAACTCGATGCCCGAACTGCAAAGCAGCGACTATGGAACATGGTGGGCAAGTGGTAATCGGCTATATTACAATTCATCTACCAACGGAAAGGGCGCCTACTCTTTTCAGAAAGTGAATCATCCGCGGTTGCCAAACACCCCCATGATCCTGATCAACGGAATTGCCTTTGTCACTGCGTCATCACATGATGCGTGGTGAGGGCTGGGTACTCGATACTGGCCACTCGATTCTAGGTTCTAGATTCTAGTGCTCGAAGCTAATGACTTAGTTGCTTAATACTTCGCAGGTTGCCCCGGAGCTGGTGTTGACTTCTTGATGAAATCGCGGATATGATCGGTGGAAGTTGCTAAATCTTCCGCACGCAAATACATCATGTGCCCGCTTCGATAGCCTTCAAAACGCATGCGGTCTTTTAGTTTTCCGCTCGGGTCGATTTGCCACATCGAATACTTTGCATCAAAATAAGTGCAAGCACCATCGTAGTACCCGGATTGAATCATCAGGTGCATGTATGGATTTTCAGCCATGGCCTGTCGTAGATTATCGCCAGTATGGTCGTCTTTATTATCCCAGGGATGCACCGGTCCGAACATATTGTATTTTATGTCCGTCTTATATTTCAGCACTTCGCGCAAATAATAATTAATGGCGGGGGTAAACGAATGCAGCCAGGAAGTGAGTTCCGAATTGTAATCCGGGTTTTCGCCCGCTTCCATTTTATCAAGGCCCAGATAGCGCGAATCCAAACGGCCTATTGTAAAGTCTTTATCACGAAGCAGTTCTTTCCAAAAAAACTGAACCGGTATGGAGAGGTTGTGTTGCAAAATTGATTTTTCTGATAGCCCTGAATAGCGTGACATTTTTGCGGCTATCTGTTTTCGCTTGGAGTCATCAATAAATCCTCCTTGCGAAAGTGCGGGAATCAATTCATTGATCGTGAATGTTTCCACTTCGGGCAGCATATCCTTCAAGTCTTTTTGTTGAAGGTCAGAAGGCAATGCTTTTTGATACCAGGCAGCGGCAGCAAAATAAGGGAGGTTCAACGCATCACCAACAGGGCCATCGCGCTTAATCCCTAATTCGGTGGGAGAAACTAAAATCACTCCATTCAAATACATCCATTGTGCATTTTGCAATTCGAGTGCCAGGCCAGAAACCCGGGTAGTACCATAGCTTTCGCCAATCAAATATTTTGGTGAAGTCCAACGGTTGTTGCGCGACACAAACGTATTGAGCCACTCGGCCAAGTAGGTAATGTCTGCTTTTACTCCAAAGAAGACGGAGCGCTCGGCTTTTGGATCTAAGATGCGCGAGAAGCCACAGTTTACCGGGTCAACATAAAGAATGTCGGCCACATCCAAAATGGAATTCGGGTTTTCGCGAATGCCGTAAGGTTGCACGGGATAGCCCTCGTCATCAATGTTCAACAACTTGGGACCCGTATAGGCAATGTGCATCCAAACAGAGGCCGACCCTGGCCCACCATTAAACGACAAGATCAATGGGCGCTTGCTTTTATCGGATACATCAGAACGCTCATAGTATGTATAAAAAAGAGAGGCAATTACTTTTCCATCTTTATCCCATACAGGCTGTGTTCCGGCTGTTGCTTTGTAAGGAACTACTTTTCCTTTGATCGTGACTTGGCTTGTGGATGTCACCGCAGATTCCGCAGGGAGTGTGCGATCAGCGGGAGTTGCTGTTGGCTTCTCCTGAGAGAATGAAACAAAAGCAATTGGCAAAATGAAAAGGCAAAAAAGATATTTCATAGTCATCATTTTCAATTTAATGAACGTTAAGTATGCTCCACGGGGAACAGTGTGGTAAATATCTGATAAAAAATACATATAAGGTAACAGAGTTTTTATAGACAGCTGTTGAACCTATTTGAAAGGCGGAATCCAGAATTTTCTATTTTTGCTCTTTTAAAACTGATCAATGGCTGACGAAAAGAGTTTAAACTTTATTGAAGAAATTGTAGAGGCGGACTTGGCCGCGGGCAAATACAAAACTATTGCCACGCGCTTTCCTCCCGAGCCCAACGGCTACCTGCACTTGGGCCACGCTAAGAGCATCTGCCTCAACTTTGGCCTCGCGCTGAAGTATGGAGGCAAAACCAACCTGCGCTTTGACGACACCAACCCGGTGACCGAAGAAACCGAATACGTTGATAACATCAAGCAAGATGTGCAGTGGCTGGGCTTCCAGTGGGCTGAAGAACTGTATGCCTCAGATTACTTTCCGCAGCTCTATGAATTTGCCGTGAAGCTTATCAAGAAAGGTCTCGCCTATGTGGACGACAGCACTAGCGATGAGATGGCCCGTCAAAAAGGAACGCCTACCCAGTTGGGGGTAAACAATCAATACCGCAACCGCTCTATCGAAGAAAATCTGCGACTGTTTACTGAGATGAAAGAAGGGAAGCACCCCGATGGCAGCAAAGTACTGCGCGCCAAAATCGACATGGGTCATGTGAACATGCTCATGCGCGACCCGGTGATCTACCGCATCAAGCATGCGGACCATCACCGCACAGGCAACACGTGGTGCATCTACCCAATGTACGACTTCGCCCACGGCCAAAGTGACTCGATCGAGCACATCACGCACAGCATCTGCACGTTGGAGTTTGTGCCTCATCGCGAGCTCTACAACTGGTTCATTGAAAATCTTGAGATTTATCCTTCGAAACAATATGAGTTTGCCCGATTGAATATGACCTACACCATGATGAGCAAGCGTAAGCTACTGCAACTGGTGGAGGAAAATATCGTGAACGGTTGGGACGACCCACGCATGCCCACGCTCAGTGGTGTAAGGCGCAGGGGTTATACACCTGAAAGTTTGCGTGAGTTTTGCGACAAGATCGGGGTGGCCAAGCGCGACAACCTGATCGACATTAGCCTGTTGGAGTTTTGTGTGCGTGAACACCTGAATAAAATTGCCCAACGTAGGATGGTGGTTTTTGATCCGCTGAAAGTGGTGATCACCAACTACCCGGAGGGCGAAACGGAATTGATGCCTAGCGAGAACAATACAGAAGCAGAAAATGCCGGTGTACGCCAGATGCCGTTCGGTAGTGAGTTGTGGATTGAGCGCGAAGACTTTATGGAGAACCCCCCGAAAAAATATTTCCGTCTTGCGCCTGGCCAAATGGTAAGGTTGAAAAGTGGATTCATTATAAAATGCGAGGAGGCCATCAAAGACACCGAAGGAAATGTAACGGAATTGCATTGCACTTATTTCCCAGAAAGCCGTAGTGGCTCTGACAAATCAGGGCTACATGCCAAGGGTGTGATCCACTGGGTAAATGTGCAACACGCGGTGCCGGTAGAGATTCGTTTGTACGATCATCTCTTTTTGAAAGAAGACATGAGTTCCATTGACGATGATTTCAGAAATCATCTGAACCCGGATTCGCTGCAAGTTTTGCCTCAGGTATATGCCGAACCCGAAGTAGCGAAAGCCAGTGTTGGCGAACATTTTCAATTTTTGAGAATGGGCTATTTTTGTATGGATCCGGATTCCACCAAAGAGAAGTTAGTGTTTAATCGAACGGTGACGTTGAGAGATAGCAAGTAGGTGCCGTTTTTGGATCGTTGAACATCAACCCCTTAGAAAACGATAGACTTTCGCCCTCCTTGTTCTGCTCTTTAATAAAAGTTTGGTCCATTGTAGAAGGAGCCAAGAATAGCGCTTTAGTTTTACTTCAGGAAAATCAATAATTATTCTACCTTGTAAAATAATATGATCCGGATTACATTACTGCTCTTGGCATTGACATCAGGCATAAAAACTCACGCCCAAATTCTTCCAAAGGAGCAACAGCAACTTGATTCAATTGAAACTAAAAAGGATGGTGTGCCCTTTTTTTTCTTTGATGATTTTTCGGACAACCGGAATAGTTGGCCTCTATTTTCGACTGCAGATCATGAAATGACCATCACTTCTGGCCAACTAAAAATAACGGGGATTTCTGATCAATTAAATTATAGGGCTTGGAGGATCTTAGAAAAATTAGACCTAAATAAGGATTTCAGTTGCTCGGTGTCGGCAACGTGGATTGAAGGTGCTGGCAACAACGGATTCGGGCTAGAATACTGCTCCAATAGTTCTCTGGAGTCATTCAATCTTTTCAATATCTCAAATAGCGGGTATTATGAGATTATAAAATTCAAGAGTCAATGGATCACCCTTAAGCCCTGGACGGCTTCTTCTTTCATCAATAAGGGGAATGCCGCTAATGTCCTTCGAATTGAAAAGACAGGTAATGACATTCACTATTTCATCAATGAACATTTGGTTGACAAATTCCCGATCGACAGTGAGTATGGTAAAATGTTTGGCGTTCGAGTTTTGGCTAATCAAACCGTAGTGTTTGACAATTTTGAATTGCAAGGAATTGCAAAATAATCTCAAAAGATCGCTAATATCGCTTCTTCCTATCCATCAAATTCATTAATAATTTGACTGACCCTTTTTTCGATTTGTAGGTTTTAAATCAGTTGGCTTCAACCTCTTTCCAAAATGATTCAACATAGTGATTAAACGTTTCTGGTTGTTCGATGAACGGGAAATGGCCGCAATTCTCAATAACTATCAGTCGGGAATTTGGTATTTTATTTTTATAGACTGGTGCGGAAATTTTAACCGCTGGCTCCTGATCGCCATAGATAATCAGTGTGGGTGCGATAATCCTTTCCAGTTTAGTGGTAATATCGAAGGCATATAACTCAGGGCCGATGTGTTCAAAGGTCTTGGCGCGTTTAAAATAATCATTTGGCAGTTTTATTTTGAGCATAGCCAGTTTGGGTGTATTTCAAAATTACACAGGAAGCATTAATTTTATAGAATTCAAATTAAAACCCAATACAGATGAAAAAGGAGGAGTTTTTAGCACTAGCGGAAAGCCGCTATGATGCCCTTCGCGAACTCAACAAGGGCAACGT
>DAHVFH010000101.1 GCA_027317105.1 Cytophagales bacterium
AATCAGTTTTTTATAGTCGCCAATGATTGTCTTATCGACTCGATCTTTTAATTCCAACGTGGGGATAAGCGTTTTATCTTTTCGGGAAACGGGTTTGTCATTTTCCCACACCACGTGAAGCACCACATTCTCATAAGCGGCATCGGTTTGATGCTGGTGCAAATTCCAATCTGAACTTTTGATATGAATCTCGACCGTGCCCGCCCATTCGATTCCATTGATTCGAATCTTTGCATCGGTAAAGTCAGGGCCAGCATTTGTGTTTAGAAAGCCCGTTTTTAAAATAGAGATCGTTTCTCCTTCGGAGGTGAGCAAGTCATTCTTTTCAAAATATTGAAATTGCCAAATATAATGGAGGAAGGATTCGTTCATCCTTCGATTTACAATTTTATCAAACTAAAATCAATGGGGTGCTTAGGAGAATCTTGTTGAGGGCAAAATTAAACAGTTCTTTTTTCGGTAAGTTCCATTTCGGCATTTACCTCATCCTGTATCCACTGCTGGGCTTCATCAAGCGTTTCGAAAAATTTTATGCGCCCCTGATAAAAGGCGGTTAGTTGTTCTTTGTAATGTTCAAAGTTAGGTGGTTCATTTGCCGGGGCAATCACATAGCCCATCCGCTTTAACGAGGTTCTTTTCATTTCGTTGGCAAATTGCATTCGCACACGGTCATATTCCTCGTCTTTTTTCTCGGCTTTAGTTCCTTGCCGAATTTCCACAATCCAATTAGGACATTGTTGGGCATTGCCAAATTCTTTGCAACGGTGAAAAAAATCTTGAAACTCATCGACAAGCAAGGCTCTTTTCCAAACCACCACGCCTGTATTTCTTGGCGCATCAAAATATAATTGACCCCATTCCTTGTCCATGATTACCTGATGGCCCGGGTCAGCCGCGTTTGAAATCCAAACTCGAAAAGTGGAGCCTGCGCCTTCCTTACTTTCAATTTCCACCTTCCCACCCAATGATTCTGCCTGGAGTTTCACCAAAAACAAACCCAAGCCCTTTCCATCTACATGGGTATGAAACCGTTTATAAAGGCCAAATAATTTCTCTTTATTCTGTGCCAAGTCAATCCCAAGACCATTGTCAGACACTTCAATAACAATTAACTGATTCTTTTTGTAAGCGGTAATCGAAATCATCGATTCGCGATCGGTTGATCTATATTTAATGGCATTGCTGATAAGGTTATAAAGAATGCTATTGACCATCGCCTTCACCGAATAGATCGCTTCGCTAACCTGTACATCAGTTAGTACTTCTATTTGATGTTGATTGATTTCGTTTTGGAGCAAGATCAATACCTGGTCAACTTCTGCTTGAAGGTGAATCCTTTGCTTGACTTTGGAAATGGCGTTGCGGATATCGATAATATTACCCAGGTCTTTGATGGTGGCATCCAGTGTTACCACTGATTTTTGCAAATGCCTGAAGAGCGTTTTGTTTTGCTCGTTTAATTCATTTTCATCCACAAGATTAGCTATCCCTAAAAGACTGGCAACCGGACCGCGTAAATTATGAGAAACGGTATACGAAAATTGTTGAAGATCATTATTATGTTGAATCAGCTGATCGTTGGTCAACACCAATTGGTTATTCTTTTCAATTAGTTCTTTATTCAGTTGAGTATTCTCCTTTGCCAAAATCGCTCTTTGTTCTGAAATTAATACGTTAGTATCGACTACTTCCTTTGCCTGGTCTGATAACTTTTGGATTAAAGTTTCATTATCGTTTTCATAACCTTCATAGCTCGCTTTTAAAAAATAGCTGCCGCCTACCATGATGGAGAAACAAGCTAATACCATAAAATTTAAAAATGAATAATTGGGTCCAATGAACCCAAGTTGATAATACCCTACATTAAAAAAATTGTGAATTGGATCATACAATAGAAGACACAAAATATTGAAGAGCAGGGATAAGAATAAATATTTTTTTTCTGATAACTTAAAAACTATAAACGGAACAAGACCCGCACATATCAGCATAAGCCGGAATTCGAAATATTGAAACTCTTCTAAAAGCTGATAATCAAGCTTATCAACAATGGATAACAAAACGGAGGCTGCACTTACTACTAGGGAAAGAAAAAGTCGGCTTGCGTTTGTATACCCAAGTTGATTAAAAAGCAGGGGAAAAGAAAAAATTAGAGCGAAGACAAAGGCTAGTTTTACCGAACTTATCGTACCAAAAAAGCTCACTCCGGCAATTCCGACAACAATAGTAAAAGCGGCAATAATAATACTTAGAATGTTGGATATAACCACATACCTTTTGGTGCTATTATCCATTTCAGCACTAACACCAAGCTCTCTTATCCCTAACCCAATATTCATGTCATTATTAAAAGAAGCACAAAATAGAATATTCTTTCTTGGATAAATCTTTGATTTTGCATCTTTTCTTACTCGTCCTTCATTTTATTTATAATTTAGAAAGTAAGCCTCGCCTCATATTTGGCTTGATCGAGCATCATCTAAAGTATTCTTTTAGCAAGAAACTCATTTTTCGTTGAACTTCTCTTGCTTCATTGCCGGCCGCCACCGCAAAATCTTCTTTGGCAGAAGCGTAAATAATTGCCCTCGATGAGTTAATTAGCAGCCCACACTTGGCGTTCATCCCTGCTCGGGAAACCGCTTCAAGATCTCCACCCTGCGCTCCGACACCGGGAATTAGAAAAAAATGGTCGGGTGCCAATCTCCTAATTCCAAGAATTTTATCCACCTGCGTAGCGCCAACTACATACATCATTTGATCGGGTGTTGCCCACAGTTGCGAAGCCAAAATCACTTCTTCGTATAAAAACTTTCCATTCCGCGTTTCCAACAACTGAAAATCGGAACTGCCGGAATTGGAGGTGTGAACCAATAATACAGCCCACTTTCCTTCTATTTCTAAAAACGGTTTCACCGAGTCTTCTCCCATATAAGGCGCCACCGTTATGGCATCAAAATCCATTTGTTTAAAAAAAGCCCTAGCATAAAGTGCCGAGGTATTGCCAATATCTCCCCGCTTGGCATCGGCAATAGTGAAGCAATCTTTTGGAATGTAATCAAGCGTTTTCTTTAAACTCGCCCATCCACTTGCGCCCAGCGATTCATAAAAGGCAATATTAGGTTTATATGCCACACAGAATTCTTTCGTGGCATCAATGATTTGTTTGTTGAATTCAAAAATGGGATCCTCAGATTTCAAGAGATGTTTCGGTATCCTTTCAATATCCGAGTCAAGGCCCACGCAGAGGTAGGATTCCTTTTTTTTGATTTGTTCAAATAATTGCGTCCTGTTCATTTCGTAAAAATAAAAAAAGCCCTCACAATTGAGGGCTTTTTTAAGACAATGATTGATTTCGGGCTATCGCAAATCAACCACCTCCACACCTGGAAATTTTTTTGCATCGAAAGTAAAAAAAGAATCCTCAATTTTAGCATTCGGTGTAAATTTTGTGATTGTGTATTTATAACGGTTTCCACTGCGGTCAAACATCGTCCAGCTTTGCACACTTTTGTCCTTTTTGGAGATCGACATTTTAATTTTAAAATATTGGGCGTCCTTTTTTTCTGGCACCAAATCTATCTCATCGCAGGGTATTTCCCCTTCTTTGTTCTCTCCGGAAAGTAAATACTTAAATCCTTTTTTATACATCTCAAAAATCTTGGAGGGGTTAAGATCATCGGATTTAGGATCAAAATTATCAATATTTACTTCCTTCTCATTTGGCAAGTAGGTCCATACGGTAGTTCCGTTATTGTAAACTTGTTGTTCGGCAAGTTCAAAGCGATACTTGTCTCCTTTCACCGTTATCTTAGCCTTAAATTCATCTTTCACGCCAGCCGATTCGTTAACTAGCGAAGAATTGAGCTGCGCTTCAAAAGAGTTTATTGCTTTATATTTCTTGCTCATCGCTTCCAAAATCTCCAATGCCTTGGGGTCATACTGCGCCATAGCGAAATGGCCCCCTAAAATTCCAATGAAAAGTAAAATTGATTTCTTCATTATACCCTTGTTTATTTAGATTGACTATGTTTTTCTTTCAATGCATTCAATAATTGTTCCAAACTCATTTCGTCTTTAATCAGCACTTCACGGGCTTTGCTGCCCTCAAATGACCCCACAATTCCTGCGGCTTCCAGTTGGTCGATGAGCCGGCCTGCGCGATTGTAACCCAATTTTAATTTTCGCTGAATCAGCGAAGTGCTTCCTTGCTGGTGATGAACAATCAATCTAGAGGCTTCTTCAAAAAGTGCATCACGCTCAGACAAATCTACTGCGGATGCGCCCCCTTCATCTTCGCCTTCAAATTCCGGCAACATATAAGCTGAGTCATAGCCGCGTTGCGAGCCAATGAAATCAACGATCTT
This sequence comes from Cytophagales bacterium, assembly GCA_027317105.1. GTDB lineage: Bacteria > Bacteroidota > Bacteroidia > Cytophagales > Cyclobacteriaceae > ELB16-189. The sequence goes on from DAHVFH010000101.1 coordinate 4,365, forward strand.
ATCCAATTCAGGTGTATCGACAAACGGACTTTGCAAACGAATGATTTCTGAGCCAGCTGATAGTAGCATGTCTCCTTGACCCACCAGCTGGTCTGCGCCTCCGGTATCCAAAATCGTGCGCGAATCTATTTTTGAAGTCACCCGAAATGACAACCGTGCGGGAAAGTTCGCTTTGATTACCCCGGTAATAACATTGACGGATGGCCGTTGTGTGGCTACCACCAAATGAATGCCTATCGCCCGCGCCAACTGTGCTAATCTTGCTATCGGTGTTTCTACTTCTTTGCCGGCCGTCATCATCAAATCGGCCAGCTCATCAATCACCAAAACAATATAGGGCAAGAAACGATGACCTTCTTTAGGATTGAGCTTGCGAGCCACAAACTTGGCATTATATTCTTTCAAATTTTTAGCCCCCGCATCTTTCAGCATTTCGTAGCGGTTTTCCATCTCAATGCAAAGAGAATTGAGCGTGTACACTACTTTCTTGGTGTCGGTGATGATCGCTTCTTCGCTGTTGGGTAGTTTGGCAAGGTAATGCCGCTCAATTTTGCTGAACAAACTCATCTCCACTTTTTTCGGATCAACCAATACAAATTTCAATTGGCTGGGATGTTTTTTATAAAGCAAAGAAGTAAGGATTACATTAAGCCCTACCGATTTACCTTGACCAGTAGCACCGGCTACCAATAAGTGAGGCATCTTGGTGAGGTCCATAATGAACAACTCGTTGGAGATTGTTTTCCCCAATGCTACCGGAAGCTCTTTATCCGTTTTTGAAAATGTTTGGCTCGTCAACACCGAACGAATGCTCACCATCTCTCTATTTTTATTTGGCACTTCTATACCAATCGTTCCCTTACCGGGGATGGGCGCGATAATTCGAATGCCCAAGGCGGCTAGATTCAAGGCAATATCATCTTCTAAGTTTTTGATGCGCGAAATTTTTATTCCGGCATCAGGCACAATTTCATAGAGGGTCACAGTCGGGCCAATGGTTGCTTTAATGCTGGAGATACCAATCTTAAAATTGGTAAGCGTGGCCACAATCTTATCCTTGTTGGCATTCAATTCTTCCGGTGTCACCTGTACCTTGCCCGTTTCGTACTCGTTTAGTAATTCCAGCGGTGGAAATTTGTACCCTTTTAATTCTAAGGTAGGGTCATAAGCACCTTGCTCCTCGACCAATTTCTCCGCCAATTGATCGGTGTCTGATTTTGGCTCCTCGACAAAAAGCGGCAAGGTCTCTTCCTTTTTTGGTTCTACTTGCAAGGTGAGGTCAGGCTTTGCTGCTTCAACCTTGGGTTTGTTGGTTATTAAAACAGGCTCAACAATTTCCTCTTTAACTGGCCAGTTGTCAAGATCATCGGTATAAGGAGAAACAAATGTGTCTTCAGCGGTGAGCGCATCGTTGCCAATTGGCTTTGGGTTACTCACCTGAAACGCGTTGATGGAGGTGACATTAAAATAATATATGATAAAAATGAAAAGCGTGAGCACCAATATCAAAAATGTTCCCCACCCAAAAAGTCCGTCCGAAATCTTGGCGAGTTCGTAACCCAGTCCGCCACTCAAAAAGCCAACTTCATTTACGCCTGCCAGGCTGTGCGTAATGTATCCTAACAATAAACTCAACCACAACCCCGCAAAGACTGAAAATATAAAAGCCGAGAATAGAGAAATCAGATGGCGCTTAAAAACCATTTTGAAACCGAGGAAAAAAAGCAGGGGAGGCATAAAGAAAGCAGATATCCCCAGCCACCGAAAAATCATATAGTGAGAGGTGACTGCGCCATATAAGCCCAGCCAATTTTCAGCATCCCTTCCCGAATCGATAAGTCCAGTTTCCCAAAGCGCTTCCACCACGCTTTGATCAGCCTTGCCCGTGAAGAGATACGAAAGAAATGCTGTAAAAAGGTAAAGGGAAATGATAATCAAAAAGAAACCTGCCGCAAGGGAAAACCGAGGGTCTTTAAAAAAATCAAAATTGAACGATCCCTTAGATTTACCCTTCGGTTTTTTTTCCTTTTCAGGTTTTTTGAATGAATTAGTCTTGAAGGTGTTCTCGGCCATTGTGAATTTGCCGTAAAATTAAACAATATATTCGTGGCTTAAAGCCCGGGCAACTTAATGATTGATGATTGATTAAATTTGAAAGACACTGCATTGAGGCGGACGTTTAAATTCTGAGTTGGATTTTCCTCTCATCTGGCTGCTCAACACCAAGAAGATAGCCTTCTGCAAATTGTGAAAGTGGGTAGCGAAAATGCCTACGATGGAAGTTCAAATTTAAAAAAAACAAGTTGATTGACTCCCTTATTGATTTGGTGAGACAGTCTATGTAATAAGCCATCAATACTTGTCGCATTCCAACTATACCATCAGCTTTAGCGAGTGCTGTCGCAATCAAGGTGTGCCTTAATATACCAAACTCAGTCTTAGCATCTTTTCCTACAGTCAATCATTCTAGCAAATGGGAATTGTGACCCACCTCCAATTCCGGAATCCATTCCCTTTTCCTTTCAAACTTGGCAAATAATGGTCGCTGATCAACCGCCAACCTACCAGCAGGCAATGTCTTCACTTTGTGTGCGCCCAGCATGAGCGCAAAGGTATCGAAGATACCGAATATTCCAGAGAGTGTAAGTCTCTCACAGGCGAGTTGGTGAAGCCTGTTAGCAAGTCGCAAGGTGGTTTGCTCCGAAGCAAGCACTGAAGGAAGCGAGACTGCAAACTCCGGTAC
>DAHVFH010000105.1 GCA_027317105.1 Cytophagales bacterium
GTATAATACTTAGTAAATCTGGTGTGAAGCCCGGCCAAGGTGCATCGGCCACGGTCATGATCGAGCCGTCAATGAAGGTTTCGATTTGATAATGCTCCTGAGCAGGAATGTGAATGTCGTCTCCACGAAACTCCATTTTGATACCCAGTCTTCTAAAGATTTCGGGGATGATGCCGAGCATATCAACCCGACAATCTTTGATCGTGATTTCGGATTGTGTCATTGCGGCCAAACCGATGAAACTTCCAATCTCAATCATATCGGGCAACAGCGTGTGCTCCGTGCCGTTAAGCTTCACTACCCCTTCGATGGTCAAAAGGTTGGAACCGATGCCTGAAATTTTAGCACCCATGCGGTTAAGCATTGCGCAAAGTTGTTGCAAATAAGGTTCGCAGGCGGCATTATAAAGGGTAGTTGTTCCTTTAGCCAACACAGCTGCCATCACAATGTTGGCGGTTCCGGTCACGGAAGCTTCATCCAGTAGCATGTAACTGCCTTTCAATTCGCTGGCATCGATGTGAAAGAGGTTTTCATTCCCATCAAAATTGAACTTAGCCCCCAGGTTTTGGAAGCCAATAAAATGAGTATCCAATCTGCGCCTGCCAATTTTATCGCCACCGGGTTTTGGAAGATCTGCTTCGCCAAAGCGGGCAAGGATTGGGCCGAGTAACATGACCGAACCGCGAAGTGAGGATGCTTTTTTTCGGTACTCTTCCGATTTTAGATAAGCAATATTAATATTGGATGCGGTGAATCGATAAGATCCTTTTTTCAATTTCTCAACTTTACAGCCTAGTTCGCTGACCAAGTCAATCAATTTATTGACATCGATAATATCGGGGATGTTGTGGATTGTTACAGGCTCAGACGTAAGCAGTGGGGCGCAGATTACTTGGAGCGCTTCATTTTTTGCCCCTTGCGGAGTGATCTCACCTTTTAGTCTCTGTCCTCCTTTAATCTTAAACGAACTCATTGGTCACGCCTGCGGTGTTGGTGACGGTTCTTATTGAACGGGCGGTTGCTGCCGCGGTTTCGATTATCCCTGTTGTCACGTGGGTTACCTTCAGGGCGCAATTTCTTTTTCTCACGATACAGCTTCTCGAATAAATTGTCTTCGCGTACTTTGTCGAGGTTCAACGTCAATTTGCCTTTCGACATGAGGGTGATATCTTTAACAATCACGGAGTCATCCAGCGTTTCTTTATTCCAATTGCTGTAAAAAGTCTTCATCAATTTACCCAAATAGATAGTGGCCTCTTCGCGCTCTTGTGGGTCTTCTTTTTTGATGGCTTCCGCCACCAGGCGTTCGATGTTTTTTCCGTAGTGTTTAAAACGCACATCGCTTTGAGGATATTCCATCTTGCGTGGCTTTTTAAATAGAATAGTGCGGTCTGGGGTAGTGAATGGATTGTCAATATCGAGGTTGAAATCGGCAATAATGTAAAGATCATCCCACATCCGCTGCGGATTTTCGTGCGCTTCTTTTACCACTGGGGCTAACTGTTTGATCAACTCGATCAGTGTGGTAGCCATGGTTGTCCGCTTTTCCTTGTCAGGGATGGTGCGAATGTAATTGACTAATTTTTGAACGTTGCGGCCGTATTCTTTTAAGATAATGCCTTCGCGTTGGGTATTGTATTCTCCGATCATAATATTGTTTTGAATTGCTGACCTCCGAGTGCTTGGGTCAAAAGCGATTAATTCTCATGAATCTTCAACTTGGCAAAGCTAAGCAATAACGTCTTCTCTCCAAAATCAGAAAAATTGATCTTTGCCTTGCGTTCGGCTCCTAATTCCTCCATTTTCACCACCATGCCAAAGCCAAATTTAGGGTGTTCGACTTTCATTCCCTCTTTTAGCCCTCGTGTATCGCTGGGTGCGAAATCGGGGGCAGGCTTGTAGGCGGCCACCTTTTTTACAGGCTGCGAACTTATCGTTTTCTTCATGCCGCTCACAAAGCTCTTGGCATAATTAGGGTTTGGAGAAAATGAATCCCGACCACCAAATTTCGAACTGACTTTGACATACCGTTGATCGACATCATCAAGGAACCGACTAGGTTCACAGTTTTTCAAACGACCGAACCGATAGCGGGAAAGTGCATAGGAGAGAAAGAGCTTTTTCTGTGCTCTGGTGATGGCCACATAAAACAACCTACGTTCTTCTTCCAATTCAGCCCGACTGCTTAACATCATTTGTGAGGGAAACAAATCTTCTTCCAAACCCACAATGTAAACATTCTTAAACTCTAATCCTTTGGCCATGTGAATGGTCATTAGGGTAACCTTGTCGGGATCGTTATCCTTATTTTCGTCCTGACCAGTCACGAGGGAAACTTCTTGCAGGAAGGCACCTAGTCCCTTATCTTCTTTTTCCGGATCGTCTACAAATTCTTTGATCGCGTTGAGCAATTCTTGAACGTTTTCAAATCGGCTTAACCCTTCCGCGGTTTTATCTTCGTATAGTTCTTTAAGCAAGCCCGATGACTTGGCGATTTCAGAGGCGGCTTCATAGGCATCTTTGTTTTGAATCTCTACGCCAAAGCGTTTAATCTTTGTGACAAAATCTTCGATTGCCCCAGAAGAGCGCCCCGTTCCTAAAAAAGAAGGCGCATTTTCCAAAACTTCCCAAATAGAAATGGCATGGTCATTAGCGGCAACTACTATTTTGTCGATGGTCGTGTCGCCTATGCCCCGCTTGGGTAGATTTATTATTCTCCGAAAGGAGGCTTCGTCTTGTTGATTGAGTGAGAAGCGTAAGTAGGCGAGTAGGTCTTTGATTTCTTTGCGTTGATAAAATGACAATCCCCCTACCACCTTGTACTTGACGTTCATTCTGCGAAGTGCTTCTTCAATGGAACGGCTCTGGCTATTGGTGCGGAACAGCACCACAAAGTCGCTGAGCATGTATTGATTTTGCATTTTTTCTTCAAAGATGGAAGAGGCTACTAATCGCCCTTCTTCATTGTCAGAAACTGCTTTGATCAATTCAATGAGGTTTCCCTCTTCATTCTCCGTCCAGACATTTTTCGGGAGTTGTGCTTTGTTTTTGGCGATGACAGAATTCGCTGCATCCACGATCGTTTTGGTGGATCGATAGTTTTGTTCCAGTTTGATGATCCGCAAATCGGGATAATCTTTTTCAAAGTTGAGAATATTGGAAATATCCGCACCGCGAAATCCATAAATACTCTGGGCATCATCGCCCACCACACAGACATTTTGTCTTACGGCTGCCAATTTTCGAACGATGAAGTATTGGCAAAGATTGGTGTCCTGAAACTCGTCTACTAAAACATAATGAATACGTTGTTGGTATTTATTTAACACCTCTAGATGTTCACGGAAAAGTTTGTCTGTGTTAAAAAGTAAATCATCAAAATCCATTGCACCACTTTTGAAGCAGCGCAGCGAATAGGCTTTGAATATATTGCCAATTTCTGGACGCATATTTCCGGCATCATCGCCCATCAGCATGGGGTTGGCTAGATATTCTTGCCAGCCGATCAATTTATTTTTAGCACTGGATATTCGGTTATAAATCGTGTTAGCTTTGTATTGCGTTTCGTCCAATCCCATCTCTTTGACAATACTTTTGAGTAGTGACTTGGAGTCATCGGTATCATAAATGGTAAAATTATTGGGATACCCCAGATGATGGGCTTCTGCACGCAAGATCCTCGCAAAGACAGAGTGAAAAGTTCCTGTCCAAAGATTACGAGCATCTGAGCCAACCACTTTTTCAATTCGATCACGCATTTCCTTGGCCGCCTTATTCGTGAAAGTCAACGCCATAATATTGAACGGGTCGATATTCTTGTCTTTAATAAGGTGGGCAATGCGGTAGGTGAGTACGCGCGTCTTCCCAGATCCTGCTCCGGCAATGATCATACACGGCCCTTCGGTATTGATGACGGCTTCGAGTTGTGGTTCGTTTAAAGATTTTAGATAATCCATTATTTCTTTCAAATTAGGCCAGCGTTGGATACTAATAGCTTAAGCTGATCCTTTTGTAAATTCTCAATTTCACTCTTGTCGTAAATGGCAACTAAGTAAATTTCCTTCTCTTGCCTTATCAGAAAAGTAATTACTCTTGCACCCCCAGATTTTCCTTTTCCCTTCGATGAAATTTTTAATCGGATTTTGTAGAGATTAAAGCCTAATGGAATTCCGAATTCGGGGTTACTTTTCAATTGATCAACCAATCGAGAGAGATCAAGGGGAAGGGATTTGTATTTTTTCGATAGCCTTTTTAAGTGACGTTCAAAATCCGAGGTATAATTAATCTTATAACTCATTCAATAACTTTTCTATCTGTTTTTTTGGTAGTTTCCCGGATTGAATCAATTTTACTTCTTTAAGGCTTCTCTGAAAATCCCTGACAGTAAATTCGTCTTTTGAAACTTTCACATAATCTAACGTTTTCACGAATTCTATGAATGTTTCAAATTTCTTATCTTCTATGGCTAGTGTAACTTCTTTCATATAGCAAAGATATAAAAACTGTTGTGTCATGTCGATATAGTCTTATTACCTTGCAGAAGTTATTCAATAAATATGATCAAAGTAGGAGAGGTTTTGGTTTCCGATGACATAGCCAAAGTTGAATTTGTTTGCCATCTCGAAAAATGCAAGGGCGCATGCTGTGTGGAAGGTGACCTTGGGGCACCTCTTGAAGAAGATGAGCTTTCTATCATGGAGGATATTCAAGAGAAGGTAAAACCGTACCTCACCGCAGATGGCCTTAAAAGCATTGAAGAGCAAGGACCCTATATTTTGGATGAAGACGGGGATTTTTCCACCCCGACTATCGAAGGGCGCGAATGTGCTTACGCGCACTACGACAAGGTTGGCGTGCTAAAATGTGGAATTGAACAGGCGTATCTGGATGGCAAAATCCAATATCGCAAACCAATCTCCTGTCATCTCTATCCAATTCGGATCACCAAAAAGAAAAATTTTGAAGCCGTAAACTATCATGAGTGGAACATTTGCTCTGCGGCCTGTAGCTATGGCAAATCCCTGCAAGTGCCGCTCTATAAATTCCTGAAAGACCCACTGATCCGAAAATACGGACAGGATTGGTACGATGAACTGGTCGGTAAAATCGAAGCGAAAGTTAATCGTTAATAGGTATTCGGACTGGCTGTTAACGATTATAAGACAAAAGAAAAAGCCCAAGGTTTCCCTCGGGCTTCGTTTGATATTTAAGCGGTTTACTCAGCGACTACTTTCACTTGAATGTTGTGCTTCACTTCTTTGTGAAGATCTAACAGTGCAGCATAAGTTCCGAGTTCCTTGGGTTGCTCTTTGAAGCTAATCTTCTTGCGGTCAACCTCAAAGCCCTTAACCTTCAAGGCATCACTCACCTGCAGGGCTGTGACGGCACCGAATATCTTGCCTGTTTCACCAGCTTTTGTACCGATTTCAACTAATATTTCGCCTATTTTGGCAGCCAAAGATTCGGCATCTTGCTTCAGCTTTGCGGCTTTGTGCGATACTTGACGGATGTCTTCGGCTACTTTTCTTTTATTGGGGCCATTGGCAATTAATGCCACGCCCGAAGGGATGAGGTAGTTACGGCCATAGCCGGCCTTTACTTTTATTGTATCGTTTTTGTAACCCAGCCCTGTTACGTCTTGTGTCAAAATGATTTCCATAGTATTACAAGGTTTATCGGTTATTTCATTTGGTCAGCCAGGTACGGCAATATGGCGATGTGCCTTGCACGCTTCACGGCTTGCGCCACTTTGTTTTGAAACTTCCAGCTTGTGCCAGTGAGTCTGCGGGGCAATATTTTGCCTTGTTCGTTGATAAATTTCAACAAGAAATCGGGGTCTTTGTAATCAATGTATTTGATTCCGTTCTTTTTAAAGCGGCAATACTTCGGTTTTACCTCAGCGCGCTTAATGGGTTCGTTCATCAGTGTCATGCTTCAGCTCCCTCTCTTTTTTTAGTGGTTGTCTTCGTTGTGGTGGTGGTTTTCTTGTTTCTATTGAACTCACCTTTGCGCCTGCGTGCATTGTAGGCTATCGCGTGCTTATCCAGCACGGTAGTCAAAAAGCGCATCACGGATTCGTCACGCCTGAATTCAGTTTCCAGGGTATTGATGATGCCGGTGTTCTCTGTCGCGAATTCGATAAGGTTGTAAAAACCGGTGGACTTGTTTTGGATGGGATAAGCCATCTTTTTTAGTCCCCATTGTTCTACGTTGATGACCTCGGCTTTGTCCTTGGTCAGCACCTTCTTGAATTTCTCGACAGCATCCTTTGCCTGGTCTTCAGACAAAACGGGATTGAGAATGAATACTGTCTCGTAGTTGCTCATGGTTAATTAATTTGTTTTAAAATGGGTTGCAAAGGTATAAAATGGATTTGGAACAGCCAAAAGCAATTGAAAGATAGGAAATGGGGCTGAATTGATTGTTTTGACGGCCTTGTTCTGTCGAAAGGAGCGTCCTACCCGGCTTTCAAAAAGCAATCTGGAAATGTCAAGTCCGGCAATACATTCCGGTCCCCTTCAGGCTTTCCGTTGCAATCCATGGCCAAAAGTGAGTTTTAGACATTGACTATTTGCTAGTTAACTCGTCATTGATCTCAATAATGACTTCACCTTTTTCTAGAAGTTTCAATGCTTTAGGAAAGGCAAATGACAAAATAGTCTTCAATTTTTCATTGGAGGTGTTACCGCAAGTAATCCGAATTAAACTTGGAGGGGAGCCATATTTTTGAACTAATTTTTGAAAGCCTGCATCCTTACTTATAAGAATGGTATTCTTTTTTCTTGCTTCTGTGAATACATGAAAATCTTTGGCGTCCCGAAAACCAAGTGAGCGGAAAGAAATGGCTTCAATTCCTGGGAACGCTTCATTGATCCAGAGCGCAATTGACGGTGATATTATGAGCATCAACCCAAAACGTCATACGGCAATGACCGGATGATCGAGCGTAAAGCTTACATACTTCAAAGCGGCATCAAAATCGGCCATTTCCAAATCGGGCAATTCTTCAAGGATTTGCTCGCGAGTTAGTCCTGCCGACAAAAGATCAATAATATCCGAGACACGGATTCTCATTCCCCTTATGCACGGCCGGCCACCGCATTTTTCGAGGTCAACAGTAATTCGCTCCATCCATTTTGATTCCATGAAGTAAAGTTAAAAAAAATCCGTAAGAGTTTTTTTGGTAAATTAAACGTGAGTTCGTGAGAAATGAAGTTAATTAACTATTCCAAAATAGATCTGGAATACTTTCATCTAAGGCTGGGATAGTTGAATTTTATTACCTTCAATCTCTTTCCTCATTGTTTTACCACAGTCTATCATTATACTAACTAAACTATCTAATACCAAACACCTCTTTCACGGCATCTTTCGCCAGTTGTTCGTCATCGGCTTCGGGTAGGCCACTCACGCCAAGCCCACCAATCACTTTGTTGTTTTGAATGATCGGAACACCACCACCAAAACCAGTAATCCGTTCATCGCCCCAAAAGGCAGGATTGTCTTTGCCGCGCATTCGCTCGCCCATTTTGCTGGTTTCGGCACGATCGCTTGCAGAAGTGTACGCTTTATTCTGCGCAATCTTTGAGGCAGCCACGCTTGTTCCATCCATGCGAATGAACGCAATCAGTTCACATTCCGGACCACAAACCGAAACGGCAATACTTTTATTGTTTTTCTTCGCTTGCTGAACGCAGAAGTTGATCAACTGCTGGGCTTCATCTGAACTGACTTTTTCAATGGTGTACATTGGGTGAGTGGTTTTTAAGTTTTTTTGCAAACTATTTCTGACGTCCCTCGCTGTCCTTAATAAATTGTTCCAATTCTTTTTTGGAAAAGCCCAGGCGATGGGCGACTAGGGTGATCAGATCAAGCTCTGATTTACTAAATTCGCCATCTACTTTAGCGAAATTGATCATCTCTTCCAATTGCTGTTCGCGATCAACCATGTTTTGTGGGATGAGGTATACGTATTCATTGGCCTTGCTAAGCATCACATTCATTCGGTTCATGGGTATTCCCCGATCAAAAGCAATTTTTGAAAGTGCCACGCGCTCCGATTCTTGGATGGTTCCATCAGCAATGGACAGCGAAACTAAGTTACGAAAATGTTCAATAGCAGTTGTCATATTAATAGTTTATGGATGTCAATTTAAACAATCCCTACATAATTATAGGGTGTTATTTTCTTCAGGTGCTCTTTCAATTCTTTTTTGATTTCCAATCCATCAATAAAGTTTTGAATGGTTAGCTGCGTGATCTTTTCGTTTTTCCGGGTGAGTTCTTTTAGCGCTTCATACGGATTGGGATAACCTTCTTTTCGTAAAATGGTTTGAATAGCTTCCGCCACAACCGCCCAGTTTTCTTCAAGGTCGTGGTCGATGGCCGCTTTGTTTAACTCTAATTTGTTAATGCCTTTAACCAGCGACTTCATCGCAATCCAGGTGTGCGCCATCGGTACGCCAATATTTCTAAGTACGGTGGAATCGGTGAGGTCGCGTTGTAGGCGGGAGATCGGAAGTTTCGCTGAGAGATGTTCAAACAGGGCGTTGGCCAAGCCTAAATTCCCTTCGGCATTTTCAAAGTCGATCGGGTTTACTTTGTGCGGCATCGCACTGCTACCAATTTCGCCCGCTTTGATTTTTTGTTTGAAATAACCCATCGAAACATATTGCCACACGTCCCTGCTGTAGTCGATGAGGATCGTGTTGATCCGTTTTAAATTATCAAACTGGGCAGCAAGATTATCGTAGTGTTCAATCTGCGTGGTAGGGTGGCTTCGCTCAAGACCTAAATACTTGCTCACAAAAAGATTTCCGAAACTGATCCAGTTAATTTCAGGATAAGCAACGTGGTGAGCGTTGAAGTTTCCGGTAGCTCCGCCAAATTTCGCTGAATGGGGAATAGTTATTAAAAGATCGAGTTGCTTCTTAATTCGGGTACTAAATACAGCAATCTCCTTTCCCAATCTGGTAGGAGAGGCGGGTTGGCCATGCGTTCGTGCCAGCATAGCAACGTCTTTCCATGTTTCAGATTGTGAATCAAGGAGCAAGATTAATTTATTCAGTTCCGGTAAAAATTGTTTTTCCAAAAATTCTTTCAGCAATAGTGGAGTGGCCGTGTTGTTGATATCTTGCGAGGTAAGGCCGAAGTGAATGAATTCTTTAAACGAGGATAATTCCAGGGTATCAAATTTTTCCTTTAAAAAATATTCGATGGCTTTCACATCGTGGTTGGTGGTTTTTTCAATTTCTTTGATTTTTAGGGCGTCCGCTTCGTTAAATTCCTGATAAATTTTCCGCAGATGATCTGCCTTAACTTTTGGGAAGGTTTTGAGTTCATTCAAGGGATATTCGCAGAGGGAAATGAAATATTCCACTTCGATCAAAATCCGGTAACGGATAAGGGCATATTCAGAGAAATAATTAGCAAGTGGTTTGGCGGTTTCAAAGTACCGTCCGTCAATGGGTGAAATTGCGGTGATTTGGTTCAATTGCAAAACAAATGGGGTTTAAACCTTAAAATTAACAAAAGCGGGGCATGTGCCAATTTCAAGCTGTCAGGAGTTTTCTCTTTAATACTTGAGTTGGCTCAATTTTTACAAACAAGAAGATTAACTTTGCGGCTCGGTTTGTGTTTATAGTTTATTAAAACTGTGTTATGGCTTTTGGATTATTTAAAAAGAGTGAGAAAAAAAAGGAACCCGTTGGGCCTCATTATCATGAGCTGACGGTAAAAGATATCGTAAAAGAAACGAAGGATTCTATTTCGCTTCACTTTGAGCATCCGGCTAGTGGAAAACTCAACTACAAATCAGGTCAATTTTTAACCTTGATTACTACCGTTGATGGAAAGGAAGTGCGTAGGGCTTATTCTATTTGCTCGTCTCCTTTTATTGACGACCATCTCACGGTGATGGTAAAGCGGGTAGACAATGGGCTGATGAGCAATTGGATTCCCGATCATCTAAAGAAAGGGGATAAAATGAAGGTACTTGAGCCCATGGGGCAGTTTACCACTGAATATGCGCAAGACAAGAAAAGACATTTGGTCATGTTTGCGGGCGGAAGTGGCATCACGCCAATCATGTCGCTCATGAAGAGCTTGATTTCGCAAGAACCCGATAGTATCTGTTCATTGATTTACGCGAATCGCGATATTGACAGCATCATTTTTAAGAATGAGTTAGACAAGTGGCAAACGGAATTCGAAGGCCGCGTGCATGTGATCCACATTCTTGATAATGCACCCATGAATTGGCAAGGCTACTCCGGCCTACTTAACAAGGAGATGCTGGAAAAACTCTTCGAGCGCATTCCAGATTGGGGACTGGATAAAACCACGTACCTCATGTGCGGTCCGGAAGGGATGATGAAAAATGTGGATACTTTATTAACAGAACATCATATTCCAAAGGAGAAAATTTTCAAGGAAAGTTTTGTGACGGGGGTTATTGATAAAGATAAAAAAGACGAGCAAAAAGCGGCTGTGAAAAGTGGCAACACGGCTCATGAAGTGACTGTTCGCTATGATGGCCAGGAATATAAGTTTGTGGTGGAACCAAACCGGGCCATTCTGGAAACGGCTTTGGATTTGGGAATCGATTTGCCCTATTCTTGCCAAAGCGGACTTTGTACCGCTTGCCGTGGTCGCGCGCTTTCAGGTAAAGTAAAACTGGACGAAGAAGAGGGCTTATCGCAATCCGAGCGTGCGGAAGGCTATGTGTTAACCTGTGTCGGCCACCCGATTACCGATGACGTGGTGATAGAGATCGGCTAAGCTGACAACTTATATTCTTGTATCAAGACAGAATGAGGCAAGTTCAACTTTTTATGAAGGTTTCTGATCATCGCTAAACTAAGCTTTCTTTTTCTGTTCAGTACTTCGGATACTTTTCCTTTTTCTCCCGAAATCCCAATTAAGTCATTTTGTTTAAACCCCATTTCTTCCATTCTTATTTTGATTGCCTCCACGGGGTCGGGTTCACCAATTGGATATTTTTCATTCTCGTAACTATCAATCAATAATGTAAGAATTTCAGCTTCATCACCTTGTTCTGAGTTTACTGGTGAGTCAAAGATTTCTTCCAACCTTCTAAGTGCTGTTTTATAATCTTTTTGGGTTTTAATCGGTTTTAATTTCATAATAGGTCAAATGTTTTAGCATCTATTTTGTCATATTCTCGATGAGAGCCAATAAATCTGATAAATGCCCAACTTCGTTCAAAATTAAATTTCACAACATGACCTCCAATCAGAATTTTTTTTGCTGTTTTGTGCCAGGTCTTTAAGTGCTGCTTACAATCGGGATGCTTTTCCCAAAATAATCGCAACGTACTTTTAGCCAAAATTCTTTTCACTGCTCAACAAAGATAAACGAATGGTTCCCAAAAAGGAAACTATTTTGGTTGGACTTTTGTAAACCCCATCCCCTCAAACTCCACCTTTTGAACCTTGCCGTTTATTTCCAAAATAAAATTGGCCACGGCTTTTCCATACCAATCTTTTTCATACGGGCCGCGGAACGTGTTGTAGTGCCAGTGCTGTAGCGATGCTTTTTCAAAGTTATTGATATTAACCGTCAGGTTGTTTTCACTTAGCGTGATTTGGAGATCACCGTACAACGGGTCGGTGTATTTTCCGGTATAATCCACTAAAGGAAGAGACGGTGATGTATTTAAAACACGCTTCGCCTCAAAATCTTTCAACTCTTTTTCGTTTTTAGCTTTGATGTCTGTATACAAGGGCAAAAATTTCTGGCTCCAATCGGTTGTTCCGCCCAAAGCAAAAACATCAAAAGCTTTGTAGACCAAAGCGTGGCGTACTTCGGCATGATCGAAATTTCCGAAAACGTAAATCCCCAACTTTTGATCGGGCAACTGGGCATGCATGGCCGTAAGCCCAGAAAGGCTTCCGGTGTGGTAGTTGATCTTCTCTCCTTTGTAGTCGTGCTGAAACCATCCAAACCCATAAGTTGTCCAGTTGGGTTTAATGATTTTCATGGTTGGATAAAATTCATTTGCAGGAACAAGTACAGTAGGTTTGAACATTTCAGCCCACGTGGTAGGTTTTAACAACCGACCTCCTGCGTATTTACTGCTGTCAAGCATGCAGGCCATCCATTTTCCCATGTCGTCAATAGAAGACCATACGGATCCTGCAGGCCCTATTTCATCGTCTTTGGTGTAGCCGATGGCTTTAATCTTTTTATCAACTTCATCGTGAGGTTTTACGCGATTATTGTCTTTGATGTACTTTGACTTTGGTGCCGTACGCGTCATGCCAAGCGGTGTAAATATCCTTTCTTGAATGAACACCTCCCACGGTTTGCCGCTCACTTTTTCAATCACCTGACCGGCTGCCACATAAAATACATTTTGATAGATGAAACTTGCACGAAGCGAGTAGCTGGGTTTTGCGAGCCGCATTCGGTTAAGTATTTCCTTTGCGGGCACGTCCATCATGGCCCATAAAAAATCGGTATTGCCTACGCCACTGCTGTGGGTCAATAGATCACGGATACGAAGTTCTCGGGTAACAGCCGGATCGTACAACTGATATTCAGGCAAATGGGTAATGACCAAATCGTCCCATTTTAACTTCCCTTCGTCCACCAACATTCCAAGGCAAGTAACCGTCATGGCCTTGGTGGTAGAAGCGCAGGCGAAAAGAGTTTCAGTATCTACTTCGTCTTCTTTGCCTATTTCGCGAACGCCATAGCCTTTTTTGAATATCACTTTTCCATCTTTAACCAAAGCCACGGCCATTCCGGGAGCGCGCCAATCAACTCTCGCTTTCTCGATGTAGGCATCGAAATCTTTCAGTTTTTGTTCCTGAAGTTTTTGTTCCTTCGATTGGGCAAACAATGAAACACTGAAAATAAGTGAACAAAAGATAGTGTTAATTGAAATTTTCATCGGTAGTTAGAAGGATTTAAGTGGATGAGAAAGATGGACGTTTAATATGGAAAGGGTTTTTTTTCTGAATTCTTCTCTCGGGTAAGGTCGATTGCAAAGGATCACAAAAAAGATTTCTTTTTCAGGAATACTTACATAGTCGGCAAGAAAACCGCCTTGACTGCCGGTGTGCGAAACGATTTTTAAACTATCTGATGTTTGGCCGATGAACCAACTGTAACCAATAAATGCTGGCATGCTGTCCCTCCATGGATAGTAGTGCATGATTGATCGCGAATGTTCCACCAAATCCTTTTTTAAAATTTCCCCATGCTGCAAAGCCATTTCGTAATTGGCCAGTTCTTCTACCGAACTCCAAACGCCACCATTTCCTGCGGCTGCAAAAGTGGGTTCTTCGCCATAATCTTTTTCAACAAACGAGCTTCCTGATTTTAGATAGCCGTGTGCCACATCGGTTTCAGGATATGAACCATCAGTGATTTTGCTGGTTGGCATGTTCGCTGGCACAAAGATTTTTTCTTTCACCACTTCTTGCCATTTCTTTCCCGATACTTTTTCAATAATTAGGGCCAATCCGTTGAAAGCTGGATTGGAATATTCGAAACGTGTGCCCGGCTCAAAAAGGAGAGAGTCATTTTGTTCGATGGGATTCCAATTTTCCTGATCTTTAGCAGTGAGCAAATAAAGGCTATCGAGTAAGGCTCTTCGGTTGTCGGGCAATCCGGACGTATGGGTAAGCAAATGATGAAGCTTTACCTGTTTGGCGATCTGGGGATATTTGAAATTTGGAAAATATTGGAAGAGGCTATCGTTAACATTTAACTTACCATCTCCGGCTAATAAAAGGATTGTATTGGAAACAAATGTTTTTGAGATTGATCCCACGTTGAACAAGGTTGTCGGTGTGATTTTTTCTTTCGTGTTGAGATCAGAAATTCCGTAGCCTTTTTTTAGAATTACTCTTCCACCTTGCATGACCAGCACCGCTCCCCCGGGTTCATTATCCTTAAATTCTTGAGCAAAGAGTTGATCAATTTGATTGGCAGGCAGTTTGGTTTTAGATGAGCAACCACTTAAGAAAACCAACAAGAGCGTGGAAAGCCGATTCATAGAATTGATTTTTTTGTTTTCCTGGCGAGTTGGAAGATCGCAAGAGTGGCTATTATTACCCATACCACATTGATGAATGCGGAAGGATAGGCGCTGTAATAAATAGTGTTGATGATCAGGAATATCCCACCGGTAAGGTTGAGCAATTGAAACAAAAGCGAATCGGATTTTATCTTTTGGTAGCTGTTCAATCCGTAGGCGGCAATTACTTCCATTGAGCCAATCCAGCCGATGATGTCGATTAATAATTTCATCCCCGAAGATAACGGGATTTTTGGAACACGTTGGTCTTAATAAAATAAGACGTTCCAAATTTTGAAACGGCTTATTTAATAATGCAGAATGTTAATTTAGTTTAGCGTGCCAGGCCATTGTAAAAAGGTATTTCAATAAGAACATAAATGACAGGATGATTAGGATTGATAGGATGGCCTCTCGGTTGCTTCGCCAAAAGGGATTCACTTTTTTTGATTCTGATTCACCCATAACTAGTGTAGTTAGGTTAAAATTACTTTTGTGTTCCGTTAACATGCACTTCGGCATATTCATCAACGGTTTTTACGGTTTGGATAATGCGTCCTGCAACTTTATAGGGATCTGCTGCAGAGTTTGGTCTGCGGTCTTCGAGCCAACCTTTCCATCCATTTTCAACGGTGGCGATAGGAATACGTATCGAAGCACCGCGGTCCGAAATACCGAATGAGAATTTGTCGATCGATTGGGTTTCGTGCTTGCCTGTAAGGCGCAGATTGTTGTCTGCTCCGTAAACGGCCATGTGTTCTTTTACCAGCGGTGCAAAGGCCTGGCATACTTTTGAATACACATCTTTCGATCCACATTCGCGCAGTAAGGAGTTGGAGAAATTGGCATGCATGCCCGAACCATTCCAATCCGTTGCTCCGAGTGGTTTACAATGCCAGTTGATGGCCACCCTGTATTTTTCGGCCGTACGCTCAAGAAGATAGCGGGCCACCCAAACCTGGTCGCCTGCTTCTTTGGCCCCTTTAGCAAATACTTGAAACTCCCATTGGCCGGTGGCTACTTCAGCGTTGATCCCTTCTACATTTATTCCTGCTTCCAGGCACAAGTCAAGATGCTCTTCTACAATATGTCTTCCAAAAGCATTCTTTGCGCCTACACTGCAATAGTAAGGTCCTTGTGGATCTGGATAACCGTTTTCCGGAAAGCCAATTGGCTTATTAGTTTCAGGGTTCCATAAGAAATATTCCTGCTCGAAGCCAAACCAGAAATCACGATCGTTATCTTCAATGAGCGCCCGACCATTGGAAGGGTGTGGTGTGCCATCGGGACTAAGCACTTCGCACATCACCAGAAAGGCTTTTTTTCTTCCTGGATCAGGGAACAAGGCAACGGGTTTCAGCAAACAATCTGACGAACCTCCTGGTGCTTGTTCGGTGGAACTTCCGTCAAAGCTCCATTCCGGGCAACCTTCCAGGGTGCCATCAAAATCACGGACGATTTTTGTTTTACTTCTTAGGGACTGAGTTGGCTGATATCCATCAAGCCAAATGTACTCAATTTTGGTTTTGCTCATAGGAGTTGATTTTTAGGTTTGGTTAGTTGGTTACCATTCTATTTTTTTAGCGACTACTTTCTCACTGGCCAGCTCCGGCTTTTCAATCATTTTGATCTCTAATTCTTTTGTGTGCTCTTTCATTTTATTGAATGTTGTCAACCGATGACTTTCCCATAATTTCTGCCAACCAAGTGCATTCGGTTCAGCTAAGGGTTTTACCTCCTTCGTCTCTACCATGTTGTAATACCGATTTTGTTTATAGTAATGAAACACAAAATCGCTAAACTCATATCGATACTTATTATCCTTCACTTCTATTGAAACCCGATAATTCACAGTCCCTGATATTTTTTTTAAGATTCCGGTTTGTGAGTAAACAAAATAGGAGCTTTTGGCAACGATCCTTCCTTCTATGGAATCCATCAAATCCAGCTTCATATTTTCATTTCCGTGCGCCAGCGTTGTTATCCATTTTTTTGCATTTTGAAATAAGAATTCCTTCTTCGCAGAATCGGCAATGACCACATTGGAGAATACGAAACTCGGATTTGTCTGTAGTGTAACAGAAGGTTGAGCGTTCACCTTGTGGAGGAGGGTTAACGATAACGGGAATAGTAAACTGAGTTTTAGCATTGAAACAGACATCGGTTTTTTGTTTTAATATTTGTAAATGAAAGCAGCACCAAAGGTTTGTTGCCCATTTGTGCCGGTTCCGTTTTTATTCTCGTAATACGCGACACCATTTACACTGGCGGCCTGATCCATTCTGAATTCCGGCTTAACGATCAAATGTCCATCGGCTAGGGTGATGGGCATCGTTACCGTCAACGCGGTGTTGGTCGTGCCGATGTAGCGCACATAATGGTCGTCATTAAAATATTCATAGCGAACGCCCAGGCCAACGATGTCGCTAAAGGCATAGTTAGAGTAAAGGGCAACCCCTCCCCATGCAGGCTTAGATGTACCGTATGCCGCTTTGATGGCCACCGCATCATTATCAGTAGCCGCTTTGAAGTTGTAGAAACCATAAGCCGCATTCAAGCCAAGGTAAAACTTCGAAGTAATCTGGTATCCGGTTGTTAGGTCGAATAATTGGCGCGTGTAATTATTAAGGTATCCTGCTCCTTGTTGAACTAACGTGGAGATGTAGGTATCGTTACCATATCCTCCGATGTAATTTATATAGACATTAAATCCTTTTGCAGGATTAAGAAACAATTGCCCGATAGCGGTTTTTTGTGTGTTGTTCGCCACAAGGTTATCCCAGTTATTTACCAAGCCAGCCATGAGGATGACCTTATCAGAAAAGATGTAATTGGCCTTCATGCCAATGTGATAGAAAGGGCCGTTATTGAAAAGGTTGGAGAGTGAATAATTATAGTTGATGGGGGCATCAATCACTTCGTAGCCTATGTGTGTTCCGAACTGTCCAAGGGTAAAGCTTAATTTACTGGTTGCCCGGTAGGTAAAATAAGCTTGTTTAATTGCCGCTGATGTTCCATATAACTGGGATACGTATCCGCTGTTAGGACCGCTCGGATAATACAAACTGGTATTGTAACTCGGATTAGTGGCTGCTGGTGTGTTTCCAAAGTTTCCTAATTCGGCATTTGGCCCAAACGTAAGATCGATAACCAAATCAGATTTCTTGTCAGAATAGGTAAACTTTGTTTGAACCAACCCTAGTGCGAATTGATTGTCCAAACGATCAAACGCGCGACCAACAGGATATCCACCGTGGATGGCCGGGTTTCCCATGAGCGTTTGCGATTTCGGGTTGTTGAAAGCATGCAGTATGTATGAATCGATATATCCAGACATGGTTATCTTTGGCTTTTCCTCTTTCACTGCGGTGGAGTCTTGCGCGAAAACGCCTGTTGCCGCTATATTAGAGAAGTAAAAAAGGGTGAGTTGTAAATATTTTCTCATGGGTTGTTTTTTTAAATTTTAGTCAATTCTTTAGCCGCTTAAATTATTTTTTGGATAAATCAGTAAAAAAGGAAGGGCAAAAATGCCCTTCCAGAAATAATACTAAGCAGCCTTTATTACGTCAGCAGGATGAAGGTTTTCACCATGTTGGCTGAAATCACTTCCAATCATTTTCTCTTCAGAGGTTACTCGCAACGTGGAAACTAAATCTGTGATCTTGAGAATGATGAATGATCCAATAGTGACATAGGCAATCACAATGACCAGACCGATCATGTGCACTTTGAAAAGAGCCGTTTCACCAAAGAATAATCCATTGCCTGTGGTGTTGGCACTGTTGATGGCTGTATTTGCAAAAATGGCGGTCATGATCATTCCAACAAGTCCACCTACACCGTGGCAAGGGAATACATCAAGCGTATCTTCCAATGAAGTTTTGGATTTCCAGTGAACCACAACGTTGCTAATCAGTGCGGCAACAGTTCCGATGAACAAACTGGAAGGGATCGTGACGAAGCCGGCAGCTGGTGTGATAGCGACTAATCCTACCACGGCTCCGATACAAAAACCAAGGGCAGAGGGTTTCTTACCCCGAACAACATCAAACAGTACCCAGCATAGACCAGCAGCGGCAGATGCCGTATTGGTGGTTGCGAAGGCTGATGCAGCCAAGGTTCCAGCGCTTAATGCGCTGCCTGCATTGAAACCAAACCAACCGAACCACAGAAGGCCTGTTCCTAATAACACAAACGGAATGTTCGCGGGCGCAATGGCTTGTTTTACCACCGATTTATCGCGTAGGTAGATGGAGGCAATCAACGCTGCAAAGCCAGCAGACATGTGAACCACCGTGCCACCGGCAAAATCAAGAACGCCCAATTTGAACAAGAAGCCATCTGGATGCCATGTCCAATGCGCCAAGGGTGCGTAGATAAAGAGCGAAAATAGAACCAGGAAAATGATGTACGATTTGAATTTCACCCGTTCTGCAAATGTGCCAGTAATAAGGGCAGGGGTGATAATGGCAAACTTCAATTGAAAGAAAGCGAAAACCACCAGCGGTATGGTTGGCGCGAGCGACCAGGGCTTGCCGTCCAGCACATGCTGAAACATAAAAAATGTTCCAGGGTTTCCGATAAAACCACCGATCGAATCACCAAACGCAAGGCTGAACCCGACTACGAT
>DAHVFH010000116.1 GCA_027317105.1 Cytophagales bacterium
GCCATCAAAATGCTGATAGCCGATGAGGTGCAGGAGCTCAAAAACTGGTGCTATGCCAATTATGAGGGCCAATACGGTGCGATTTTGAATCGTTGTTTTGTGGTTGCCTAACATTAAATTTTTGTTTGTCTTAACGAATCCTGCCAAAAGCGGGATTTTTATTTTTTCAAAAACTTAATATTTCTTTTCAAACCTGAAAACTTCGTCCGCTTCACTGCCGATTTATTAAAAAGCTTTTGAAACACTTCCTCCGTAATTTCTTGCCAATCTTCCGTTTTCATTTTTTCTAAATCGGAGTGCGGCTCAAACCTTGGCTCGTTATGCGGTTTTGCAAATCGATTCCAAGGGCATACATCCTGACAGACATCACAACCAAATATCCAATTATCAAATTTTCCCTTTACCTCCTGCGGGATTTCTTCTTTCAATTCGATGGTAAAATAAGAAATGCACTTGCTGCCATCCACCACATAAGGCTGCGGAATGGCATCGGTAGGGCAGGCATCCATGCAAGCGGTGCACGAGCCGCAATAGTCTTTTACTGGTCCATCGTACTCCAATTCCAGGTCGAGAATCAGCTCGGCCAAAAAGAAAAAACTGCCCATACTTCGGTTGAGCAATAAAGAATTTTTTCCAATCCAACCCAGCCCTGCCTTTTTTGCCCACGCCCGTTCATGCACCGGTGCCGAATCCACAAAAACACGACCGCTTACCTCTCCAATTCCAGTTTGAATCCGAGTCATGAAAAGCTTCAACTTGTCCTTGACAACAAAATGATAGTCTTCCCCATAAGCATATTTGGCAGTTTTTAAGTTGCTCAAATTATTTGTTGCCAAGTCTTTTTTCGGGTAATAATTGTAAACCAAACTCACCACTGATTTAGCCTCGGGAACTAACAGCCTTGGGTCAAGGCGCTTGTCAAAGTTTTTTTCGAGATAGCCCATTTGCCCGGCATAGCCACGCTTCAGCCATTGTTCGAGCCGGGGTGCTTCCTCTTTTAAAAACTCTGCTTTGGCAATTCCACAGAAGCTAAACTCCAATTCGTTGGCAATGGATTTGATGATTTCGGTATTTCTTTGGGTTGAACTCTTCATGAAAATTGTTAATCGTGAAGATAAGTAATGACTTTTAACGATTGCCCATTTACCATTAACTTTGCATCCAATGACCGCAGATAAAATAAAATCACTCGCAAATGCGACTCTACAAGTGAAGGAATGGCAAGCCGCAGGCCAAAAAGTTGTATTTACAAATGGATGCTTCGACCTGCTGCATTTGGGACATGTCGATTACCTCGAAAATGCCAGAAACCTGGGCAATAAATTGGTAATCGGCTTAAATACCGACAATTCTGTGAGTCGATTCAAAGGCCCCGAACGGCCACTTCAGGATCAAAAGTCGAGAGCCAGAGTGCTTGCGGCTTTAGAATTTGTAGACTTGGTGGTTTATTTTGATGAAGACACACCGTTAAATTTGATCTCGCAACTCCTCCCCAACATTCTCGTTAAAGGAAGTGACTATTTGGCAGAAAATATCGTTGGCGCAGATGTTGTTCAAAAGAATGGCGGGGTAGTAAAAACCATTGATTTTGTTCCCGGTTATTCCACCACCCGAATTGTAGAAAAAATTAAAAAAATATAAACAAATAGAACTATGGGAATTGGCTATTTATTAATCGCAGGATTTTTTATGCTCATCGGCTGGCTGGTGAGTTCAAAATTGAAAAGTAAATTCAAAGAGTATTCTCAAGCGCATTTAAGCCGCGACCTAACCGGTGCTGAAATCGCCCGATTAATGCTGACTGACAATGGCATTCACAATGTGCAGGTGGTTTCTGTGGAAGGTCAACTTACAGACCATTATGATCCAACATCAAAAACGGTAAATCTTAGCCAGGAAGTTTTCTTCGGCCGTAATGCCGCATCTACAGCCGTTGCCGCGCACGAGTGTGGTCACGCGGTGCAACATGCAAATGCTTATTCCATGCTTCAATTGAGATCCGCCATGGTGCCGGTGCAGAATATAAGTGCAAGTGTACTTAACTTCATTTTTATGGCCATGTTATTCGGTAGTTTCTTTGCCCATGGATTTCTTCCTTGGAAAACTGCTCTGTTAATTATGATTGTCTGCTATGGCGTATTCGCACTTTTTGCTGTGATTACCTTGCCGGTAGAAATTGATGCAAGTCGCAGGGCATTGGCATGGGTTAAAACAAGAAACATTGTGACTCCGAGTGAATTGGGAATGGCACAAGACGCCTTGAAATGGGCAGCACTAACGTACGTTGTGGCAGCCATAGGCGCCATCACCATGTTGATTTATTATGTGATGCAATATTTAGGTGCACGAGATTAAAATTTTAAATCCTCATGTAAATCATTAAATCCTGATTTATATTTACTGGCCTGAGCTAAACCTCAGGCCTTATTTTTTGTTTACAAAACATCACTATCTAGTCCTGACACAAATCCTACTATGAATTTTGAACTTACCGAAGAACAACTCACCGTACAAAAAGCAGCCCGCGACTTTGCGCAAACTGAACTCTTACCAGGTGTAGTTGAGCGCGACACAGAAATGAAATTCCCAGCCGAACAAATTAAAAAAATGGGGGAGCTGGGTTTTATGGGCATGATGGCCGACCCTAAATTCAACGGTGGAGGCATGGACTCTATCTCGTACGTTTTGGCTATGGAAGAGATTTCAAAGATTGATGCATCCGCTTCCGTGTGCATGTCTGTAAACAACTCATTAGTCTGTTGGGGGATTGAAAGGTTTGGTACTGAAGAACAAAAGGAAAAATATTTAAATAAACTCACCACAGCCGAATACATCGGTGCCTTTTGTTTGTCGGAACCAGAGGCAGGAAGCGATGCAACCTCGCAGCGCACAACAGCTGAAGACAAAGGTGATTATTATTTATTGAACGGAACAAAGAATTGGATCACTAACGGCAAAAGTGCAAGCGTGTATGTTGTAATTGCACAAACGCACCCAGAGAAAAAACATAAGGGGATAAATGCGTTGATTGTTGAGCGTGGCATGCCCGGTTTTGTTGTTGGCAAGAAAGAAGATAAGATGGGCATTCGCGGAAGCGACACCCACTCCCTCATGTTCACCGATGTAAAAGTGCCGAAGTCAAATCGCATAGGGGATGATGGATTTGGTTTCACCTTTGCCATGACTACGTTGAATGGAGGAAGAATTGGAATTGCAGCTCAAGCACTTGGTATTGCTACTGGTGCTTACGAATTGGCACTAAAATATTCGAAGGAAAGAAAAGCATTTAACAAGCACTTAAGCGAACACCAGGCTATCCAATTTAAATTGGCCGACATGGCCACTAAAATCAATGCGGCCAGGTTATTAGTTTGGCAAGCAGCCTATCTAAAAGATCAGAAAAAGGATTTCGTAAAGGCTGCAGCAATGGCCAAGTTATTCGCTTCACAAATTGCGCAGGAAGTTACTACCGAAGCCGTACAAATTCATGGTGGGTATGGGTACGTAAAAGAATTTCACGTGGAGCGCCTCATGCGCGATGCCAAAATCACTCAGATTTACGAAGGCACAACAGAGATACAAAAGATGGTGATATCAAGGGAACTGCTACGGTGACAAATATGGAATGAAAACCTTAATCTGCTCCACGCCAGGAAATTTAGAATATATCAATCGCGAAAAACCCTTGCTAACAAAAGGAAACGCGATTCTAAAAATAAAACGAATAGGAATTTGCGGCACGGACTTACATGCCTTCGAAGGCACTCAGCCTTTTTTCAATTATCCAAGGGTTTTAGGCCACGAACTTTCAGCAGAAATTATTGAAAGTGACGGTGCTGATGGATTTGTAAATGGAGAGACGGTGACTTTCACCCCCTATTTTTATTGTGGAAAATGCATTGCCTGTCGTAATGGAAGACCGAACTGTTGTGCGAGTATAAATGTTTGCGGTGTACATAGCGATGGAGGAATGGCTGAATATTTATCCGTTCCTTCTTATTCACTGTTGCATGGCGAAGGGCTAACCCTAGATGAATTGGCTTTGGTAGAACCCATGGCCATTGGTGCCCACAGCATAAGCAGAGCAGGTGTAAGGCCAGGTGAATTTGTCTTGGTTATTGGTGCAGGCCCAATAGGCTTAGGCGTGATGGAATTTGCAAGTCTGGCGAAAGGAAAAGTAATCGCTTTAGACACCAACGAAACTCGATTGAAATTCTGTAAGAAAAAATTGAATGTAGATCACATCATCTCAGCAACAGAGTCGGATGTCACGCAACAACTTTTAGAGCTCACAGGAGGTGACATGCCAATGGTAGTTATTGACGCCACTGGAAACCTAAAGGCAATCAATAATGCATTTAATTACATGGCGCCCACCGGATGTTATGTGCTGGTTGGCCTGCAAAAAGGAGACATCAGTTTTAGTCATCCTGAATTTCATAAACGTGAAGCTACGCTGATGAGCAGCCGGAATGCCACACGTGAAGATTTTCAAAAAGTTATCTCTACAATAAAAAATGGATCAATTGATCTCACCAAATACATTACGCATCGGGTAAAATTTGATGAGGTAAAAAATGAATTTGAAAAATGGCTCGACCCTTCCAGTGGAGTTATCAAGGCTATGGTTGAATTGGAATAATCAGATAGCTATTGCCACTAAGAAATCATTAAGTGCATAACATCGGTTATTAATTGAAACGTTAAAAAATTGAATGAATGATCCTGTCAAGACAAAATTTAAAAGATATCTCCAACAGTGAATTAATCAAACCGAACGATTCGATTTTTCAATTGCCTGAAAAAGTGCTGCAATTCGGCACCGGGGTCTTACTTCGCGGTCTGCCTGATTATTTCATTGACAAAGCAAACCGTCAGGGGATTTTTAATGGCCGTATCGTAGTCGTAAAATCTACCTCTTCAGGGTCTTCATCCGCCTTTGATCAACAAGACAGTTTGTACACCTTAGCCATAAGAGGCATCGAAAATGGTGCTGAAGTGCAAGAAAACATTATTTGTTCCGCAATAAGTCGCGTCCTTTCTGCTTCAACTCAATGGGATGGTATTTTAGTTTGCGCTCATAATAAAGAAATACAAATTGTCATTTCAAATACAACTGAGGTGGGGTTGCAGTTAGTTTTGGAAAACATTCATCAAACCCCACCCACCTCTTTTCCGGCCAAGCTGTTGGCTTTCTTATTTGAAAGGTTCACCGCCTTTCATGGAAGTGCCGAAAGTGGAATGGTCATCATCCCAACAGAATTAATTCCGGATAACGGCAAGAAACTAAAAGCCATTGTATTTGAATTGGCAGAATTCAATGCGCTTGATACGGCTTTTACAAAATGGTTGACCGATTGCAATCACTTTTGCAGTTCCTTGGTAGATCGTATTGTTCCCGGAAAACCGGAAGCCAAAGTAGCCGTGGAATTTGGAAATGACTTTGGCTATACCGATAAACTCTTGACCGTTGCCGAAGCCTATCGGCTATGGGCCATCGAAGGGGATGAAAAAGTAAAATCAATTTTAACCTTTAGTCAGGTCGATAAAGGCGTTATTATCGCACCGGATATTACTATTTATCGCGAACTGAAGCTTCGGTTGTTAAATGCCACACATACCCTTAGCTGCGGAGTTGCCTTTCTTGCCGGGTTTGAAACGGTGAAAGAAGGCATGGAAGATAAAACACTATCGCACTACTCCACTGATTTGATGTTGAATGACATTGCTGTGGCAATTCCTTATCCAATAGACAAAAAAACTGCTCACGACTTTGGGCTTTCTGTGTTAGATCGATTCAGAAATCCACACCTCAAACATTTATGGCTTGGGATTACCTTGCAATACTCCATGAAATTAAAAATGCGTGTGCTTCCTGTTTTGCTTCAATTCTATAAAAACTTTGATCGCGTTCCAGATCACATCGCACTTGGCTTTGCCGCGTGGATTTTATTTATGAAAGTCGTGAAGGAAGAGGACGACAATTATTTTGGAGAACGAAATGGGGTTTTATATCCGATCAAAGATGATCAAGCCAACTATTTCTTCAATCAGTGGAACCATCATGGACAAACAAGTATTGTTAGTGCAGTACTTAACGATGAGTCATTTTGGGGAACAAACTTAAATGACTTGAAAGGTTTTAGTGAAGCAGTAGATAAATACTTAAAATTGTTAATGACTCAGGGTATTTTGCCAACAATCCGAAAATAGAAATGAAGAAGATCGTCAAAATTCATCCGAACGATAACATCATCGTGGCCTTAGCTGATCTTTCCAAAGGCGAAGAAATTCACTACGAAAAAGAAAAATTCATTTTAGTAGAGGCAGCACAAGCTAAACATAAATTCGCTGCCCAAGATTTTAAGAAAGGCGATGACATAATCATGTATGGTGTTTTGGTCGGCAAGGCGCAAAATGATATTCCAAAAGGAAGCTTGATCAACACTTTTAATGTGAAACATGCAGCGAATACTTTCAAAACAGGAAAGCGAAATACTGCCTGGCACAAACCGAATGTTTCAAAATGGGAGGATAAAACTTTTAACGGTTATCATCGGGCAGATGGTAGCGTGGGCACGGCAAACTATTGGGTAGTCATACCAATGGTATTTTGCGAGAACAGGAATTTGGAAGTATTGCAAGAAGCGTTGGTAAAAGATCTGGGCTATGGTCGCAACAAGTCTTACCATTCACAGGCGAAACAACTTATTGATTTATATAAATCCGGAAAGAATGTAGAAGAGATTTTGAACGCTAAGTTGAAAATAGATTACAAGACCGATACTTCCTCTCGACTATTTCCCAACATTGATGGCGTAAAATTCTTAACGCACGATGGCGGATGCGGTGGCACGCGCCAGGATGCCCAAGCACTTTGTGGATTGTTGGCTGGATATATTACACATCCGAATGTTGCTGGCGCAACGGTGTTGAGTCTTGGTTGTCAAAATGCGCTGGTGAGTATTTTAGAAGAAGAAATAAAAAGGAGATCGCCAAACTTTGAAAAGCCATTTTACATTTTAGATCAGCAAAAAATTGGAACAGAATCGGCACTGCTTACTGAGGCCATCAAGCAAACATTTGCAGGTTTGATGATCGCCAACGAGAATAGCCGCAAGCCCGCACCACTAAGTAAGCTTTGTATTGGGCTCGAATGCGGTGGCTCTGATGGATTCTCCGGCATCTCCGCCAATCCAGCAATTGGCTATACGTCTGATCTACTTGTTGCCTTGGGGGGCTCAGTCATTCTTTCTGAATTTCCGGAGTTGTGTGGTGTTGAACAAAACCTAAGTGACCGTTGCGTTGATGTGGAAACGGCTGATCGCTTCGCCCATCTGATGACCACCTACAATGATCGCGCTAAAGCAGTGGGTTCAGGCTTTGATATGAACCCCTCACCTGGAAATATAAAAGACGGATTAATTACTGACGCTATCAAATCGGCTGGTGCTGCTAAAAAAGGAGGCACCTCTCCCGTGGCAGCCGTTCTCGATTATCCTGAAAAAGTAACTAAGCCCGGCTTAAACCTATTATGTACACCCGGCAACGATGTGGAATCAACCACAGCCGAAGTGGCTTCCGGAGCCAACATAGTTTTATTCACGACTGGGTTAGGAACACCAACAGGAAACCCAATTGCACCAGTAGTTAAACTCTCAAGCAACACAAGGCTATTTGAAAAGATGCACGATATCATTGATATCAATACAGGAGCTATTATTGAAGGCACAGAAACTATTGAACAAGTCGGGGAGCGAATACTAGACTACGTGATTGCTGTTGCCAGTGGCAAGATCGAAGTGGCGGCTGTGCGACATGGACAAGATGATTTTATCCCTTGGAAACGGGGGGTTTCTTTGTAAGCTGACAAATACTTCGCTCGTTATTCAGCAGAAACAATAGTGTATAACTTGCCGTTTTATATAGATTAACTGCAGCTCTAGGCGGAAAAAATAATTACCTTTGCGAAACCCTTATCCGCATTGGTACGAAAGTTTTTCCAGCTGGACAAAAACTACCTCCTCGAGGAAGCACAACTTTCCCTTCAGAATGAGTTGCTAATTCAATTAATCAACCAAGTCAAATCGGAATTTGAGCAGCGCAATAATCCTTTGGGTCTGCTTGATGGCTTTAGCTTGAAGATTAAAAACCACCATTGCCATAACCTAAAACCACTTTATGGTTTTTATCAAAACCTGGCGGGCGTTTATCGATTTAAATACAGCGACAATCAACTGGAGTTTGTCTGGGATGGTCGCGATCATCAGGAAAAATACAAAGCCGAGTGGGCAGAAACCTTTAAAGATTGGGTTTCGCGCTTCTGTCAGCAGGAATTATTTGTCCAGGCGGTGCTTGATCTAACCGTATTTCTACCCGAAAATCGACAGGCGGATCTCGCGGAAAACCGAATGAACAATTTCATGTTGCGTCAGTTTGGCGTAAAAATTCATAAAACCAAAGGCTTAGTGGCCATGAAGGTAGCTTAAGTCCCACTAATTATTTTTTGCTTCCTTCGCTAACAAAGGGCATACTCGATAACGATCGTCTTTTGTGATTTCATAAACGGCTTTAAGCAATTCCTGCACATTCTTTATCCCAATACGGGCTGCCCACTCAAAAGGACCAAACGGATAATTCGTTCCGAGTTTCATTGCCAAATCAATATCCGCTCGCGAAGCAATGTTTTCGGCTATTGCGAAATACGCTTCATTGATAATCATACAAATAATGCGTGGGGTGACCATGCCAACTTGATCTTTCACAATGACGAAAGGTGTATCCAACCCAGCAAAGACCTCTTCTAACTTTAGTTTATCGTTGGAGTTATTCAGCGACACTTCCAAAGTTTCCCTATTCAAAAAGGAAGGAATTCCACAAAATCCAAAAAAAATTGTGTTCCGTTTATATTCGGAAAGTAAACCGCGCAAAGTGGTTTTAGAGCTGTCTATAAATGCCACTCCGGCAAAATCATTATAGATCTTGATGCTTT
Organism: Cytophagales bacterium; assembly: GCA_027317105.1. Taxonomy (GTDB): domain Bacteria; phylum Bacteroidota; class Bacteroidia; order Cytophagales; family Cyclobacteriaceae; genus ELB16-189. The sequence continues at coordinate 8,993 of DAHVFH010000116.1, forward strand.
CAGGCTGATAGGAAATATGGAAGTCAAAAACAACATCTATGCGCTTTAGTATATCTTCCGAATCGAGGCTATTTTCAACTAACGTATAGTGGTGGCTCTCGCCAAATTTTTGGGAACACTCCTCCAAATTCTGTTCACTACCAATCACTAAAATTTTCATAACCAAAGCAAAAAAGATTTCTGATATTTGACCAAAAGTAAAAAAGATTATGGCAAAAGAAGTTATTTATTCAGCCAATGCCCCTGACCCAATCGGCCCTTACAGTCAGGCCATTAAAGTCGGAAATATGCTTTTCATCTCCGGTCAAATAGCCATTCAAAAGCCATCCGGAGATCTCGTAACCGGTAATATCGTTGACGAATCTCAAGTCGTTATGAAAAACCTGGCGGAAGTGCTCAAAGCGGGTGGCATGGATTTTTCGAACGTGGTGAAGACTACAATCTTCCTGAAGGACATGAACAATTTCCCTAAAGTAAACGAAGTATACGGATCTTATTTCGACAGTCAACCACCTGCCCGCGAAACAGTTGAAGTTAGCCGTCTTCCGAAGGATGTAAATGTGGAGATTTCATGTATTGCTGTGAAGTGACCGTTTCAATTTTTTAAGCGTCAATAGCTTTCATTTCTTTAACTTTGACCTCAATTGACAATCATGAGGGAAGTACGCGTACGTTTTGCACCCAGTCCTACCGGAGCGCTTCACATCGGTGGAATGCGCACCGCTTTATATAATTACTTGCTTGCCCGCAAACATGGCGGCACGATGATTCTTCGCATCGAAGACACGGATCAAAATCGTTATGTGCCAGGCGCGGAAGAATACATCTTGGAATCGTTAGCATGGGCAGGAATTACGATCGATGAAGGGGTGGGCAAAGGTGGTCCTTACTCTCCTTATCGTCAAAGCGAACGAAAAGACATTTACAAACAGTACGCTCAGCGACTGCTGACAGAAGGAAAGGCGTATTATGCCTTCGACACCGAGCAAGAGCTTGAGGAGATGCGCCAGCGACTAAAAGAAGCAGGGTCTTCCGATCAGCAATACAGCAGCACCACGAGGTCATCGATGAAAAACTCGCTCACCCTGCCAGAGAGCGAGGTAAATCAGAAGATTACTCAAGGGGAACCCCATGTGATCCGGTTAAAAGTGCCTGCAAATGAAGAAATTAAACTCACTGATTTAATCCGTGGTGAAGTCAGTGTAAACTCTTCACAAGTTGACGATAAAGTATTAATGAAGTCGGACGGAATGCCCACCTATCACTTGGCTAATGTAGTGGATGATTACTTGATGAAAATTTCGCATGTAATCCGTGGCGAAGAATGGCTTCCGAGCGCACCGCTACACGTGTTGCTCTACCGATTCTTAGGTTGGGAAAAAGAAATGCCGCAGTTTGCTCACTTACCCTTATTGCTTAAGGCAGATGGTAACGGTAAGCTTAGCAAACGCGATGCGGACAAAGCGGGCTTTCCTATTTTTCCAATTAATTGGACGGATCCAAAAACAAAGGAATTCTCCGCTGGCTTTCGCGAGAATGGATATTTACATGAAGCTCTTTTAAACTTTTTAGCTTTTTTGGGATGGAACCCAGGCACAGAACAAGAGATTTTTTCGTTTGCCGAATTAGCAGAAATTTTTACGCTCGAACGTATCGGGAAATCAGGAGCCAAATTCGATATTCAAAAAGCTCAATGGTATAATCAACAATACCTTCGCGCCAAACCAGACGAAGAATTGGCAAAGTATCTTCTAACCTCACTTGCAAAAGAATCAATTTCTTGTCCTCCGGAAAAAGCCGCTAAGATTTGCGCCATTATGAAAGAACGGGTGACCTTCCCGAAAGATTTTTGGGAGCAGGGGAAATTTTTCTTTCATTCACCAACAGAATATGATCCCCAAATAGTATCGAAAAAATGGAATGAAGACACCGTGCGATTCCTTTCAGCCTTCTCTCAAGAACTCAAATTAATTTCATTATTTAATTCGGAATCGGCCAAACTTACCCTAGAGAAAGTTGCTACTATTGTAACTATCCCCAGTGGAAAAATAATGCAGGCTTTGCGCATGACACTTACCGGTGGCGCCTCGGGTCCTGATCTGATGACGACTATGGAAATAATTGGAAAAGACGAAACCATCAGGCGGATTTCATTTGCTCTGGAAAACATTAAAGTCAAAGTTTCGTAAAAGAAAATATATGCCCAAAAAAGAAACCAAAACCAAAAAACAGATTAAACCCCGCGTGCATCAGGAACTAAAAGGTTTCGAAGTGTCCATCGACAGTTTTGGGGAGTTGAAATCGAATCTTCCGATCGAAAAATTAAATTCATTTCTTAACGAAAATGTAGACGACAAGAAGTTGGCCGAACGCGAAGACTATGACGCTTTAAAAAAACCCAAAAAGAAAAAATAATATGCCTACATCACACGTAATCGACTATCAGATAAAGGGTGAAAGTATTCAAATTGTGGAAGTAGAACTTGATCCTTTAGAAACAGTAATTGCCGAAGCAGGCGCGATGTTATTCATGGAAGAAGGAATTCTGTTTGAAACCAAAATGGGAGACGGATCAACACCCAATCAGGGGCTGTTTGATAAACTGCTTTCTGCCGGAAGTCGCCTGCTGGTAGGCGAGTCACTATTCATGACACATTTTACTAATAGAGGTAACAAGAAAGCGAAAGTGGGTTTTTCTGCACCCTACCCGGGAACGGTCATTCCAGTGGAACTTTCCCAATGTCCCGGTCAGGAATTGATTGTGCAAAAAGATGGTTTTCTCTGTGCAGCCTATGGAACAAAACTATCCATGTTCTTCAATCGTAAAATAGGTGCCGGGTTAGTGGGAGGCGAAGGCTTTATTTTAGAAAAACTTCAAGGCGATGGCAAGGCATTTGTACATGCCGGAGGAACCGTCATTGAGCGCACCTTAAACAACGAAACCCTTCGCGTTGACACCGGTTGCGTAGTGGCCTTTGAATCGCAGATTGATTTTGATGTAGAAACCACAGGAAGTCTAAAATCAATGATCTTTGGAGGGGAAGGTATTTACCTTGCTACACTACGAGGAACTGGAAAAGTATGGTTGCAGTCCATGCCTATTCGAAAATTAATCCAAGCACTTTCACCTTACGGAAATAATACCAGAAAAGAATCAAGCTCGCTCTTAGGAGGATTATTTGAGAGTTAAGAATTATGAAACTTTTGAAAATTGGTATCATTCGCGAAGGCAAAAACCCACCCGACAAGCGAGTCGCCTTCACGCCCCTTCAGGCTGAAGAGATTAGTCAACGTTTCCCATCTATAAAATTAATTGTTGAACCAAGCGAAATTCGATGCTATAAAGATGCTGAATATCAAGAACTAGGAATAGAAATGGGTTCTATAGAGGATTGCGATATTCTTATGGGAATAAAAGAAGTGCCCATAAAAAATCTCATTGAAGGAAAAACCTATTTATTCTTTTCACATACCACTAAAAAACAACCTTACAATAGAGGGTTACTCCAAGAAGTACTTAAAAAGCAAATCAGACTTATCGATTACGAAGCACTAAAAGATACCCAAGGAAACCGATTAGTTGCCTTTGGCCGATTTGCCGGAATTGTGGGCGCTTATAACAGTCTTTGGGTCTTCGGCAACCGATTCAAGAAATATTCATTACGGAGGGCCTTTGAATGCTTCGATATAAACGATCTAAAACTTGAACTTCGTAAGGTGATTCTTCCACCTATTAAGATAATTTTAACAGGCGCAGGCAGGGTGGCAAAGGGCGCAATGGAGACCTTAGATACTGCCGGAATTAGAAAAGTCAATGCACAAGACTTTTTAAATCAAGAATTCAATGAACCCGTCTATGTGCAGTTAAGCAGTGCAGACTACCATATCCGAAAAAATGGAGGCCATTTTAACCGGGAAGAATTTCACCAATTCCCAGGTCGATATAACGCGGACTTTTCAAAATTCAACCAGGTAGCGGACATACTAATCGCTGGCGCATTTTGGAATCCAAAAGCACCAGTCCTTTTCACAAGAGAAGACATGCAAAATCCGCTGTTCAAAACTAAAATAGTTGCGGATATCACTTGTGATATTAATGGATCAGTTCCATGTACAAAAAAGGCCAGCACTATACCTGAACCGATCTATGATTACAATCCTGCTACTGATTCAACTGAGGCGCCACTAAGCAAAGAAAGTAATATCACCGTAATGGCAGTTGATAACTTGCCTTGCGAATTACCTAGGAGCGCTTCTCAGGAATTCGGTCGCGACCTTATTGATAAAATAATTAAACTCTTGCGACAAGATAGTAAAGTCATCTTAGACAGAGCAACCATCGCTAAACATGGGCAACTCACAAAATCATTTACATATCTTCAAGATTACGTAAATCAAGTATGATGTTATTGTATAATGTAACCGTTGGCATAGATAAAGAAATAGAATCCGAGTGGCTCATATGGATAAAGCAATATTATATTCCTGCAGTAATGCTAACCGGAGCATTTACTGACTCGAAAATTTATAAAATATTGAGTCTCGAAGACGAAGATTCCGTCTCGTACAGTATTCAATATTTTTCTGACGGGATTGAAAAAATTGTTTATTTCTTAGACAATGAAGGAAAAGTCCTCGTAGAGGAACACCGATCTAAATTTAAAGACAAGCATGTAGTCTTCAACACGCTCCTTCAAGAGGCATAAATAGCCTTAAATCGTATATTTTATACTCTTGTAAACTAATGCTAGGCTAACATGCTTCTAATTTGCCTCTCTTCAAGGTTGCAATTGATCCATTCCTCGTCAAACGCAGCTCCATATTTCCTATAAAAATCAATAGCTGGTTGATTCCAATCTAAAACTTGCCACATCATACCCGAACAATTCTGTTCAAGGGAAAACTCCATGGTACGGTCAAATAGCAATTTCCCATAACCTTTGCCTCTTTCATTCTGGGTAACTATAATATCTTCTAAATAAAGTCTCTTACCCTTCCAGGTGGAATACCGGTAATAATAAAGTGAGAGCCCTACTATACCCTTCTCGGTTTCAATAACAAAAAAACCATATATGGGATTGTCTCCAAAACCCTCTTTTTCCATTCGCTCAAGAGTATTAGAAACTTGATCAGCGGCATTCTCAAATGAAGCTAACTCTCTAATCAATTCCAATGCCTTTGGAAGATCACTTTTTATTCCTTGTCTGACTTTTGTAGTACTCATTGTGTTAAACAAAAAAGGCTCCTTTCGGAGCCTTATATTTTTCTTTTCAAATTAAAATTCCCAAAGATTATGTTCCTTTTCCATAAGGATCATTTCCTGTTCCCAGCGAGCAAATACAGACTCAGCATATGATCTACCATTATTGGCATAAATATGCTGAATATCTAGATCATCTGGGTTTTCTACCTTACGAATAACTCCGTGGAATAGCCTGAGCTTAAAGGCCTCCGCAAAAGTCTTATTTTCAGAAGGATTATATCGGTTTTGCCATAATACCCGTTGTCTTTCATTCAAATCCTTACTGTGCGCCAGACGTGAAATTTCCTTTAATAATTCTTTATAGGAAATATAAAAACGATAGCTCAAGCGCTCTAAACTATTCTCGTCTTGCAAAACAATCCCGAAAGCAAGGATATCATAATACAGCCTCGACCTTCGCTTATCAAAAATAACGTCTTCAATTAATTCTAAACCAACAATATTTTGAGCACTCAAATTAAGTGTCATTGGTCCTAAATCATCATAAAATGCACCACCACTTGCTTTAGGACTTTGATTAGACGGAGACCCCGTAATACTGTTACGTGCTCGATAGGCATTACCTTCAAAAATAACCATGTCTCCGCCTAAATAATCTTTGGTGGCCACCCAGTCGCCTTGAGTTTGCGAGCGAACATAATTATCCTGTATTTTTCGAGCGGTCGAATCCGCAATAGATTCTTTAAAATCAGCCGGATCTCCAAAATTACCTCCATAGGTATGTAACTTACCTTCATCAAGAAGATCCAAAATTAATTTTGAAATGGAAGACTTTCTTGAATCAAATCCAGCATTTTGCTTCTCCTTTAGGTCGATAACCCGACTCACTCTAAAGCGATACAACTGCTCATAGTAGGGGATTTTTTCCAAAGAATTAGGATTATGGATAGTGTCTTGTTGCGCAAAACAACCAAACACGAGTGCCAAATTAAGACCAAAAACTAAAGCTATCCTCCTCATCATATTTTTCATTAATTAATCCTACAGTTGACCGTCATTTTTGAACCATTCACCTGTTTCGTTGAACCGTCATACGCTGGACGTTGAACTTGCACCTGTGAAATAGAAATGTTGTCACCTTTTCTTAAATTATATTGACTCAACGGTATCGTTCCAGATCTTATTGTTATTGGTGATCCGCCATTAATCTGAAGAATTAAATTGGATACATAATACCGGTTGTCCTTGTTATTGTTCTTAGCAAAAATCTGATCGATAATTTCCGGCTCCACTCGGATGGAAGGAGTTCCTGTTGGAATTCCTTTTGAAATATCGATGGTATTAGGACCCGACATTAATTTTGCAATAGGCATTGGTACATCCTGGGTTTCAAACTTTTGAACACCTATTGACTGTCCATTTAACATTACGTTTACATTACATTGCGCGCGCGTAGGAAGAATTGCGAATTTTCCAGGTGCTAGTTTATACGCCTTTCCTTGTTCACCTGGTACATTCAAATTCAACCCTGACAAATCAGTAAGACCTTGAATAGAAACATTTACTTCTGTGCCGCAATCACGATATAGGGTAGCCGCAGCTGCTGAACCAAAAATGGCTACAGGACGAATCACTTTATAACTTATTTTTCTATCCAGGGGAGGCCTTCCCGGAAGGTTGATTTTCACGTTGTAAGACATCTCCGCTACGCCATTGGCATTATAATTTGACGCTCCAGCAGCAAATTTAACCTTGCCCATTTTTACTTTAAAACCAATACCCATGTCTACATCTTCCAATTGAAGTGGTTTACCATCTTTGAACATTTCGGGGGTAGCCCCTGAAGCAGCACCTGCTACGAACAAATTTCCTTCATAAGTACTACCAGCTACAACAGAATTTGACTCCGCTTGAACCATTGGAACTAATTGGTCTACACGATAGGTGACTCCTTCTGCAATTGCGTTTAAGCTATCTAAAGCAGCCGATTCATCTTCGAGTACCTCAGTTTGCATTTGACTCAGAATGGCAATCGCGGCCATTGCGGGTGTACCTTCAAAAGAAAATTGAAGAAAGTTTTTAGATGCTTGGTGTGCATCATTCTTAAACTCTTCAAAATCCACTGCCTTTTTATCCAATTTTGAAAAAGGCTTTTTTAATTGCATAATGTCATTTAACTGCTTGATGTAACCTTTCAACCTCTTCTCATATTCAATACCCGTTTCAGGCTTCCTGCTATCGAGCATCACTTCTTCTGGATTGTTGGTATTCAAAACAAGTTCTTCACCCTGCAATTGTTTGTTTCCATCTGTCTTAATCTTCTTCTTCACTCCATCCAAGTAGGCTACCATATCTTTTGTAAGCTCCCGAACCTTTTTGGCTTTCTCTTTTGCTGCCGTCACTTTATCTTCAGTGCTTTTAGCATCCAAGATTCCCATCAGTTTGGATTGATTCTTAACCCGATCTTCACTTACTAAATCCTCAAGGGTAGTGTTTACCATTGCAAATTTTTCAAGGATAGCACTGCTCACGTTCAACGCCAAAAGCGCAGTGAGCACGAGGTACATCATGCCTATCATCTTTTGCCTTGGGGTTTCTTTGCCTCCTGCCATTTTTTATAAGTTTATGTGGTAAAAGAAATTCTCTTAATTCTTAAGTTTTGTTAGCCTTTCATGGCGGTCAACATACTGCCATACACTTTGTTTAGTGCAGTAAGGTTATTGGTCAGTGAGCCCAGTTCGGAAGTAAACTTCGCTGTATTGTCGCCCACCTTAGACAAGCCTTGCATTGCGCCTGTTAGGCTCTCATAGAACTTGTTCATATTTTTTACATGGGAATCAGCATCCTTCAACTCCATTTCATAAACGGTATTTAAAGCCGCCAGATTTTTAGTTACCGATTGCACCTGCTTGTGATATTCACTGGTATCTTTAGAGGCATCCGACATCGCTTTTACTGCACCCATCGCAACACCGTAAGACTTGTTCATTTCACTCAATGACGTAGAGGCAGCTTGTACGTTTTTAGCATACTCATTAGTAGCCACTGCCGCATTGGAGAGATTGTTCATCTGTGAGGCTGAGGTCGCCAGGTTGGTTAACCCTTTGCCTAAGTTATCAAGCAGGTTTTGATCAACCTTTGCTGTTTTCAGCATTTCATCAATTTTAAGGAGCGGTGAATCTCCAGCCGCGGGCCGATTGCTAATTCTTGAGGCAGTAGGCGTGGTCGCTGTGGCTTCAAAATCTTCAGCAAGTTCAGGATAAACTTTACTCCAGTCCACCTCAGCATGTTTGGGTTCAAAGGCACTAAGAAAGAAGATTCCCGCCTCTACAGAGAGACCGATAATCAACATTTCGTTTGCACCATTCCAGTGTTGGATTTTAAAAAGTGCACCAATAATAACGACAGATGCTCCAATGCCGTAAATCTTGGGCATAATAGTTTCATAGAGTAGAGTTCCAAAACCTCCTTTTTTCTTTGCCATGGTTCTTAGGATTTAAGTTTAGTCCGATTTTTTTCTAAATATAATTTAACTTTTCAATTATTGAAATTCTGCTCCAGAAGATCTGCCCAAGTTAGTCATTGCACAACGGAAACCAATATATGCCCGGGTAGAGTCTTTGTATTCATAGGTACGGGTACCTGTCTCCAAATAATAAGCAATGTCCTTCCAAGAACCTCCACGAATTACTTTTCGTGCGTTGTAGTTCTCTTTCGATTTTCCTTGCTTATCATAAGCTGCCTTATCTATAAACTGAGGATTAAGATCCCACACGGTTGGAACAGATGCAGCATAAAAATCATCCAAACACCACTCTGAAACGTTACCCGCCATATCCACTAACCCATAATCATTAGGAAAATATATACCCACTGGCGATGTATAGGCAAACCCATCATCGTAATAATTTCCTCTGCCCGGTTTGAAGTTCGCCAACATACAACCCTTAGAGTTACGGATATAAGGATTACCCCAAGGATATTTTGCCATCGGGCGCCCTCCGCGGGCAGCATATTCCCATTCAGCTTCAGAGGGTAGCCGGAACGAAGGCATTGGCGGCTGTCCACCATTCACCTGACGCCACTCATTTAAAAACGCTGAACGCCATTTTCCAAAAAAATTAGCCGCTTCCCAGCTCACCCCTACCACCGGATAATCTTTGTAGCCAGGATGTTGCCAATAATAATCAACTAGCGGATCTCCCATGTGATGGGTAAAGTCTCTCATCCAAGCAGTTGTATCAGGATAGTATTTCGCCATGAACTCCTGCTGGCTCACCGCTGGGAAATTAGTGAGTTGTGCACCGCCCTCAGCGCCTAAGAAAAAAGTGCTGAACTGCAAGTACTCATCATTGGTAATTTCTGTTTCGTCCATGAAAAGTGGACCGATGGTAATTTGTTTGTTGAAGTTGATTTGTGTGGATGCTGGATCTTCATCGGCTTGCCCCATATAAAATGTGCCTGCCGGAATCGGTACCATACCATACGGCACCACCATTGCCCATCCTTCTCTCCGCTCAATGGTTGATTGGCCAACCACTTCGCCCTGGGCATCTCCCCCACCTTTTTTCTTTCCAATTCCAAGAAGGCCACAGGAGCCAACTATTAATCCTCCAGCCAGGATAAGCATGCCGTACAGAACTTTGCGAAAAACTAGTTTATTCATACCAATCATATTAAATGAAAATCTGTTGTCTTCTTGTCCAATAGCCAACGAACAGAATCGAAAGTTATTCTTTTTTTTTGTCTTTATTGAATTATAAGGCTACCAAATTCTGCAAAATCTTCAAAATAGCCAAATAAATCTTTTAGTTTAATGCCGATAGCGGGGTGTTCGCACGACTTTCTTGCCCGGCCCCGGGTTAGTTGGAAGTTGATACATCAACATAAATTCTTGGGAAGTTGGTTGCTTAGCCGCCTGATCTTTAACAATATAATCAAGCGAATAGCCCACTTGCAATGATTTGTCTTTAAGAAAACTATAGCCCAACATCAAAATGGCCGCATCGCCCTGTCGGAAAGACAACCCGCCCCACATCGTATCTTTTAGGTAGGCCAGTGCTGAAAGATTAGTGGTGGTGGTGGTGAAATCAGTTTGAATTAAAGTAGAAAATTTGAATTTCAAATCGAAATTCACCTCATATATATACCCAGCAGTGATATATGTATGCGTTTGCAAAGGATTTCTTATTGATTGCCCAAAAGTAAAGGTGGCATGTGTTAAATGATTAAAACTTGCCCCAAAATAAAATTTCTCACTCTGCCAATACGCCCCGACTGCTAGGTCTGGTTTGATCTGTGATTGTGATCCACCGCTAAGAAATGATTCATAGTCAACGGCACGAAAGTAATTCGAGTTAATTGTTTGCGACAAAATTCCTGCCCTTACCCCAAGACTTAGTTTGCTGCTCTTTATTCCGATGTGGTAAGCATAAGAGGCTTGCGCCTCAAGGTTATTGTATGGCCCGAGGTTATCATGATCGATATATCCGCCAAAACCACTGTTTAGCTTATATATTGGTGTCGTAAACGTAATTAACTGTGTGGTGGGGGCACCTCCACTACCATAAGTCGGTGTGTATCCTGTCCACTGTGCCCTGTGCAAGGCTGTAATTTTAGTTACCCCCTCAACACCTGAATAAGCCGGGTTGTAATAAACCATATTAAACATATACTGAGAAAATTGAGGATCCTGTTGGGCGTAACTTGGCTTAACCAAACAAATCAGCATTGATATAAATAGAAGAATCCTTATCACTTTTCAGCTTCAATTAAAAAATATTTCAGGAATAAAGATAGCTGATTTAATTTCACACTGTCAACACCGATGTAATTAAAGTGTAATAAAATCTACTTCTGGCTAAAAAGCTAGCAACTAAATAGTTATTTAGACCCGTTGGCCTTTTCTATATAAAGCTCCAAAGCTCCAGCCATGGAAGGGGCTTTAGGCAGGGGAGCCTCAATATCTAAGACAAAGCCATTTTCTTTTATTGCCTTTGCGGTAGCGGAGCCAAAGGCTGCGAGCCGAGTGCTATCTTGCTTAAAGTCTGGGAAATTAACCATCAAAGAATTTACCCCAGAAGGGCTAAAGAAGGCCAATATATCGTAGTAGACACTTTTTAAGTCGCTGAGATTACAAGCCACGGTGTGATTAATGATTGCCTCACAATACTCAAAACCATTAATCTTTAGGAAATCAGGAATATCATTTTTGCGAATGTCGGAGCAAGGATATAAGAAATTTTCGTTTTTGTGTTTTCTTAAAATTTCCAACAAGTCTTTCGTATCCTTTAGGCCCGTAAATATCTTCCTTTTGCGAATGACAATATATTTCTGAAGATAATTTGAAGTTTGATCTGAAATACAAAAATATTTCATATCGGGAGGCATCTCCAATTTCAATTCGCGGCAAAGCATAAAAAAATGATCTACCGCATTGCGACTGGTAAAAATAACAGCCGAGTATTGAAGGATCTCAACCTTTTGCTTTCGGAATTCCTTTGCTCCGACCGGCTCCACTTGAATGAATGGGCGAAAGTCAATTTTTAAATTGAACTTTTCGGCAAGCTTAAAATAAGGAGAGTTGAGGTCAGTTGGGGTTTCCTGCGAGACTAGGATGCTTTTTACTTTTCGCA
>DAHVFH010000125.1 GCA_027317105.1 Cytophagales bacterium
ACGATAAAACGAGATGCCGGAACCCGCACCTGCGTTCCCGCTACTTGTCCGGCTTGACAATTAGGTTCAGCATAGACACTGTTCGGTTGAGATGCCGGAACACACACTTGCCCCGCACAGCCTGTCCGGCATGACCAGCAGGATACGAACTAATTCATTCCGTTTTGGAATGCGCACCTAGTCCATTCCAGCTCTCCAAGTCATTCCGGGCCTTGTGCCGGAATCTCAACTGGACGTTTTGTTTAGTCTGGACTTGTGATACGACTGAATGAGATAATGAACTCGCATTCTCACCGACTGCCCGGCATGACAACCGACATGATTTTATCAGTTTTGGAGCTCGCACCTGAATTCTCACCCTTACATCTCCTGCCCGCATGACTGTAAGATTGGTGAACAATCAAGATGCAAAGTTCTGCATCACTCCTTATATTAGCACAGTGAAAACGTTTCATGTTTACATCCTCACTAATACACGGTTTACTGTTTTGTACACAGGCGTGACTAGTGATCTCGAACAAAGAGTGTATGAACACAAAACAAAATTCTATCCAGACAGCTTTACTGCAAAGTATCAGTGCGATAGGCTAATTTACCATGAAGAGTTTTCTGATGTTGAAGAGGCAATCAAACGTGAGAAGCAATTAAAGAAATACAAACGAGAATGGAAGGCTAACCTGATTAATCAAATGAATCCTGAATGGAAAGACCTAAGTGAGGGATGGTATGATATGAAGAGTATTGAACTGGGTAAAAGCCTTAATCTGAAATGAATCCCGAAACCTTCAAATCTTCTCTTGTGCTCTACGAAGACAACCATTTACTAGCCATCAACAAACCGGCAGGTGAATTAGTGCAAGGCGATGAAACCGGTGACGAGCCGCTGGTAGAGCGTTGCAAAAAATACATCAAAGAAAAGTACAACAAACCGGGCGAAGTATTTCTTGGCGTAGTCCATCGACTGGATCGGCCCGTGAGTGGTGTGGTGATCTTTGCCCGCACTTCCAAAGCGTTGGAGCGGATGAACGAGCAATTCCGCGAACGCGAAACCAAAAAGACCTATTGGGCGATCGTAAAAAATAAACCAAAGGAGGTAACAGGAACATTGATTCATTGGTTGTTAAAAAATGAGAAGAATAATAAAGTCACCGCCTTTGCCCGGGAAAATAAAGAGGGGCAACGTTCAGAGCTAAGTTACCGGACATTAAAGCACCAGTCTGGATTTTATTTATTAGAAGTGAGCCCCATCACGGGGCGTTCGCACCAGATACGGGTGCAGTTAGCTTCCATGGGCTGCCCGATTGTGGGCGATCTGAAGTACGGCTATAAAAATCCCAATCCAGATAAAAGCATTTGCCTTCATGCCCGCCAGTTGCAATTCATACATCCAGTGAAAAAAGAAATAATTTCCATCGAAGCCACACATCCAAAGAATGAATTCTGGAATCTTTTTAGTTAATTGAACCCCACTATGGGATGGTTACAGAAACTTCAAACACGGTGGAACGCCAAGAACCTTTGGCAGGTAGTTTCCATATTGATTGTATTTGCCTGTACGGGGCTTACGGTAGTCGCGTTGATGCGTCCCCTACTCCACTATTTCTTTGGAGCAGAAATTCCCGGATGGGCAAAGGTAACCTACTACATTTTAATTCTCCCTATTTATAATATTGTGCTACTGATGTACGGCTTTATTTTCGGGCAATTCAATTTTTTTCTTCAGTTTGAGAAGCGGTTTTTCAGGAGGCTGTCATCCTTGTTTAAAAAGTAGTCGTGCCACCGCTCAGAGCGGTGGCACAACTTGAATCTAAATTACTTGGAGTCCTTCGGGTAAGTAAAAGAATCCAGTTTTCCACACCCAAAAGAAATGGCTGCCCAGGATTCAATATTCAAAGTGGCCTCAACAATCCCACAAGTTGGAATATTGTCAATTCCAATTCCTAAAAGAGCGTTGGCAAACTCGGTGATGCCAGGGTTGTGACCGAACAATAAAACCACGTCTTCCCTATCCCTTTTATGCTCAGGCAAGAGGCCTAATATTTTCAGGATAGCATCGGCACTGGCATGGTAGAGCATCTGCTCCTTGATGATATTCTTATTTTCAAAGTGCAGTGATTTAGCAAAAATTCGACACGTTGAGAGAGCCCTGTTGGCTGGACTCGTGATCATATGCGAAGGAACAACGTGATGCTTTTTTAGCTGCTTGGCCATATGGGGTGCATCCTCCTCTCCTCGCAGATTTAGTGGCCGATCAAAGTCATCCATACCAAGATCGGCCCAACTTGATTTGGCATGACGCACCAGGTATAGTTTTTTCATGTTCCCAAGTTACATTTTTGCAATGTATCTTTGAATTTTTCGGCTATGGAAAAACGTCCCTTACGCAAAGAAATAAAATACACAGCACTTTATTACTTTGTCCACTTTCTGATTTTCTCTTCAAATTTGCCTCCGCGCAAAGTATGGCTTCGTTTCTGCGGGTTATTGGGACGGATCGCCCATTTCTTTTCTCCAAAGCCGGCCGAGCGAATGGTGCGTCACTTGACGATCGCTTTTGGAAATGAAAAAACACCCGATGAAATCAAGAAGCTGAGTAAAAAGACTTTTGAAATGCTCGGCAAAAATGCCGGAGATATTATCCGATCCCTTAGCGTAAAATCGTTAGCTGATCTCAACAAATTTTTAGTGACCACTGGAATAGAGAACTATGAAAAGGCGCACGCCAAAGGCAAAGGTGTAATGTTTTTAACCGCCCATTTAGGTGCTTTCGATTTGCAAATTACGAACATGGCCCTACGGGGATTGAAGCCCAACATTATTGGCACCGCGCTGGGTGATGAAAAATTGAATGATCTATTATTAAAATATAGAAACGCCTATGGTGCCATTGCCATCGAGCGAGGAAAAGAAAGTGTGCGGCTATTCAAAGCATTAAAATCGGGGGGATCTATTGCCATACTCATCGATCAGGACACCAAAGTGAAAAGTCGGTTTGTCAATTTTTTCGGAAAGCCTTGCGCCACCCCGATAGGAGCTACAATACTTGCTTTAAAGTCCGGCTGTTCTGTTGTGCCGACCTATATTTATCTGGACGAGAATTACAAACAACAAATGCACATCCTTCCAGAGATTCCCTTGGTTTATACGGGCGATGATGAACAAGACTTAATCATTAATACACAAAACTTTACCGACTTCACCGAAAAGGTGGTGCGCCAACATCCGGAACAATGGGTGTGGATGCACGAACGGTGGAAGACGAAGCCGGGAGAGGAAATTGTTTAATCCATAAGTCAATTTTTTATGAAAAAATCGATACTTCTTTTCATTGTCATATTGATTCACCCCATTTGTTACGCACAACTTTCTAAGCTGGAGAAAAAAATCAGCTCATTCATTGACGTGAATAATCCGGACGCGTTGAAACTACTGGAAGAAGTAGTGAACGTCAACAGCGGCTCAATGAACTTTGACGGTGTTTACAAAGTAGGTCAAATTTTCAAATCACGGCTCGATGCACTGGGTTTTAAAACACAGTGGATTGACGGCAAACCGTTTGAGCGCGCTGGTCATTTGATCGGCTATCATACTGGAAATGGAACCGGCAAAACACTTTTATTAATCGGTCACCTCGATACCGTGTTTGAGCCATCCAGTACATTTCAGAAATACATAATACTTAATGACTCTACTGCCACTGGCCCGGGTATTTCTGATATGAAAGGTGGAGACGTCATTATTATTTACTCGCTGGAAGCACTAAAACAATCCGGTTTACTCAAGGACATGAACCTCATCGTAGTGATGACAGGTGACGAAGAATTGAGCGGAAGGCCGTTGGCATTGGCACGCAAGGATTTAATAGAAGCCGCAAAGGTTGCTGACATTTCCATTGGCTTTGAAGATGGAAAAAGTGATCCTAAAACTGCGGTTAGCTCAAGACGAGGTGCATCAGGATGGGAACTAAAAGTTAAGGGCGTGCCCGCGCATTCTTCTCAAATTTTTACAGATAATATCGGGGCGGGTGCCATTTATGAAACATCAAGAATATTAACAGAATTTTACCAGAAACTCTCAACGGAGAAAGATCTTACCTTCAATCCGGGAGTAATCCTGGGTGGTAGCGATGTAAATCGGGAAATAAAATTGAATGGTGGTTTTGCTTATGGAAAGACCAACATTGTGGCTAAGGAAACAATCGTAACAGGAGACATTCGGGCAGTCTCACCTGAACAATTGAAAAGAGCAGAAACAACGATGCAACAGATCGTTGCTAATCATCTGCCACAAACTGAGGCTACACTTACGTTTGATGAAGGGTATCCACCACTCGCACCAACCGAAGGAAATTATAAATTACTTGATTACTATAATAAAGTGAGTAAAGACTTAAGTTTGGAAAAAGTAGTGGCTGTTAACCCTCGCGATGCTGGCGCAGCAGACATTTCTTTTACCGCCAGTTTTGTGTAAATGCAATGACAATTTATTATCCCACATTGTCAATAAACTCTCATGTCTCTTGCTGAAATCTTCAAGTTGCGAACTTACATTTACCAATGGGGTTTCCTTTTCTAATTTAACAAATACTGCAGGAGAAAATTGATTTCCACTCCAACTTTCGAGCTTTACCTCATTCTTTAGAAAGCTTCCTTTTATCGTTGCAAACGAAATGAAATCTGTAAAGTGTATATCCGTATTCTCTTTCCAGTCTCTAATAACTCCCGACACAGAAACCCGCAAAGAATCATTGTAAACTAACTCCTTCCCAAGAACCATTTGTGGCGCCAACGAACCGAAATAAAGATGGGCTTTGCTTTCAGTGATGACTACTTTAAATGGATCATTCAATGCAGTTGAAGAGTTCCCAGCAAGCCACTCGTACTTGAAAATATCAAAGCAGGAAGAATCAACAAATACAGTGGCTAAATAATCATGAAGAATCCGGCTATCAAATTTTTTGGAGTCATTTGCCCTATCAGGAATGGTAATGGTGGCATCAAAAGGATAGAGGGCCACTAAATTTTCAATCCCCGATATTTCCTCAACGAGAGCCGCTGGCACTGCGGCAGAAACAGTCGTCAAAGAATGTTTATTTCCGTTCGCTTCTTGGAAATTACTCACTACACGATAAATGCGTTCCTTATCAGGATGAAAAGTATCAAAGCTGAATTCGTAATGAACGATGAGGTAAATAACGATGCAGGCCGTAATGCCGAGCGCAAGGCTCAATACATTGATCGCAGTATAAATTTTACTCCGAACAATGTTGCGCCAGGCAATTTTGAAATAGTTTCTTAACACATTAGAAATATAGGATTTTTACCTAGAATTATATAGGCATTTTTGATGCGCGGTAGTTTAGTTATTTCTTTTTCAATCCTATTTCGCCAACTTCGTAATCGCCTCTAATTTCGATTTTAATCGGCCGATCACATCCAAATATTTTTGTTCCCACATTTTTAGGTTAGCCGTTGATTTATTGGCGGCTTCGTATTGAAAGGCAGGTAACATCCATGAAGCATAGCCGCTATACGGATCGGGCGAAGCATACAGTGAACGGTACCAGTTTCCATAAGGCATTCCTTCTTTGTCAATCCATTGGCGTTCGAGCGAAAGCAACTCTGCGTTAATGGCTTTTTTGTTGGCCTGATTGGCAGTCTTCAACGCCACCTCCGTTTCTTCTCCGGCTTTTTTCAATTCATCAGAAGCTTTGATCAAGGCATCGAATGAAAATGCAGGCTCCGATTTGTCGTAGGCTTTCGTGAGTTTTTGCAACCCTTCAAAGTGCGTTCTTAAATCCGCACCATAGCGGCTCACATCATAAGGAATCACATCAGCATTGGCTAACCGCAGCGCCACCAAACCAAAGACACGCTCTACTAAAGGCCCCATGTTAAAACTCGGATCGGCAAAGCGTTCGTAAAATGAAAAGCTATCGTGATTAGAATGATAAAGTGTTGGACCACCAGTGCCGCCTCCCCATGAGGGAATACCAACATGTGTGTAGAAAGCAATGTGATCCGACCCACCACCTAAATTTCCCACACGAGGTTCTTTCGCAGCATGCTTCCCCAACCAATGGTCATAAACAGACTTCGATGAATCCGGATAAGGAACGGATTTAGTAGCCTCAATCAACAAACCCTTCAACGAAGGACTGGAGGCTGCACCAAAATTTCTTCCCGAAACAGCGCCATCCGCATTGAAGTAGGCCACCCCTTTGGCATTGAGCTCATCACGGAATTGCTCGACCCACTCTGTGGAACCGAGCACACCTTGCTCCTCGGCATCCCAATGTACAATCTTGATGGTGCGTCTTGGTTTAAATCCTGCCAGTGAAAGCTTACCCAACGATTCACTCAGCGCGAGCAACATGGCCGTGCCACTGTTGGGATCGGTGGCGCCAAATCCCCAGGCATCATAATGCGCTCCGGCCATGATCCACTCATTAGGAAGTTCAGATCCAGCCAAGGTTCCCACCACATCATACACTCGCTGTATTTCTCTTTTCTGCAACACATTTACACGTACCTTCAGATCAGGACCACCTTCAATCCGATAAGTGTACGGCAAGCCGCCTTGCCAACCAGTCGGTACGGGCTGGCCAGTCATACGTCCTATAATTTCCTTCGCTGATCCATATGGTAAGGGAAGCACCGGGATGGTGCACATGCCTATTATTTCTTCCGGCTTTTTGCGAACGACCTTCTTTTTTCCATCGAGGGGAAGCGCTGGCTCAAAAGGTGTTAATGGATCGCCTGTCCAATCCAGCGTAAGCACAGAGCCACGCTGTATATCACTCTCGTTATAATGGGAACCTTCGGGATAGACCAAACCTTTCGCGTATCCGCTGTCACCCGGATCGGTGAAGATAATCAATGCTGCCGCCTCGGCTGCTTCTGCATACTTGGCTTTATATCCTCTGAAATTTCCGCCATAGCGGGCAATCACAACTTTTCCTTTCACAGAAACGCCCATCGCTTTGAGTTTTTCAAAATCTTCTTTGCGGCCGAAGTTGGCATATACCACTTCTGCCGTGACATCACCCGAACCGCTATACCCATTGTAGCCAAAATATAAATTTGGATCAGAAGAAAATGGATCCTCTTTATGGATGTATTCTTTGTTATTCAACGGAATGCGAATTGGCTCCACAATTTCTGCTGAGGCTGAACCGGGCATCACCGGCAAATAAATATCGTAGGGGAAAATCTCTACCCGAAAACCTGCCTTGCGCATCACTTCGGCCATGTAGTCGCGCACACGCTCATTGGCTTTTGACGTGGCAATGTGGGGCTCTTTAGTAATCGTCTTTAAATGATTCTTATAACGCTCGCTTTCCTGTTGCTTTAGAAAAAAGGTTTCTGCTTGTTTTTGCTTTTCAAACGAACTACTGGAAAAACCTGTGAGCGTTTGGGCAAAAGAACCGATGGGGATGAGCAGGAAAAAGGCTAGGTATCGCATAAGTATTATGTTTAATGTTGGAAGAAAGCGAAAGTTTCGCAAACGGAGAAGCTAAATCGTACCAGTGGTAGATTATTTCTTAAAAATAAAATAGACAGCCAGAATCAGAAATACAAATCCGATAAAGTGATTCAAGCGAAGCGTTTCGTTTTTAAAAAAGATCACGGAAAAAATAACAAACACAGAAAGGGTAATCACTTCCTGGATTACTTTTAATTCTACTAACGAGAAAGGACCACCGTTTTCTTTGAAACCAATCCGGTTCGCAGGCACTTGTAAAGCATATTCGAACAAGGCAATCCCCCAACTGATTAAGATGATACTGGCCAGCCCTAAGTTCTGGCTCCACTTCATCTCTTTAAACTTCAAGTGGCCATACCAGGCAAACGTCATGAAGGTGTTGGAAAGGATGAGGAGAAGGATGGTGTAGATGCTCTTCATGGTTGCATACGTAGCAAGTAGCAAGACATAAGACGTAAGAAAGTCTTACATCTTTCTACTTATGCCTTATGTCTATTTCACGAGTTTCTTATACTTAATCCGATGTGGTTGCTCGTCACCTAAACGTTTCTTTTTATTCTCTTCATATTCACTGAAGCCGCCTTCAAACCAATACGCTTGCGAGTCGCCTTCAAAGGCAAGAATATGGGTACATACGCGATCGAGAAACCAGCGGTCGTGAGAGATGATCACGGCACAGCCTCCAAAATTATCTAATGCTTCTTCCAACGCGCGTAGCGTATTCACGTCAAGGTCATTGGTAGGCTCATCAAGCAGCAATAAATTCCCACCTTGTTTTAGTGCTATCGCCAGATGAGCGCGGTTGCGCATACCGCCAGAAAGTTCTTTTACTTTTTTCTGTTGATCCGTTCCACTGAAATTGAATTTGCTTACATAAGCCCGCGAGTTAATTTCTTTACCTCCAACGATCATCAACTCATTTCCCCCGGTGATCGCCTGATAAACCGTGTCTTCCGGTTTGAGATCATCATGCTCTTGATCCACGTAAGCAATCTTAACAGTGTCGCCCACGGAGAACGTACCGGCATTCGGTTGCTCTTTGCCCGTGATCATTTTGAAGAGGGTAGTTTTTCCAGCACCGTTTGGCCCAATGATCCCTACAATTCCGGCAGGAGGAAGTGAGAAGCTGAGGTTCTCGTAAAGTAATTTATCACCATAACCTTTTGCTACGCCTACCGCTTCGATCACCTTATTACCAAGACGCGGCCCCGGAGGAATATAAAGCTCCAACTTCTCCTCTTTTTCACGGCCTTCCGCGCCAATCAGTTTTTCATACGCACTCAAGCGTGCTTTTCCTTTTGCCTGGCGGCCTTTGGGGTTCATACGCACCCACTCCAACTCG
>DAHVFH010000143.1 GCA_027317105.1 Cytophagales bacterium
TAATTCGCAATTCGCTTGTTATTTCTTTTGATGCCTTTCCTGTTAAACTGACCTTTCGAGTCTGGTGCTACGGCAACGCACAAAAGCAAAACCAACAGAGCAAAATACAACTTCCTCATAATAAATCAGATTTGGCCAAGCGGCAAAGGTATAAATTTAAAAAGATTTCTTTCAATGAATCAATGTTATTAAACATAAGTAAGCCGCAACGCTCCCAATTAATTCCGTATGTCCAATCCCCAATTCAGTTTTTGCCTAAGGGTTTGAAAATAATGCTGCCCTTGCAATTGAATCAAGTTCACATGGAATCTTTCTTTTTTGATTTTCAGTTTTACCGATTCATCGATAGTTTCAAATCGGGAATCTAAGGATACGATATACTTTTTACTCCTTCCTTCAATCTGAAAGCTTATTTCCGATTTGTCAGACAAAACGATTGGTCGTGTACCGAGGTTGTGCGGACTAACAGGTGTTATGATAAAACTTTCAGATTTTGGATATACCAACGGGCCGCCACAACTCAGCGAATACCCGGTTGATCCGGTAGGCGTTGAAACGATAATTCCGTCAGCCCAATACGAATTCAGCAGTTGCCCATCGACATAGACATGCACGGTAATCATTGAGGAAGTGTCTTTTTTGATAATTGTAAAATCGTTCAGTCCAAAGTTAAGGTTGCCAAACAATTTGGTAGAGGAGGTTAGCCTAAGCAAAGAACGGGTATCAATGGTAAAATTGCCGTTTACCAATGACTCAATAGCCGCCTCAGAATCGTCCCGGCTGTTGATCGCTAAGAAGCCGAGCCGACCTGTATTGATGCCCAGGATGGGTACCTCCGCTTTGCCAATGTAAGTAACCGATTCGAGCATGGTGCCATCACCACCCAGGGAAAGAAAGAAATCTAAATGGGCAAGGTTGGCATCATGATCAAAGGTTTTCAGCTTATAATTAGTGAGGCTGGCTGGTTTAACTAATTTCAAAAATTTGTCGGAAACCCAAGTCTCGATATCACGTTGTTTTAGCCCATCTAAAACCTTAATCAAAAACCGAGTTGATTTTTGTTGAAAGTCCTTGCCATGAATACCGATGCGCATGGTTATTCCAGATTAAAGGTCGAGGTATTTTAAAAGCATGTCAAGCCGCTCTTGTTCACCAGAATTAGAAATGTTCATTTCTTGGTACCGCCCAATAATCCGATAGTTGAACCGCTCAAGTGTTGCTGCTATGCGTGAGAGATCCAATTGATTGATCTTTAAGGTAATTTTTATTTTGCCTTTGTCCATTGGGTCTTCGATCATAATACTGCTAATCACTTTGGCGTTGTTTTCCTCCACATAGCGGCATATCTCAGCTAAAGAATAATCAGTCAAATCCATAGAAAGAACGAGTATCCCACCTGGCATTTGCACTGCGGAAGTTTGCGCGAAAGAGGCCATAATGTCTTGAACCGTAATGACCCCATTGTATTTTCCTTCCTCATTGAGCACACAAACCATCTGAAGTTTATGGTCTGCTGCGGTTTTGATTATATCATAAAAGTGAGACTCTAAACTGACCGTACAATCTTTGCCCACCAATTCAAATACACTCAAATCACTTTCAATAGTGTTCGATTCTAAAATGATTTCTTCGGAAATGAACCCTAGTAGTTCTCCATTGTTGACCACCGGAAGATAATTGCATCGAAATTCCTCCATCCACACAATGGCCTTATGGGCATCGTCCGTCACTTTCAAGGGCGGGATCATGTGGTTGATGAGTTCTTCGGCTATCATTTTACCAAAAAATCTTCTACAAGTTCGTTAAACTTATCGGGATGTTCCATCATTGCGGCATGACAGCATTTATCAATGAACTTCAATTCTGAATTGGGGATTAATCGATTAAATTCATGCCCTACCATGGGCGGTGTAATGGTGTCGTTTAATCCCCAAATAAGTAAGGTAGGAACTTTAATATTAGGGAGTTCAAGCGCCAAGTTATTTCGCTGGGCTGATTTTGCAATGGCCACAATGCGCATGCATTTGGGAATGCTCTTGGTAGTTTCAAATACTTCGTCCACCAATTCTTTGGAGGCTACGGTGGGATCATAAAATGTGAAGGCAACCTTTTCGCGAACGTAATCATAACTGCCCCTGCGTGGATACGAACCCCCCATGGTATTTTCAAACAATCCTGAACTACCCGTTAGAACTAGTTTGGAGACCTTTGTGGGGTTGTTGAGTGTATATAAAATTCCAACATGGCCACCCAGCGAATTTCCCATGATGATCATTTTGTCGAGCTTCATCATGTCGACAAATTTTTCGGTGAACTCACGCAGGCCAACTAAACCAGCCTCTTTAATGGGCATTTCATAAATCGGTAACATCGGGATCACCACCCGCAAATGTTTTGAGTAGTGATTGACAACCCCCTCCCAATTGCTGAGTGCCCCAAATAATCCATGCAAAAGCATAATAACCTGCCCTTGACCCTCGTCCACGTATTTAAATCCTTCTTTTTCTTTTATGAGGAGCGACATGGCAACATATTTTTTTCTATAATTCTTTACGTACTGTAAAATAAACCTTCTTAACCTTTCGAACTTTCTGTAAAACCAAGATTAAATTAAATTTTCCCTCATTAATGTGCGTAAGGTACGCAGTAAGTAAGCAAAAAAAACTGAACCTTAGAACTGCTTGAAGGTTTCTTTGAAAAAAGGAACAAAACCGCCAAACATTTCTGATACGGAGTTGGCAAATAGTAATGTTTTAGGATACAACCATGATCCTTGTACCCAACTTTCTGGCAAAGTATAATTTATTTTTTCGGCCAACCAAAATATAACGCTCGCACAAAAGGCATATTTCATCATCCCCAATAATGCTCCTGCTATCGAATCCACTTTGCCAAGAAAAGTATCGTCCAACAAATGTTTGATCCGGTTACCGATAAAAATAACTAAGATCACTACTAAAATAAAGATGATGAAAAACGAGAGGTAGGGAAGAAAGGCCGTGTCTGCATTGAACTGTTTATGTAAATAGACCACGCCCAAGCCAGTGAATTTAAAGCCTATCAGCACCCCAAGGATTAAGGCTGAAAGAAAGAAAAGCTCTGCCAGAAACCCCCGTTTAAAACCAAAAAAGGCACCAAGAGAAAGTAAGATGGCTATTGCAATATCTATTTTGCTCAAAGGGCAAGCATTTTCTTTACCAACTCCGAAATCATCTTGCCATCGGCCTTACCGGCTAGTTGCTTAGTTGCCATCCCCATCACCTTGCCCATATCTTGTGGGCCTTTTGCG
>DAHVFH010000098.1 GCA_027317105.1 Cytophagales bacterium
AGATTTTTATCAAAGAAAACATCAATTGCTGTGTCGGTTCAAGTGCTGAAGTCATACGGTAGAGTTTGACACAAAACTACCTTCACCTTATGCCTCAGAAAATATGTAGTTCACCGTTCGGATACTTTGTCCCGAATAAAATGGCAGCCAACGGCCCGTGTTTATTACGGCTTGGGCATGGGAGCGTTTGTTAAATGAGGAACGAATGACAAACGCGACTACACCGAAACTTTCCACCGAGGCCAACCAAATTTAGAAACAAAACTTCAAATACACACTGTACGCCCAAGCTGGAATAAAGCGTTTGTTAAATGAGGAACGAATGACAAACGCGACTACACCGAAACTTTCCACCGAGGCCGAACCAAATTTAGAAACAAAACTTCAAATACACACTGTACGCCTAAGCTGGAATAAAGGACATTTTGTTGGTAGCTGTAGGGCCCTTCTCCACACTTCATTCGTAGCCTTGTCTTTTGTCCCCCGTTAATTAACACCAATCTTTTTCGTTAGTCGTGCGGTGGGGCATTTTCATTGACTACTTTCTCCACTTACACTGCACTAAGCACACTCTTTGCCTGGCTTTGGATGTGGGCTGCAAGTGCGGCCTGGCAATGTGTGTGCGACTTCGTAGCTGTCATTTCACAAGGTCTTACAACACTTTTGGTTTCTTATAAGAAACTTCGGTGTCAATAGTCTGATTATTAAATTTTTCCCTGAATTCTTAGTAAAGTATTATCAAAGTCTTGGGTCAGCTTAGAATAATCTCCATTGTAATATGAATCGATAGATTTGAGTAAGGCAGTTACAGTCTGAGGAGTTGGTTTTTGTTGAAAGACAATATCCGTCAGTTTGGTTTGGAGCACCCTGGCACTTTTAAGACTTTGTCTCATACTTAAGTTGTCGTCACTAATTGATTTGATTTTGTCATTTTCAGCTTTAATGTTTTTTGAAAATCTATCTTTATCGTTTGCAATAGTTGCCTGAGCCAATGAATCTTCCAAATTCTTCTTCAAGACGGTATGTTGAATTGAATCCTTACTCTTACTAAAAATAAACCCTTCATATTGACTAATCATTTGAGACAACTTTGTCCTCATTATTTGATGCTCTTCCTTAGCAGTTTCTAAGCTAGCAGGGATCGTTGAAAGAAATCTGTCCATTACAGGTTTTATTTGACCCTGACAAAATTCGCATAATCCATATTCATTCTGGTAATTTACTATCGACTTGTAAAATTTGCTGTTTGGTATGCCAATAGTTTCGAGAGACAATTTGAAAAGATTCAGTGTGTCCAACATGTAGGTATTAAAGAATCTCGCTTCCAATTCACGCTTCTTACTGCTCAGCTCCTTTGAAGCAAGCGTTCCATTGAAAAACTAGTTGCCATCAAATTTCGAAAACTGATTTGTGTAGAAGTAAAGACGCTTTAATAAATTTAAGGACTTTGCTTTGTTCGAAATGTTAATTGGTGATTTAGTTAATACAATAGCTGAATCAAAGGCCGATCTAAATGTGAGTTGTTTTTTAAGAGAAGCTGCAATAACTGAATCTACTTTCGATTGAAACCAATCTGTATAAACCGTAAATGTCAATGTTTCCTTGGTAACAATACCTTTAGCTAATTTATAATAACTGTCATATGCCATTATAAGTGCTTCTGCAGATGGATTTTGTTGCAATGCAGCATTTATTTTAGAAAGCTCATCAAGATACATTAAGAGTGTTGTTTCAGATTTAAATTGTTGATCTGATAATTCGTTCCGATTTTCTTGAACCGCTACCCGCGCCACATCCAAATCAGCAGTTTTTACACTATTCAATTGAATTGTTTGAAATAATCTAGACGGTAAATCATTTGAAATACCTGAATAATTTGTAAGGCCTGTTTCAACTACAAAGTAGGGGTGTTCATCAAAAGCCTTGTCTAAGGAATCAGCATATGCAACATAAGAAACTTTGTCGTTTTCAAAGCAAATTTGAAATCTTTGACGATCTGGTATGCTATAGTTTTTTGGTAGGAGGAAAAAGGCTGTATATGAAAATGGTTGAATTTTAAGTTGAGAAAAATCAACAATTGCGGCTGAGGATTCTCCGGAGAAACCTATAGTGCTATTCTTACTTAGAACTTCGTCCAAGGCTTTAAAACTTTTCGATAAGAAATATTGAACCCCAGCGGGAGATCCAATTTTGGTTGGAGAATTTATGGCATCTTGAAGTCCATTGAATATAAACTTCGCAACGTCTGGTATTACTTTTATTTCCCCCATCTCCTTGATAGTAATCTTCGGAACCGCTGGTGTCCCAATAATAATGGGTTTATATCCGAGCAATGTCTGAGCACGCGAAGTAGTTACCTTAAATGAGCCGTCAGTGCACTCAAGCCCAAATAATGGATATTCAATCGAATAGTTATTTTGAGAACTTATGTTTGCGGTTGCTGAAATGAACTTAAGCTTACCGGTAAAATTCTTATTTACGTACTTCGATTGTTTTACATTACCTGCAATGATTGCATTTTTAAAATAGGAAATATTAACTAGGTATACATTGCAAACAAAATATGGGTACTTGGTGATTGTGGTTTCTGTGTTAGGGGTGAAGCCAGATAATGGAAATTCCTGCGTTATAGAAATTGAAGACGATTTTTGTGAATAAACAAAGTCTGACAACAAAAACAATGAAAGAAATATTACGAATTTGAATTTCAAGATTCGTTTATTAAAGTTTTGATTAGCACACATATGGATTCTGGTTTAATTTTTTTTGCCTCCAAACTAAGATAACAAACTCTTTAATCTTCCCCTTATATTTTCATAAATGGATGTGAGCTTACTTTTTGCAAGGTCAGATAAAAGTGCTGTATGTGCCAGTGCATCTCGAATCGGCTTATATTGGTCAGCATCTCTTGATAATGCCGCTTTCTTTCCAGTTTTATCCATGTCCACCATATAGGCAAGATTATCCATATCCAGATAACTTAAATCGTGGGGCTTCTTTCTAATCTCAATACTTATATTACCCTTGTCCTTATTCTCCTGCTCTTTCTTTTTATAATGATCACTATCTTTTATTGCTTCTGGGCTAAGTACAATTTGTTTGTCATTTATGTAATTGCGAATTAAGTTTTCGGACACAAAACATTCTGCATAGGAAGTGAAATTAAATGATGCGTCATCAGCTAAATCATCAACCCAGCCGTCTACCTTTCCACGCTTCCCACTACTGGCTGGTTCTTCTTCTGTGTATTCGTCTGACACAGCATTAAACAAATCTCTTGACGTTCTTTCTTTTCGAGTAATGCTATCGTTCTCTGAATCTCCAGGCTTCCTGTTACTAATACGAAAATGATCCCAGTCATTAACGATTTTCAGAATTATCTTTCTGAATTCTTGCAGGAATATCTGATACTTAGGATCATCAGCAACTACTCCTTCTCTGTCGCTAGTGAATCTGTCAATTTTGTCATCCAAGTCGTTCAGGTGAATTTGTCCGTATAAATAACTTTCCGCTAGACGGGCTACGGGTATGTGTTTCAGTATCCCTTTTTCGCGCAACCTACCATTAACAAATAAGTCCACCCCGACTCTTTCGTCCGTGTTCATTATGTTTAAGTCTCTGGGCTTTTTAACTGAAGCCACAAAACCTTTTACCTTACCTGACATTGTCAGTTTCCGCTTCTCAAGAAGCTTCTTTAAATGGACGTGAATGAATGGATCGTTAAGGTTATTTATATTCCAAACAAATTCCGTTTTATCTGCTAATTCTTGTAGATGTTTGTACGTTATTTTCTCTCCATCTATATAAATATTGAACGACTTTTCAAGAAGCGAGAATCTAAAATAGAGTGCAACGATCTTCTTTAAAATTCCGAGACTATTCTTGATACCTCCATTTATGTCATCGAAGCAGATAATAGTTCCTTTAGAATGCCCCTTTGAATATTTTAATAAAAGCGTTTTGTTCGGCTCACCCAGTTTATATTGCTTAGGAGTTAGATCGTCTGTGATTGCTTTGTCAAGAGCGGAATTGTCGATAACGCCACCTACATAATTTTTACCTTTTACTTTTGAGATTACGGTTATCTTTTTTGCACAAGATAGTAGTGCCAATTTGCCAATCCCTTTTCTCCCAATAAATGGCCTACCACCTTTAGATTTCGATTGACCCTCTTTTCTTTTTGAGTAACCTATTTTTAGAAATTTATTCTGAAAATCGTCAGCATCCATGCCTTCACCATCGTCCTTAATAATAAATCGATTCTTTTCTTTGTCCATGTAAATCCAGACATTTTTAGAGTCAGCATCCCAAGAGTTTGAAATCGCTTCACCTAGTACCGTAACGAAACTGCGATATAGGTTTCTTCCTAAATGATTCAGGACACTTAAAGAAATCTCAAAGGAAAAATCATCTGCCTTTTTTGCCATAATATTTTCGTAGATGCTTTTTTATCGACTTTCCAATAACAAAACCTAAATCTACAGGAACTGCGTTTCCAATATGAATACCTAATCTTTTAATCTGGAATTCCTTTTCTTCTTTATAGAATTTGTAGCCGATAGGGAAAGTTTGCAACAAGGCGGCTTCTCTTACTGTTAGGGCTCTATCTTGTGACGGATGACCAAATCGTCCAGTTCCGAAATTATAAAATTGTGTAGTAATTGTTGGGGACGGTTCACTCCACGACATTCTTCCATAAACAGATTTGTAAGTATTCCCAGAATCTTTTTTATGACATTCAAGCATCAGCTCTTCGTCCCAATCTTCCCAAGTTCCGTTTGGTTTTGATGCTCTAATTCTTTTTAAGTTCAATTCTGTCAATAAAGTTGTTCGGTGAAGGGGGTCTGTTTTGCAAATTTCACCAGAGTCTACTTTTGGGAGTTTGCCAATGACTTGTTTGATAGTCGTGAATTCTTCTGGCGTATGGGTTTGTGGAATGAGATTGATTTCACCAAGCTTTGATGCAAGCAATACCAATCTTCTTCTCTTCTGAGGGATTCCATAGTCAGGACAATAAACGTTGGAATAGCTTACATGATATTTTCTATCTCTTAGTAGTGCAACAAAGTCTTCAAAAATCTTTTGATTAGATAAGTTTGGAACGTTCTCCATCGAAACAACATCAGCATTTGTCTCCCCTATTAACCTACTAAATTCATTTAGCAGTCTCCACCTGCCGCTTCTTTTCTTGTTTTTATTTTTATTCGAATGTGATGAAAATGGCTGACAAGGGGCACAGCCCACAAGTACTTTATAAACATCTTTCTCATTCCAGTACTTTGTTTTTAATTCATGCCCATCAAGTTTAGAAATGTCTTCGGCAATAAATTCGCCCTTAGTGTTTGCTTCGTAAGCGTACTTACAAGAGCCGTCTAAGTCGACACCTGCCGCCACTGATATTCCAGCCTTCTTTAGTCCATATGAGAGTCCACCGATTCCACAGAAAAGATCAATTGCAACAGCTTTCATTAAAGTCTATAAATTATTAAGTAGATTATTTTACGAAGATAAAAAATATATTGGTTTTATTGAGTTCATTCAACAGGCTGGGTGCTGGCTTGGCTCTTGCCATAGCTTTGGTGTCGCGGTGGGTTTGCGCGGCTATGGCATGTGCCAAATGCGCTGGCAAGTCGAAGCACAATCTTCATAAAAATGCGAAGGGTCGGCCATTACTTTTCTCATTTGTCCAACGTTAATTTTTTTTTCAAAGTCCAAGTTGTCACCGAGCCGTTCACTTGTCCCCGTGGGAAATCTTTGTTAGGAAGTCGTCAGCCGTTTTGTTTGAAACCCGATTTGTCCTGACCCTATGGCTGGCAACATTTGGCTATAGGCAATATTGCTTATAGCCCCTTAATATCCTCTCTAAAATAAACACAAAACCAAAATTATCCTAGACTGTCTATTCAAATCAGATTCAACCCCTATTCCCACTTAAAAACTTTCACTGCGAGCGCATAAACCAAAACCAACCAGGCGCCCATGCCGATTATGTCGGTGGAGAGTTCCATCAAGCTAGCTCCTTCATTGGCAATGGTGCGCAGGGAATGGCTCACATAAGTAAGTGGGAAATAATTGGTGATGGATTTTAGCCAGGTGGGGAAACCATCGCGCGAAAAAAAGATTCCAGAAAGCAAGAGCATCGGCAACTGAATGAGGTTAGCTACCGGTGCCACTTGCGTTTCGTCTTTGGCCCAGCCCGCAATAGCAAACCCGATGCCGAGAAAAATTAGGATGCTCATAATGACCACCAGGATAAAACTAAAATAGCTTCCCATCATGTGGAAGTTGAAAAAGTATGCACCGAAGGCTATCAGAATGGAAGCGTTGACCAACGTAACCAGCAACCGCACCGTAGCCTGAGCAAATACAAAGTAAATCGGGTGAACGGGCGTAGCCTGGATTCTGCGCAGCGCCCCGCTGGCTTTTATCGCCACAAAACTGAACGCCACACCAAAAATTCCAAACTGCATGATGGTCATCGCTAAAATTCCGGGAAGGATAAAATCAAAATAGCCAAGGTTATTGGTGGTCACACCTTCGCTTTTTACATCAATCGAAGAGGGAGCGTTGGTCAATTTTCGGTCGATGTCAGAAACCATCTGGATGATGGCCAGGTTGGCAATCTGTCCGCTTTGTGGTTTGGCCTGGTTGAAGCGTGTTTGAATGCTAGCCGGTAGCGGCTTCCCATTTTCCAGCGCACCAAAATTATCGGGAACAATGACTTCAAGATCGATGTTGCCTTTGCCTAACTCAAGTGCAGCTTCCGCTTCCGTCATCTCCGTGATGGTGAACGCTTTTACTTTTTTTAGTTTCTCCACAAACTGTTGAGCTACTTCGCTGGTGCCGTGATTGGTTAAACTGATCTTGATGGTGCTGCCAAGGCCTTTTGATAAAAATCCGAAGATCGAACACAAGGCAATGGGCATCAACAAGGAAAAAAAGATCGCGCCCTTGTTGCGATAGTACATTTTCATCGAAGCTTTGGTGAGGGCCAGGAAAGAACGAGTATTGGAGTTCATGTTAATCGCGTAGGGTTTTTCCGGTGAGGTCAATAAACACATCTTCGAGGGTAGCGGGCGGAACTTCCGCATGTGGCTTAAACCCACGGTCCAACAATTGGTTAATCAGTTGCTCGGGGCTATCAAGGGCAACAATTTTTCCATCATCCATGATTGCCACGCGGTCGCAAAGAAATTTAGCTTCTTCCATATAATGGGTGGTCAGGATCACCGTGGTACCCCGATTTTTAATTTGAGCAATTAATTCCCAAAGGTTTCTGCGCGCTTGCGGATCGAGGCCGGTAGTGGGCTCGTCAAGAAAGACCATGACGGGTTTGTTTACTAAGGTAGTGGCAATGGAAAACCGTTGCTTTTGTCCGCCCGAAAGGTTCTTCACCAGGAAGCCCGCTTTATCTTTCAGCCCCACATCGGCCAGAAGTTCGAGGGCGTTAATGGTAGATCCGTATAGGTCGGCAAACATTTCGAGCAGTTCGGTAAGTTTTAGGTTTTGAAAAAAGGCAGACGCCTGAAGCTGAATGCCTATCCGTTGCTTGACTCGATAAGGTGCTTCGGCCGTTTTGATTCCATCCAAAATAACTTCTCCCGAACTGATAGGCCGTAGGCCTTCGATCATTTCCAGTGTGGTAGTCTTGCCCGCTCCATTTGGGCCTAAAATACCAAACACTTCTCCCCGATCGACAGAAAACGAAATCCCTTTTACGGCATGCACATCATTGTCGTAGGTTTTGGTGAGGTTGGTTACTTCGAGAATCGTTGGCATAAATCCTTATTTGAGAATTGAAGGGTTGAAGTAAGGAAAAATTTACGGAATAACCTGATTACTGGTTTACATGTTTTCAAAATTAAGAATACAAATAGGTAGCTCCTCTGGAGCTGATTTTACCCTCGATTTATTATTCCTATAAACAGGAGGCTCCTCTGGAGCGATAGCCCCGGCTGGATTTCCTGTAACTTCGTGTTACGATGACGATGACAATCCTCATGCCCATGTCGATTAAGTTTTAAAACGTATTCTTTAACGACCTACTTAGTTGAGTGCATTTTCTTGGCAATTACAGTCGGAGGTTTCGGGGCGCATAAGTCCCAGCGGGACTTCCAGTTTATAGAAAATATGCCAGAAGCTAAATCTAGCTCCAGCGGAGCTCCCTTTAAGTACAGACATTATTATCCTCGAGTCCATACGTATCCACAAATCTAATATTCATCCACCTAACCGTTTCGATGGCCTCTCCCGACTGAGAGAGAAACTATCCTTAACCTAATTTATATCCTGTTCATCCATGAGATTTATCATGAAATGCTCCGTTTTTAAATTTTATTTTTATAACGATTTTCTGTGGGCCTGAACGTTGTTTCAGATCCAAATTTTTATTTCATTCATAGAACAAAAAAAAACAAACTGCTTATGCCACATCGTAAATCATTTTTAATTCCAAAGAGAATTCATTCTAAAAATGTCCAAACGCTTGATCGAGCATTCCTTCGTATTAACAATCGTGGCCGGATTTTGTGCAGCGATGGGCGCATTTCTGTTGATCATTTCGTTAATAAATTAATAAATAAATAAATAAATAATAAGGATGAACAACACACTGAATACCATTTACGAAAGAAGAGCCGTACGCAAGTATAAAGATCAACCTGTAAACGACAGTTTACTTGAACAGCTGATCGATGCAGGGCGAATGGCGCCTTCGTCAATGAACCGACAGCTCTGTAAATTTTACATTGTTAATAATCGCAGTTTGATTAGCGAATTTTCCATTGCCATTGCCAAAGAGGCAGGCCGATTTTTTAATTGGGCGCATGGAGTAGAGAGCTCAGAGACGGATGATATCATCTTTCACAACGCCCCAGTAGTCATCTTCATCGCTTCCCCAAAAAATGATGATTGGGGGTTGATCAATGTTGGCGTTGCCGCACAAAATATCCTACTGGCCGCCAAATCCTTAGGGCTGGCTACCTGCCCTGTTGGCTTAGGAAAATTCATACAACAAACAAATTACATCTCAAAATTCGGACTGTCCGAATCTGAAGAAATTCAATTTTCGATTGTGGTAGGGCACGGAAATGAAAATCCAATAATGCGCCCCCGCAGAATGGATAACCTAAAATTTATTTAATTACTTTTTTCTAAAAATCTCCTCAGCAGCTATCGATCACTATGATATTTCATCAATGTTGCCTTCGTATATGGCCAATCTATTCTTAAGGGTAATAATTTCATCCTGCAAATTATCAATCCGTTGCAGCAAATGTGAAATCGCCTGAATACCTTCCACATTAATATCCAAATCGTAATGCAATCGAATCATCTTTTCTAGTTCTTTAATTTGCGCTTTATGCAAGTAATCGGCTTCTTCAATCGTGGTGACTTCCAACAAACCAAACTGTGTCAAAGTGCGAATGAAAGCAAATTCAACATTATGGTGAATGCAAAATTTCTCAATCAAGATTAGTTCTTCATTTTCCATTGGAAGAAAGTTTAGATAATTCTGTAAACAATTCCTTTTCTTTATCTGTAAGGCGGGTTGGAATTTTTATCCGCCAGATAACAAATAAGTCTCCAAAAATTCCTTCTTTTTTATAGACCGGGAAACCCTTGCTTTTCAATCGAACTTTTGTTCCATTTTGCGTTTCCGGATTTACTTTGAGTTTTACCTTTCCATCGAAGGTGTCAATCGTTACTTCTCCGCCCAGGACGGCAGTATATAGATTCAAATCGATATCCGTGTATAGATTATCTCCATCTCGTTTAAAGCGTGTATTGTTTGTAATGGAGAAAGAGATATACAGATCTCCATTAGGTCCGCCATTCATTCCGTCTCCTCCATGACCTGCAATCTTAATGGTTTGCCCATGGGCAACACCAGCCGGAATTGTCAAACGAATATTTTTTCCGTTGACAGTCAATGTGTGTTTCTGTGTGGTATAAACGTCCTTTAAATCAAGATGAAGTTCTGCATTAATATCCTGTCCCCTGAATCGTACTTGCCTGCCTCCAGCGTTGCCGGCCCCACCAAACATGGATTCAAAAAAATCAGAGAAACTACCTTCAGAAAAATCGCCAGAAAATGGTTGGTCGGAAGCTCGCTGGTGGCCTGCTCTTGACTCCTGGTAACGCTTGGCTTCCTCAGCATGCTTCCAATCTTTTCCATGTTGATCGTATTTTTTTCTTTTTTCGGGATCGCTCAACACCTCATTCGCTTCATTAATTTGCTGAAACTTTGCTTTTGCTTTTGCATCATTCGGGTTCAGATCAGGATGATACTTTCGTGCCAATTTTCGATACGCCTGTTTGACTTCATTATCGCTGGCTTCTTTGCTCAAACCCAGTATTTGATAATAATCAATAAATTCCATGTATTATCTTGATCAATAAAATTGGCATCAAAATATAATAAAAAAATCGGATAAAAAAGGAGTAATTTATTGGCTAATGCCAAAACACAAAGACAGGATAATCCGCAATCATGCTGATCCGCTTCAATACATTCTCTTTAAATAGGTTTCCCATGAGTGAACGGTGGTGAAAGGATAGCGCCAGTAAATCTCCATTTCTTTCTGTCATATAATTAGTTAATGAGAACGCGATATCCAGTGAATATTCAAAATCAAAACTCCATGAAATATCATTGGGCTTCTTTGCTTCTACTTGGTTTTTCAATATTTCCATTTTTTGCGCACTTTCTTTTGAGGCTTTCCCCTCCTTGATGTAAAGTACACGTACTTCAGTACTCAGCGGAGTCATTAATTTTTTTAGCTGCTCAATCAAAAATACCCGATTGCTTTCAGGATCGTAAGCATAAACCATCAGCTTTATCGAACGATACCGAAACCCCTCAGGCACAATAATGACCGGGCATTTTGAACGTTCCATCACGTGAAATGAATTGCTGCCAAATACGTACTGATAAAAACTATCCGCTCCATTCGTGCCAATTACCACAAGGTCATAGTTTATGGAACGGAGTGAAACTGTTTCCTCAAATGTCTTTGTTGTTTCTTCCAGATAAAAGTCACATTGAATTCTAAATTCTTTTTTGACTTCCTTCACAAAAACGGAAAGCCATTCCACTATCGTTTCTTCACTTTCCATTCCTTCTTTTTCAAGTTGGATGGCTTCCGGCCAGATGGACGTGCGCACATAAAGTATGGTGAGGCTCGCTGGAAGTGCTTCTGCCAACCGCGAAGCATACTCCATGCCGTTCTTCGATGCGGCACTGAAATCTACCGGGCAAAGTATTTTTTTCATTTTAATAAGGTATCATTTTCTTGAAAGTTGGGTAAACATTCACAAGAATTTGATGACAGAAATCGTGCGAGAAGGTGATAATTCTCACCCTCGCCAATTGAATAAGGTATTCAGAATAGACGCTATCCAGAATCCAGAAATAAACTTACTTTGGAGGTCTCCGCCCGTCTAGTTCACTTTAATTAACTCTAATTCAAAAACCAAGGTAGCATAGGGTGGGATTTGTGCACCAGATCCACGTTCTCCGTAGGCAAGATTATAAGGAATATAGAGCATCCATTTGTCGCCCTCTTTCATTAATTGCAAAGCTTCTGTCCATCCAGAAATTACTTGACTTACACCAAAGTTGGTGGGCTGTCCGCGCTGAACAGAACTGTCGAATACAGTACCATCAATAAGTTTACCGGTGTAATGAACAGTAACGTTGTCGGTCGCAGTGGGCGTTTTTCCTGAACCAACTGTCATCACTTTATACTGCAGACCACTCGCTGTTACCATTACCCCTTGATTTTTCTTATTGTTCTCCAAAAAAATCATCCCGTCTTGTCTTGCTGCGGTACTTTTCTTTTCGATAGCCTTTTGCATGTATTGTTGAACAAGGGGCATGCATGCTTGCTGTTCAATACGTAACGTCTTTTTATCAAATACGTCATTGATCGCAGCGGTAATGGCCTCCACATCCAACGAGTCCCCTCCCTGAGTTATGATATTGTTGGCGAAAAGCACCCCCATACCATAGCCCGCTTTCTTATTTTCGTTACTCAAATCCACCTCCTTTGGTTTTTTCAACTGTTCAATTTCAGCCTGCAATTTTTTAATCTGAGCTTCCAATTCTTTTTTTGATTGACCGTCCACAGAAAAATAGCCGATAAGGAAAATTGCCATTAACACTAATCCAAGTCTCATAATTATTATAAGTTTTAAAATTTCGCGTTAATTTACAATCAGTAATTGCATTTTCAAGTGGGCTGCCTATTTATCTCTTATTTTATGCTACTAATTATATGAGAAGGATTCTTCCGGTCATTGTGATTGCTCAATTCTTTTGCACTTCGCTCTGGTTTGCAGGAAATGCCGTGCTGCCAGAGATCATTACCAGTTTTCACCTGGAATCAGGGTTTTTGGCTCACTTGACTAGTGCCGTCCAATTCGGATTTATTTCAGGCACGTTTGTTTTTGCTTTGTCAACTATTTCAGATCGATACTCTCCTTCCCTCGTTTTTTTTATCTGCTCACTATTCGCTGGTTTTTTTAATTTAGGAATAGCCATTGATTCCGTTTCCTCAGTTGGATTACTTTTTTTTCGTTTCGCTACCGGTTTTTTCCTTGCCGGAATTTATCCGGTGGGAATGAAAATCGCCTCCGACTATTTTCAAAAAGGGCTTGGCAAGTCGTTAGGATATTTAGTAGGTGCATTGGTGATCGGAACAGCCTTTCCTCATTTGTTAAAAAGCATGACCCTTAGCCTTCCCTGGAAATATGTAATATATTCAACCTCTTCACTTTCAGCTTTAGGGGGAATAGGCATCTTACTCTTGGTGCCTAATGGACCCTTTAGAAAGCAAGGACAGAAGCTGGAGCTAAGTTCATTTTTAGTAGGATTTAAGAAAAGAAATTTTCGCGCTGCGGCCTTCGGATATTTTGGGCACATGTGGGAACTCTATACCTTTTGGGCGTTTGTGCCTTTTATGTTGTCATCGTACAAAAATTATTATCATATAGCGGATTTGAATACCTCCCTTTTGTCGTTCCTCATTATTGGTTTTGGCGGAGTGGCTTGTGTGCTGAGCGGATTACTCTCGCAGCGTTTCGGAGTAGAAAGGGTTGCCACTATTTCCCTGTTCTTATCCGGTCTGTGCTGCTGCCTTTCCCCAATATTTTTAATCAGTCCCTCTTTTACTGTGTTGATTGTTTTCCTTTGCTTTTGGGGATTAGTCGTTATTGCTGACTCTCCGCTATTCTCAACATTGATCGCTCAATTCGCACCCGAGGAAACACGCGGCACTTCACTCACCATTGTGAATTGCATTGGCTTCTCCATTACGATTATGAGTGTTCAGTTGATCAATCTATTATCAACAAAAATAAATGAGAAGTATCTTTTTGTGTTACTGGCAGTCGGGCCAATCTTAGGATTAATGGCTTTGTTGATTAAGAAAAGAGAAAGTAAAATAGTATAGTATTTAAAAAGCTAATATGGATACAATGAAAAAATATACCTGGTTATTTATTTTTCTGCTAAGAGCGCAACTTTCATTCGCTCAAAATTTCGAATACTTTGCGCTGGTCAAAGAGGCCGACTTACTTTACGATGCAAAAGATTATAAAAATTCCGCTTCTGTCTACTCCAAGGCATTCAAATCATTTGGTTGGAAAGGCGAGATCAGTGACCGATATAATGCGGCCTGTTCTTGGGCACTTGCCAATAACATCGATAGCGCCTTCTTACAATTACACAAAATTTCAACTATAGCAAATTATTCTAATCATGCCCACATTACCCAGGATCCTGACTTGAACGCGCTGCATAAGGATGGCCGCTGGAAACCATTGCTCGAAATTATTCTTCAAAACAAAGAAAAAGCGGAAGCGCATTATGATAAGCCATTGATAGCCCAATTAGATTCAATCTATAGAGAGGATCAAAAATACAGACAGCAAATAGAACCGATCGAAAAGAAATTCGGATGGAAATCCAATGAAATGAAAGCGTTATGGAAAATAATGCGAGAAAAGGATTCTGTTAACCTTTTAAAAGTAAAGGCTATTCTTAAGCAAAATGGATGGCTTGGTACTGATGTGGTCGGTGAGCACGGGAGTACTACGCTATTTCTCGTTATTCAACATGCCGATCAAATCACGCAAGAAAAATATTTACCGATGATGCGCGAAGCGGTCGAAAACAAAAAAGCGAAAGGAAGGGAACTAGCACTTCTGGAAGACCGGGTTGCCCTACGTCAAGGAAAAAAACAAATCTACGGCAGTCAGATAGGAAGAGACATTGAGACCAACCACTATTATGTACTGCCTTTAGAAGATCCAGAAAATGTGGATACAAGAAGATCCAAAGTTGGCCTTGAACCTTTGGCCTTATATGCAATGAATTGGCAAATCAAATGGGATGTTGAACAGTACAAAAAGGATTTACCTGAAATTGAAGCCAAAGAGAAGAGAAGGGGTAAATAGAGCCTTCCGTTCCGTTCTTATTCTGAACAAGGGCATAAGGACAAAAGTAAAAACTTAAAATATAAACTGACCTTGGCTTAATTTGTATTTCATAAAGCATAAAAGTCAGTATTTACAAATTCCATCAATACACAAAAAAATAATTTATTTAATTGATTATTAAATATTTATGAATTTATAATTAAACATATCTGTTTGGATTGAACTAATAATAATAAATTTGACTTTTTAAGTCGAAAAGTCAATTTAATGTCTGTACCCCAGGATAGCGAAAAAATAAAGGTCATTATTGAGGCTGCGCGAAAGCGTTTTGACCATTATGGTCTTGCCAAGACTACCATGACAGAAATCGCCTCTGACATCGGGTTATCTAAAGCATCACTGTATTATTACTTTCCCGATAAAGAGAATTTGTTCATTGAAGTGATCCGCCAAGAAATGGAAAGCTTCTTTGAAGCGATGAACAAGGTCACCTGCCAATCCCTTACCGCAGCAGAAAAATTAAGGTATTTCGTGACCCTACGGTTCGATTACTTTAAGCTCTTCCTGAACATGGGAAAATTAGAGCTCCCCCATTTCGACTCGGTGAAACCGGGGTTCAAAAAATTAAATGATGAGTTCATTGCCCGTGAGAAAAAAATAATCTGCAACATCATCCAGGCCGGAATCAAAGGCAAAGAGTTTGAAAAAATAGATGCGGCCCTGCACAGTGACTTGTTTGTTTCCCTCCTCCGCGGACTTCGCGTTATGATCATCAAAGAAAGGGATAGCTTCATGCTCACCGCAGAGGATTATGATTTGATAAAAAATTATCAAACCAATTTCACTTCGGTATATATCAAAGGAATTTCAAAGACAAAAAAATAACACAACTACTATTGACATGAGAAAAAAAGTGATTTACGGGATACTCGCCATCGCTGTCATCGCGGGTTCCATCTTCGGATGGCGCTATTATCAATTCCTTTCCACCCATATCGAAACGGATGATGCCCAGGTAGAAGGGAATATCGTACCGGTATTGGCGCGGGTTGGCGGCTTCATTTCTAAAATCCACGTGGTCGACAACGAGAAGGTAACGCAAGGACAATTACTCGTGGAACTTGATTCGCTCGATCTTTCAATGAAGCTCGAACAAGCCGTGGCTACCTATCAAACAGCATTCTCAAATATATTGGTAATGCGCGGCAATGTAGAGGAAATGAAACTTTCTCAAGAGCTTGCGCTTACCTCGATTGAAGCACCAAAATCCAATCTATGGAGAGCAAAAAATGAATTTTCCCGATACAATGACCTCTTTGAGCAGAAGCTAACAACACCACAAAAGTTGGATGAAGTGAAGGCAGCACTGGAAAATGCCCAAGCACAATTTGATCTAGCCAAGCAAAAATACGAGGCCACCAAGGTGCAATACACTACCTCGTTGAATCAATTAAAAGTTGCAGAAGCCAACGCCCTGATGCGGCAAAAAGAAATTGAGCAGGCTAAACTTCAGCTTTCCTACTCAAAAATTTATGCGCCTGTTGGGGGCGTAGTTTCTAAAAAAGCAATACAATCCGGACAGCTTATTCAACCGGGACAACCAATGATGTCGTTGGTGCAGAGTAAAGAAATTTGGGTAACAGCGAATTACAAGGAAACGCAATTGGAAGGGATGAACATTAATAACCCAGTTATTATCAAGGTTGATGCTTTTCCCCACCTGGAATTCAAAGGCAAAGTGCAGTCCTTTGGCGGAGCAATGGGCGGCAAGTTTTCACTTATCCCTCCAGACAATGCGGCTGGCAACTTCGTCAAAGTAGTTCAGCGCATCAGCATCCGAATTGCTTTGGAGGACGCTCCGGAAGTAAGTCTGCTCAAACCCGGCATGAGTGTGATCAGTATAATTTCTAAAAGCAAGTAATAACCCATGGCCAAGCTTACGCTGGATAAATGGATTATCATCTTCACGGTAATCTCAGCTGCGTTGTTGCAATTGATTGATACCTCCATAGTAAACGTTTCGTTGGTACAAATGATGGGAAACATGGGTGCCACCCTGGGCGACATCAGTTGGGTGGTGACCGGTTATGCGGCTTCCAACGTAGTGATGATTACGCTTTCTGGATGGTTAAGCTCTAAATTTGGAAGAAAAAATTATTTTGCTGCATCCATTATCCTGTTCACCTTCGCCTCAATTCTATGCGGCCTTTCAGACAATGTGTGGGAGTTGGTATTCTTCCGCGTCATTCAGGGAATTGGTGGTGGTGGACTTTTATCCACCGCGCAAGCTATCCTTATCGAAACGTTTCCTCGTGAAGATATCGGGCTGGCCAACGCCATTTTTGGTGTGGGTGTGATTATCGGCCCAACCATTGGCCCTGCGTTAGGCGGATACATTACCGACAATTATTCCTGGCCGTGGATATTTTACATCAACGTGCCCATCGGTATCCTTGCCACCATCTGCACCATCCTGTTTATCAAAGAGCCAACCGAAAAAATGAGCACAGGAAAAATGGACTGGTGGGCGATCATTTTTTTAGCAATGGGCATTGGTGCATTGCAAGTGGTTTTGGAAAAAGGTGAACGTAAAGACTGGTTTGAGACCACTTACATTACTGTGCTCACCATTGCAGCTATTTTTGGAATGATTGCCTTTGTCTGGCGAGAGCTCGTAGTCAAGAGTCCTGTGGTGGACTTAAGCATTATGAAGTATCGCTCCTTTGCCGTTGGGTCGCTTTTCAATTTTATATTAGGATTTGGATTGTACGCTTCCGTTTTTGTAATCCCAGTCTTTGCGCAGAACATCCTGAACTTTACGGCTACTGACACAGGTTATCTGATGATGCCGGGCAGTATCATGACCGGCATTATGATGCCCATCGTGGCGAACATGATGAAAGTGCGGATATCACCCTATTTATTGAGTGGTGTCGGATTTCTAATTTTCTTTGGCTTTACCTTCATGCTCTCCGATCTGAATCTAAGTGTTGGCCCAGACGATTTTTTCTGGCCTTTGATTATACGAGGGATCGGGTTGGGGATGATCTTTATTCCGCTAACCACACTATCACTCGCTTCGCTTACCGGAAGAGAAATTCCACAAGGCACGGCACTGAGTAATATGATCCGCCAGATGGGCGGCTCCTTTGGCACAGCCATTATGACTACCTATATCAGCACACGCACCAAGTTTCATTTCGAAACCCTTCGTGAATATGCTTACCCAACCAACATCCTTACCCAACAGCGGCTGGAGAGTTTTAAAAATCTCTTCCTTAGTAAAGGCTACTCCCTAAATGAAGCTACCCAACAAGCTTATTATTCTTTGCAAGGTGCCATTACTAAGCAAGCCTTGATGCTCACCTATCGGGATACGTTTCTGGTGGTAGGCATTTTCTTTTTAGTCTGCATCCCCATGCTTCTCTTATTCATCGGAAGCAAAAAATCAGATGCCAAACACATTGAAATGATCATGGAATAAAAATCAATTGAAAACATTGGAACACCTTATGAAAAATATATTTCTGCTTTTAGTTGCCTTCGGGTTTGGATTATCTCCCCTTACCGCACAAAATTCGTACACGATCAAACAGTGCCTTGATTACGCGTTGCAAAATAATCTGAACATAAAAAACGCAGCGTTGGATGAACGCATTACCGATAGCAAAACAAAAGAACAACACGCCAGGCTTCTGCCGCAAGTGGATGCCAATGTAGATTATATGCACAATTTTAATGTGCAAAAAATAATTTTGGAGAACGGAGTAATCCCAGCGTTCAGTAGCACCCGCATTCCGATTGGCGCGGTGGAGGCTTTCCAGTTACAGCTA
This sequence comes from Cytophagales bacterium, assembly GCA_027317105.1. GTDB lineage: Bacteria > Bacteroidota > Bacteroidia > Cytophagales > Cyclobacteriaceae > ELB16-189. Next base: position 18,276 of record DAHVFH010000098.1, read on the forward strand.
AACAACCTTTTAACGGGGAGCTTAACTGCCAACCAGGTAATTTTTGATAGGTCACTATTTGCCGGGTTAAGGAATGAGACCAATATGAAACTATTGTCAAATCAACGGAGTCGCTATTCGAAAATAGAAGTCGCAGAAAAAGTAATTAAAGCCTACTACGCAGTGCTGGTGGCGCAAAAACAATACGACTTCTTAGGCAGAAATCTTTCGCGCGTAGATACCCTTTTCAAAGAAACAAAAGGACGCTTTGCCAACGGCATTACCCGCCAAATTGATCTTGACCGTATTGAAGTTCGGTTTAACAACCTCAAGGAAGAACAAGAGAAAGCCAAACAAATTGTAGCCTTAAGCTATTCAATATTGCGATTTCAGATGAACTTGCCTCTTGGCGAACCGCTGCAGCTTGCCGACACACTCAATGAAACCACAATCATGGAACCAATCACCACACCGGAAGAATCCAGTTACAAGCAACGAATAGAATTTTCGATGCTACAGACTCAACAGCAGATAGAATTGGCCAATAAGCAAATCATCAGAGCATCCTATTCCCCAAAACTGAATGCTTACGCCACCACCGGTTACAACCCGGCCGCCTCGCACATGGGCGATATTTTTCAAGGCTCACGGTATTTCAATTTTACTTATGTAGGTATACGGCTGAACGTGCCCATCTTTCACGGGTTCGCTAAAAGTCATCAACTTGAAACTGAATCCTTGCAGCTTCAAAAAATCGACAATTCAATTCAACAGGTTAAAAGCCAAATTAACCTGGACGTGCAGCAAGCACAAATCAATCTGGGCAACAGTCTTGAGTCTTTAAAAACACAGAAGCGAAATTTGAAGTTGGCGGAAGAGAATGTGCACGTAATCCGTGTGGAAAATGAAAAAGGAATTGCCCGTAACATCGAGGTAACCAATGCGGAGGCCGACCTGAAAGAAGCGCAAACGAATTATTACAATACGTTGTACCAAGCCTTGCTAGCGAAAACCGATCTGGACAAAGCACAGGGCAAATTGTTGGAATAAGGTGCCCTCTTTCTCGATAAAAAAAAATACATGAGAAACAGTAAAAAATACAAGTTATCAATTGCTGCAACGATTACTATTTTTTCTTCACTGACTTGCTACACCAGTGAAACCTTTCGCTGAAAAAATAGTTCTTGTCAAATGCTTCCCATTATCATAATTTAGCCAGACATAAAAGAAACCATATCTTTACTTGATAATTATGATCAACAAACAAAGCCGAAGAGAGTTTTTACAAACCACCTCGGCACTGATAACTGCAGCAATAGGCACCTCAGCATTTAGCTTGACGAAGCGCTCACCCCGGCTCTCCTTTTCCACGTTGGGCTGCCCCGATTGGACGTTCAATCAAATTGTAGATTTTGCCGCTCACCATAATTTCAATGGAATAGAAGTGCGGGGCTTGCTAAAGCAAATGGATCTTACACTTTGCCCTGAGTTTAGCGCTCAAAATATTCCATCAACGTTGAGGCGAATGGAAGATAATCACTTGCAATTCGTTGACCTCGGCTCATCGGCCACCCTTCACTTTCGCGATTCGCCCGAACGGACAAAAAATCTAGACGAAGGAAAACGGTTTATCGACCTAGCACAAAAATTGGAATGCCCTTATGTACGAGTGTTTCCTAACCGTCTCCCAAAAGACCAGGAAAAAAAGGAGACGATGGAGCTGATTGTAAAGGGCTTGTTGAAATTAGGCGATCATGCAAAAGGAAGCAACGTGAGCGTGATCTTGGAAACCCATGGCGACCTGACGAAGGCTGACGACCTGAAACTCATTATGGAGTCTTCCTCAGGTGATCACGTGGGTTTGCTCTGGGATATCACCAACATGTGGATCGATACGAAAGAACCCGTGGCTACCGTTTATGAAAAGCTAAAGAATTATATCCGCCATACCCATATAAAAAACGCCAAAAAAATTGACGGCAAAATTCACTATGAACTTTTAAGTGAAGGCGAAGTCCCCATCTTTGAAGCGATAGATCTGCTGGCCAACGGTGGCTACAAAGGCTATTATAGCTTCGAGTGGGAAAAACTATGGCATCCGGAGCTGCAAGCGCCTGAAATTGCTATTGCTGATTATGCAAAGGTGATGGAAAGTCATTTTAAATAATTTCTCTGTGAAACTTAGTGCCTGGGCGTCTTTGTGGCTAAATTTTAAAATTTTATCCTGTCACTAAGCGCAAATTCATTAAGAAATACCTCGTGCGTAAAAACATCAGTTAAAAAAATTACGATGAATCTCGACTCTTTGCATCTTAATACTAAAGCTAAAAAACAAAACACATACGATGTCATTATTGTAGGCTCAGGAATAAGCGGAGGCTGGGCGGCCAAAGAACTTTGCGAGAAAGGTTTGAACGTGTTGATGCTGGAACGAGGTAGTACTGTTGAGCATCCCAATTATCCGACTTCCACCAAAGACCCGTGGGAGTTCAAATACAAATTTCATTTGACGCAGGAAGACAAAGAAAAGCATTACATACAAAGTCGTCACTGGTCGTTTCGTGAAGACAATAAACATTTCTATATTAACGATCTTGAAAATCCTTACGAAGAAGCCAAACGCTTCGACTGGATTCGCGGTGATATTGTGGGCGGACGATCGTTGTTATGGTCGCGTGCATGTTATCGTTGGAGCGACCTCGACTTTGAAGCGAATGCCAAAGAAGGCATAGCCATCGACTGGCCGATTCGCTACAAAGACATCGCACCCTGGTATGATTATGTAGAATCATTTATTGGTGTGAGCGGCAATCGCGATGGTGTGCCCCAGTTGCCGGATGGTGTTTTTCAACCGCCATTCGAAATGAATTGCGTGGAGAAAGTATTTAAAGAAAAAATTGAAAGCCACTACCCTGACCGCAATGTGATCATTGGCCGTACCGCCAATCTCACACAACCTGTGAAAGGCCGCGGACAGTGCCAGGCGCGCGACCTTTGTCACCGCGGCTGTCCGTATGGTGCCTATTTCAGTACCAACGCAAGTACTTTGCCAGCTGCTTTTGCTACCAGAAAATTAACATTAAGACCCAATGCGCTGGTGAACAAGGTGATCTATGACGAACAAAAGCAGAAGGCTAAAGGTGTTGAGGTTATCGACACGGAAACCCATGAGGTAATAGAATATCATGCCCGGTTGATTTTCTTAAATGCAGCTACAGTAGCCACCGCTTCCATTTTGTTAAACTCTACTTCGTCACGGTTTCCCAACGGCTTGGGCAATGGCAGCGATCAGTTAGGCCGCAACCTGATGGACCACCACAAAGGACTTTTGGCCACGGCAAGTATCGATGGCTTTGAAGACTCCTATTATTACGGACGAAGGCCAACCAATATTTACATTCCGCGATTTAGAAATGTGAAGAAAAAAGATGCCGATTTTTTACGGGGCTATCATTTTGGTGGCAGTGCCTATCGAAGGAAAGAAATGAATAGTTCTGAACTAGGCGAAGCGCTGAAGCAGGCGGTGGCCGCACCAGGAGAATGGCAGATGAACCTCTATGCTTTTGGCGAGTGCTTGCCGTACGCGGATAATCGTGTGACTTTAAACCCTGACAAAAAAGATAAGTGGGGTCGCCCGATAATCGCAGTGAATTGCGAGTTCAAAGAAAACGAACGGATGATGAACAAAGACATCAGCAACACGGCCGCAGAACTACTCGAAGCTACCGGATTTAAAAACGTAGCGGTACACAACACCATGTCCTTTCCTGGCAATGCCAACCATGAAATGGGAACAGCACGGATGGGCAAAGACCCAAAGACTTCAGTGCTTAATAACTTCAACCAAATGCACGAAGTAAAAAATGTGTTCATCACTGATGGTTCGTGTATGACCTCCAGTGCGTGTGTCAATCCATCACTAACCTATATGGCATTGACTGCCAGAGCTTGTGATTACGCAGTGAAGGAGATGAAGGAGTTGAATATTTGAATAAAATACAAACTCAAAATCATCCCAAGTCATATCATTCAAAATTTCAAAATTTAAAATTCAACATTTACACAACTTCAGTTTTGAATTTGTAATCTGGTATTTTGAAATTTCTCATTCGCTCCTCAGGCTGTCTACCGGGTTGCCCATCGCTGATTTGATCGACTCAAAACTTACAGTAATCAAAGCAATGATTAACGCCACCAATCCAGCAAGCGCAAATACTGCCCAGCCGATTGAGACTTTATACGCAAAGCCCTCAAGCCATTTGGTCATGCCGTACCATGCTAAGGGAACCGCAATCACGAAAGCAATCACTATCAACTTTACAAACTCGGTAGACATCATCGCGACAATTTGTTGAACGCTTGCACCCATGACTTTGCGGATTCCAATTTCTTTAAATCGCCTTTCTGCCATATAGGAGGAGAGACCATAGAGGCCAAGCCCACAAATGATCATGGCAATAAATCCGAAGCTGGTGATGATTTTGGAAATCCGCTTGTCTTCATCATATTGTTTTTGAATATTTTGATCAAGGAAGGAATATTCAAAAGGAGTATCGTGAACCAACTCCTTCCACGTCTTCTCAATGGATTGTACGGTTTGGTGAAAATTTCCAGTTGAAACCGAGGCGATCATATAATCATATCGTTTGGTGCTATCGGCCATTTCAAATAAAGTTGGTCCGATTTCCGAATGAAGGGAATTTTGGTGAAAATCTTCCATCACCCCAATTACCTGGAAATTATATTTCTTCCCCTGCCAGTCAAAGTGCAAATTCTGCCCTACAATTTTTTCGGGTGTAAATCCGAGTTTTGAGGCTGACGCACGACTAAGGATCAGTTTCGATTCACTTTCCATTTTTCGGTTATTCGTAAACGATCGACCAGCTATTAATTTCATGTTCAATAATTCGAGGTAGCCGGCATCCACTACATTGCGAAGGATGTCAACAGCCTTATCCATATTCCCACCATCAGGGTAGAACATCATGTCGCTATAAATTGTATTCCCAGGGATATATGAGGTGCCGGACACGGCAATAATGTTGCTGTTGCCCTCCAATTCTTTTTTTAGTGCATCATATTGATTGTGCGCTTCTTCGGTGCGAAGTGGCAACACGATTTTCGAACGGGAATCAAAACCCAAATCCTTTTCCATCATAAAATCCATCTGATGTGAAATGATGAATATCCCGCACACCAGCACGATGGCAATCACAAATTGAAACACGACCAATCCCTGGCGTAGACGTCCCGCTGAATTTCCTATATTCAACTTTCCTTTGAGTACTTGGGCGGGTTGAAATGAAGAAAGATAAAAAGCCGGATAACTTCCTGCCACTAGTCCGGTAATAACTGCGATTACCACCGTTACCAAAATAAAGAATGGAACATTTTCATTGTTAAGCAAAATATTTTTATCCGTAAGTTGGTTGAACAAGGGAAGCGCCAACTGCACAAGTATCACACCAATAAGAATGGAAAAAACTACGATGACCATCGCCTCGCCTAATATTTGCCCCATCAGCGAAGACCGAAAAGCACCCATCGTTTTGCGAATGCCAATCTCAGTGGCGCGCTTTGTGGCCTTCGCTGTTGACAAATTCATGAAGTTGATACAAGCGATAAGCAGAACGAAAGAGGCAATAGATCCGACCACATATAAGTAGGTGATCCGTGGGCTTTGTCCCACATCCGACTTGAGGTAAATATCTTTCACAAGTTCGAGTGAAAGCGTCTTGTGAAGTCCCAATGCTTTCATGGCCTCCTCCCCATGGCGCATAAGCACTTCGTTCATTTTCTTTTCTACCATTGCCTTGTTATGACCGTGCACTAACTTTAAATAGGAGGTAACAAAATTCTGTCCGGCCCATTCTTTTTCTTTCGATACATATTCACCCCAGCCACTACTTGTCATGGAGGTAAAGAAATTTGCTTTGATATGACTGTTGAATTTTTCTCGAAACACTCCGGTGACTTTGTAATCGGTTAGTTTGCCGCCTTGACTGAGGGCAATGATTTTATCCAACGCAGGTTCACTTCCAAAAAGTTTTTGCGAAAGTCGTTCAGATATAACGATCGAATTAGCCTCCACAAGGGCTTTCTTTTTATTACCCTCTGTTAGGTCGTAGGTGAGCACGTCAAATAAGGTAGAATCGGCAAGAAAACCGTTCGATTCATAAAAGAGGTTTTCTTTATAACGAATCAGGTTTTGAGCGACCCCTGGAGGATTGAGTACCCGAACGGCCACTTCTACCTCAGGAATCTCTTCTTTTAGCGTCATCGCAATGGGTGGCGAAACTGCGCCTTGTTTATTGGCGCCAACTTCAGTTTGAAAATTGGTTACGATCCGGTATAGATCGTCCGCCCGATCATGATGTTTATCGTAGCTCAATTCATCTTGAAGGTAAAGCGCCAACAATAGGCAGCACCCTACCCCGAGAGCAAGACCAAAAATATTAATGCCCGAGTAAACCCGGTTGCGCAGAAGATTGCGCAAAGCGATTTTTAAATAGTTTTTAAGCATAATCTTTAATTCAAAATTCAAAATTTAACATTCAATATTCCAAATCATCTCAAGTCATGTCATCCCAAATTAAAAACTCAACATTCAAAATTTTCTCTGATCGTAATTTTGAATTTTGAATCTGTAATTTATAATCCCTTTCACTCACTCCTCAAACTATCCACCGGATTAGAAAATCCTGCCTTAATCGCTTGGCCTGCAATTGTTGCCCAAGTTGTAATCACCAAAATAATAGCTGCCATTAAGGCAAACCACCAGGGTATCTCCACTTTATAAGAAAACCCATTGAGCCAATTTTGCATTGACCAATAAGCTATCGGAACCGCCACTACTGAACTAATTAAAATTAGGGCTACAAATTCCATCGAAAGTAATTTCACAATGGAGAATACAGATGCCCCTAGCACTTTCCTTATTCCAATTTCTTTAGTCTTAACCTGTGTCGTGAAATTGATTAAACCAAAAAGACCAAGACATCCGATGAAAATTGAAATACCTGAAAAAATATTAAAGATATTCGCCAAACGATCTTCAGATTTATACAAGTTATCAAAGGCATCATCTAAAAAATAATATTCAAAAGGACTATCAGGGTGGAATTTCTTGAATATCCTTTCAATCTCGGATAGGTTTTTTATCAAATTGATTTTAGGATCAAGTCGAAGATAAAGTGAACCTCCAAATTGAGCAATAACTGACGAGGTGTCTGGCATAACGCAGATCATCATACCGCCTACTTTTGTACGGAGGGATTCATAATTAAAATCCTTAATAACACCATTAATTAAGGCTTTCTTATTCCCAATTTCTATTTCAGTGGGGAGATCTTCTTGACTTAATCTAAGCTGAGTTAGTCCAGATTCGTTCACAAAAACACTTTGTTGATGCAAGCTATCCTGACGACCTATCTTTTCCATTCCAAGTGTACGAAAAAAGCTTCCATCCACATTTATTACATTAATAAAAACATCTTCCTTTGTTTTTGGAGTCTTCAAAAAGAAAGCTGAAGTCCCTCCTGTAAATAGAGGAATAGAGGCGGCTGCCACTTCAGAAATCCCAGTTTTATTTTTAATCTCATTCCTCACAGTAGAATAGTTTTTAGCCATGGATGGATCTAAGTTCACTACCATTACCTGATCTTTGTCTAAACCAATTTTTTTATTCCGCAGGAAATCCAGTTGGTATTTTACCACCAGCGTGCAAATAATCAATGCTACAGAGGCAGTGAACTGAAAAACAGTAAATCCTTTGCGTACCCATCCCCCTTGACCTGCGCCATTCAACTTTCCTTTGATCGCTTCCATAGGTTTAAATCCAGATAGAACAAGCGAAGGGTAACTGCCTGAAAGAAGTAAACAGAAAACAAACAGAAGGACAATCACTATAAGATATAGGGGCTGTCTACTAAAGGACGGATCGATTTTAAGTTGCAGTAAATCAAGAAAAGAAGGAAGAAAGGTTTGGAGCCACACGATCGCTAATAGAAAGGCACACAAAGTGATCAATGCCGATTCAAAATAAAATTGAAGAGCTACGGAAACTCTCCCCGCTCCGGAAATCTTTCGAAGACCAACTTCTTTAGCACGAATGGTTGCACGGGCAGTAGTGAGATTCATATAGTTGATCAGCGCAAGACCCAAAATCATTAATGCCACCAGTAAAAAAAGAGGCACATAATTGGAATCGTTAGAATCCGCTAAGCTAAAATGGACGTCCACCAAAGGCTCCATCTTAAATTTATCCTCAGAAGATGAAACGGCAGCTAATTTAGCAATCGTGTTGAGGGTACTGTTCACGGCATCCTTTTTATCCAAAAGCAAATACGTAAACGTGTTACCTAATGAAATTGGATTTGAACTTGATCCACTTATAACGTTAGGAATCCGTTCCAGTGAGACAAACGATCCAACAAAATCAAAGGTCAAGGAAGAATTTGATGGCGCATCCTTGGCGACACCAACCACTTCAAATTCATAGGTTCGATCATAAGTCAGTATTTTACCAATTGGATTTTCATCTCCAAAATACTTTCGTGCAATAGTTTCCGAAATAATAACCGTATTGGGTTTTGCCAATGCCCTTCGGTCACCCTGTAATAAGGGAAAGGCAAAAACAGAAAAGAATGAACTGTCAGAAAATTTAAAATCATTTTCATAAAATCCATGATCCCTTTGTGAGTTAATCAACTTTCTTCCTGGGTTCAAGGTTCTTACGTAATTAATTACATGACTATTGTTTTGCTTAATGGTGGGGCCAAATTGAGAAGAGACGCCCATCATATTGATTTCTTTGCCACCCCAAATAATTTTACCATAGACTCGAAATATCCTGTCAGCGTTAGCGTGGAATTTATCATAGCTCAGCTCATGTGATACGTATAATAGAATGATCAAGCTCACCGCAATCCCTACAGAGAGACCGAAGATATTGATGAAGGAATAAAGCCGATAGCGGGATAAGTTTCTTAGGGCTATTTTAAAATAATGTTGCAGCATAACTCTATTGTTAAAAATCTAAAATTCAATTCTCAAAAATATTACTAATTGCAAATTGAGTCAAATTTGAAATTTTGAATCTGTAATTTATAATCCCTTTCACTCACTCCTCAAACTCTTGGCAGGGTTGCGCACTGCGGCTTTAAGTGCTTGTGTGCTCACAATGAGTAAGGCCAACACCAGTGCACCCAATCCTGCCAAAGGCAACATCCACCATACAATAGCAATTCGGTACGGGTAGCGCTCTAAAAAATTAGTAAGAAACCACCATGCAATTGGGGCAGAAATCAAAAAACCAAAAATCACCAATCGGGAAAAATCTTTGGAGATCAACAATACCAAGCTCGAGACTGAAGCACCCATGACCTTGCGGATGCCTACTTCTTTGGTTCGTTGCTCGGCAGTAAAGGCCGCAAGCCCAAACAAACCAAGGCAGGTGATGAATATAGCCAGCGAAGCAAAAACGGTGGCGAGCCTGCTGATCAGATTAATGTTTTCAAACTTTCTTTCAAAATCGGAATCAGCAAAGCGAAACTCAAAAGGGTAATTTGGATTTAGCTTTTTAAAGACACTTTCTACTTTGTTAATCGCACCTTTCAGATCAGCCGTCTTGTTAAGCCGCACAGTAACGGTGCTGCTCCAAGTCGGAGCAAATACTAATGTCATCGGTTCTACGGGATGATAGGGTGAATCCATTACAATATTGGGGATCACGCCTATGATCTCTAAGTCCATATTGTTGTATTTAATTTTTTGCCCGATCGGATTTTTCATTCCCATAAAATCAACGGCCGCCTTGTTAATGACTACCGAAAGTGAATCGACATGCGATCTCGAGAAATCGCGCCCCTCAAGCATCTTGATCCCCATGGTTTCAGTGTAATCATATTCAGTGGCGATGGTGGAAAAAGAAACACGTTGACCGGATGGCATACCAGCCCACTCCACTTCATTATTGGAAAAAATAGAAGTAATGGGGCTATTGCTTTTGCAAACCGATTTAACGGCACCTGTTCTTACCAACTCATTCCGAATTGTTTGGAAGTTTTTCTCTAGTTCTCCATTCGTCCAAATTTCTATCAAATTTTCGCGGTCATAGCCTATGTCGCGACTTTTTACGTGCATGATCTGCTGGTAAATCACGATCGTGCCGATGATCAGAAAAATGGAAAACCCAAACTGAAGCGTAACCAAAACTTTTCTCGGTGCGCTGGCTCCCTTGCCGGCATTCACTTTTCCTTTCAACACCTTGACAGGTTGAAAAGCAGAAAGATAAAAGGCCGGATAGCTGCCCGAGAAAATCCCGATCAGCAATACCCCCGCCACAGCAATCGTCCATAACCACGGATTGGAATAATTAACAACCATGTGCTTATTGACTAAAATATTATAGGAAGGCAACAACAGTTCAACCAACACGAAAGCAAGTATTGACGAAATCAACGTGATCATCACTGACTCACCGAGAAACTGAAAGATCAATTCCTTCCGTCTTGATCCTACACTCTTGCGGATGCCTACTTCACGGGCACGGCTCTCGCTTCGGGCAGTGGCCAGATTCATAAAGTTGATGCAGGCAATAACTAAGACGAAAATCGCGATTGCGGTAAAGAGTTGGACATACTCAATCATTCCCCCTGTATTTTTCCCGTTTTCAAAATTGGAGTGAAGTCGCCATTTACTCATGGGGTGCAAGAACAACTCGGCAGTAGGAGCCTTTGTGTTGTTTTTCTTTACGAGATCTTTGATGCTCATGTCCACATCGCTTGCATTCGCGCCTGATTCCAACTCCGCGTACATTTGAAAGGAATTGTTATCCCAACTGTTCATGGTACTCCTTACCCAAGGCTGTGTGGCTTCATAATATTTAAAGGGAAGGACATAATCGAATCGAAAAAAAGATTGCTTGGGCACATCTTTGATCACTCCCGTAACTTTCAGCTCACGGTCGTTATCCACTTTAATCATTTGGTTGATCGGATCTCGATCATTAAAAAAAGTTCGTGCGGTAGATTCTGTAATGACGATGGAAGCGGGCTCGTCTAATGCAGTATTCACATCCCCTTTTACCATAGTGAAACTAAATATTTTAAAAAAATCTTCGCTGGCACTTAGCCCCAATTTGTTCAAGCGCTTGTCGCCAACCTGCAGCATATTGCCTTCACCCCAATTTGTCATGGTAATGCGTTTTATGCCGGTGGAAGCATTCTTAATAGCCTCTTTTGATGGATACGGTAACGAAGTGGCAGTGCCAATGCCTTGCGCCCAGGTTTCCGTTCGATAGACTTTATAAATCCGATCGTAATTCACGTGAAAGCGATCAAACGAATATTCATCAGCAACCCATAAAAGAATGAGCACACTCGAGGCAATGCCTACGGCTAACCCAACAATGTTGATAAACGAATACACGGGATTGCGTGTGAGGTTTCTGAAGGCGATGGTCAAATAATTGCGTAGCATGTTTTTAATTCAAAATTGAAAAATTCGATATTCAATATTGTTCCAAGTCATATCATTCAAAATTTACACAGCTTTAATTTTGAATTTTTAATCTAGGATTTTGAATTCCCTATTCACTCTTCAAACTATCCACCGGATTACTCATTGCCGCCTTCAACGAACGATAGCTTACTGTAAGAAATGTAATGGTCAAAGTACTTACAACGGCAATTGCGAAAACTGGCCAACCGATCTGCACTTTAAAAGCAAACCCAAGGAGCCATCGGTTCATGACATACCAGCCCACTGGTGCAGCCAACACAAAGGCAATAGCAATGAGCAGGGCAAAATCTTTAGAGAACAACGTGACAATGTTACCCACGGATGCACCTAACGTCTTGCGTATAGCAATTTCTTTCGTCCGCTGCTGCGCCATGAAAGACGCCAATCCATACAGCCCTAGGCAGCCAATGAAAATAGCAATGCCCGCGAAAATCTCGAACATGGTAAACATGCGGTCTTCCTCGCGATATAGCTGCCCGATGTATTGATCAAGGAAGGTGTATTCAAATAAATACTCAGGGTATTGCGAGGCGTATGCTTCTTCAATTCTCTTTATAACGGCTGAAGTGTTGGATGTGGTAATCTTGATCCCCGCGTCATGCGCCAAATTAAATGGCAAGAGCAAGGTGGGTTGAATCTCCTTATGCAGCGAGGCCACATTAAAATCTTTTACTACACCAACCACTGGCCCAGAGACATCATTAATTCCAATAGTCACAAATTTGCCAATAATATCTTTTGGTGATGCAAAACCAAGCGTATTAACCACCTTCTCATTTACTACATACACCCACTTCGTATTCTCTTCGATGTTTCCAAGTTTCTCATCGCTCTCTGTAAACCACCGGCCTTCAATCAATTCCAATCCATATACATCCTTGTAGTGCGTGTCCACTGGTTTAATGTTAACCTCATATCGCTGAGAACCACCTTTCTCAGTCAAATACATACCCGTTCCAAAATTGGCTGCTGACATTGGGGCACCCAGCGAAAACGAAACATCTATTACATCGCCATCGGCTAACAACCTGTTATGTAAGGCTTCCAATTTGTTGGCCTCGTGATCAGGAAGCGCTACGTTGATCACCGCCTCTTTGGTAAACCCAAGCGATTTGTTCCGGAAAAAAGATAGTTGGCTTGAAACCACTAATGTGCAGATGATTAACACTTGTGCGATAAAAAATTGAAGCACCACCAATATTTTCCTTACGGGAACAGCCCCCTGACTTTGTTGTGAAAGCTTACTTTTCAGTGCTTTGACGGGATTGAACCGCGATAACACCAGGGCTGGATATGAACCCGAGAACAAGGCTGTAAATAGGATGATCGCAAACAAAAACCCAATAGCAGGAGGATTGTGAATAATATCCAACGTAATCTTTTTCTCAAGGAAATTGCCCACCAAGGGAGTTGCCCACTCAGCTGCCACCACAGAAAGCAAGCCCGCTATAATCGTTAATAAGAAGGCCTCACCCAGATATTGAAAAGCTAATTGCGCCTGTTGTGCACCCAACGTTTTGCGCACACCCACTTCGCGCGAGCGATGAACAGAAAGCGCTGTGGAAAGATTGATAAAATTAACACAGGCGATAACTAAAATAAAAAGACCAATAAAACCCAATATCAATAGCACAGAAAATGATATTGAAGTTGTACCGGGATTTTCACTGTACTCAGTATTGAAATGAATATCAGTTAACGGCTGAAGGAAAAAACTTTCTCGAGGCGCATCTTCTGGCAAGTAATATTTCTTCACAAGAGCCGGAAATTTTTCTTCTATCGACTCTTTACTTATGGTGGAAGGCAAAACAACGTAAGTAAATCCTGCAGCATTCAACCCCCATTGATCCATTGAGAATCCCATAAATTTTTTGACCATTTCAGGAGTGAGCGTAGCTTTGGAGGCCACCATGTTGATCGCTATATGGGTAGGTGTGGAGGGCATCCGTATGATGCCGGCTATCTCAAAGTCAAGGAGGTTGTCAAGTTTTAAATGAGTGGCATTCTTTTTCGATAGCGTTTTCGCAAATTCTTCCGTGAGGAATATTTTTCCAGGCTGCGCTAAATCTTTTTTTGGATTACCGGATAAGACCTCTATGTTGAACACGTCAAAGAAAGAGGTATCTGCAAAAACAATATTCCTTACTTTGCTCTTTTCCTCTTCAATTGTCATTTGAGACTCATACTGAAAATGAAATTGGGTAGAAAGGATTTCAGGAAAATCATTCTTCAAAGCATCTCCTAAAGGATAAGGTGTAACGCTGTCTTTGGAAAGACCAGAGGCGTTTGTTACGTGTCGAACCACTCTGTAAATCGAATTTGAATGGGCAAATGAGGTATCATAACTCATTTCCCTTTTGATGATCAGAAAGATGACAAGGCAGGTGGTGATGCCCAAGGCCAACCCCGCTATATTAATTGCCGCATAAGACTTGTTGCGCAGGATACTGCGAAAGGCGATGGTAATGTAGTTGTGTAGCATCGTTAATTTCAAAATTTAAAATTCAACACTCAAAATTATTTCTAAGTAGCAAGGCATTATATTATTCACTTTTCAATGTTTCAGCCGGATTCACTTTCGCGGTCTTCATGGTGAGAAAGCTAAGCGTAGCCCAGGCCATCATCACCAAACCCAAACCGGTGATCACAAAAACAGCAGGATTGATTTCGATCCGGTAAGAGAAATTTTGTAGCCATCGGTTCATCACCCACCACACCAAAGGCACGGCCATCACTACGGCAATCAAGACCAGTCGGGTGAAATCCTTTACCAAAAGCACTACCAGATTTGGCAAACTTGCGCCCAAAACTTTTCGGATACTCACTTCTTTTGTCCGCTGACGGAAGGCAAGTGCGGCAATGCCTAGCAAGCCCAGGCTCGCAATACCAATGCCCAGAAAAGAGAAAACATCAAGCACCTGCACCATGCCGCGCTCCTCTTGATAAAGCTGGTTGAGTTGCGCATCAAGGAAAGAAAATTCAAAGTGGAATTTATCATCAAACTTCCGCCAGATTTTCTCCACGCCTTTCATGGTATTTTCAAAATTACCGGTATTCAGCTTTAGTACTGCAAAATTGTATCGTGGCTCCAGGCGCATCAACAGCGGACGAAGCGGTTCGTGCAGCGACTGAAAATGAAAATCTTTTACTACCCCGATAATTGAGCCCTTTGTACCAGGACCATCATTCTCCCAAACAATTTCTTTTCCGATGGGATCTTTAATACCAAGCTGACGCACCGCTGTTTCGTTAAGGATGAATCCATCCGAATCGACCGGGTTGTTTTTCAGGAAGCCGCGACCCTCAGCGATCGTCATGTTCATTACATTCAAAAAATCAGCATCGATAAATTCTTCTGATACGTCCAGCCTCTCTTCCGGATCTTGCAAAGCATAGACTGGATTTTGATTGAATGTCTTACCGGGGACATTTGAAGTAGCCGAGACACCGGTGACGCCATTCACTTTTAAAAGTTCAGTCCGAAGTTCTTCGATTCGCTTGTTCATCGAACGGTCTTTGATGGGCAATACGATCACCTCTTCGGGTTTGAAACCAAGTTCTTTATGTTGAAGGAAATTGATCTGCTGTGAGATGATCACGCTAGACGAAATCAACGCCATAGAGGCCACAAACTGAAAAACGATAAACACCTTGCGTAAACTGGCGCCTTTAATTTGCATAAAATTATCTTTTAGGATCAATGCAGGTTTTACCGAAGAGAGCACAAGAGCCGGATAGATGCCTGCCAACAAGGACACAAAAAATCCCAGCGCAAAAAGAATCACAATGAACGTGCTCCACTCGAGCATGAAGGTTTTTCCCGTCAATGCATTCAAGACGGGCAAAGAAACCTCAATGAGAAAGACCGCCATTAGTAAGGCAACGGTTGTCACCAAAACCGATTCACCAAGAAACTGAAAAGTCAGTTGCTGGCGAAACGCCCCCAGCGATTTCCGAATGCCGATTTCCTTCGTCCGCTCAGAAGATTGTGCCATGTTGAGGTTTACAAAATTTATTGAGCCAACAATGAGGATGAGCAGCGCAGCAGCGACCATCAAATAAACATAGGAGATGTTACCGTTTGGTTCCAGTTCCCAACGCAAATGCGATTGCAAATGGATGCTGGTGATCGGTTGCAATTCATAACCATAATGATTTTCTTTCAGCCATCGAATATCCTCATCACGATACGTCACATATTTTCTTGACCAGTCCAATAATTTGCTTTCAAGGGCTTTGGCATCAGTGCCGGGTTTAAGACGCACATAATTAAAATGCCCAAAGTCTTTCCACGTATAATATTCACTATTGGGATCTCCCAATTTTAAGCGAACCATCGAAACCAAAATGTCAAAATGAAAGTGGGAAGATTTAGGCACATCCTTAAACACGCCCAAAATATGAACTAAGTCATTTTTGTTATTTCCTTCCAACTGCTTGCCCAAACATTCCGTTGTTCCAAAATATTTTAAGGCAGTTGATTCCGAAATCAAAATCCCGCCAGGATTTTTCAACACGGTTTTAAGATCGCCTTTGAGCAATGGGAACGAAAAAACTTTAAAGAAGGTACTGTCCACGGCCAACACATTCGATTCGTCATAGCGCACATCCTTTTCAGGATTTCGTATGGTAAATATTTGGCGGGTAAGGCCTGGCCCCCAAATGGGGGAAAGGCTTACCGCGCTTTCAACCTCGGGAAAATCCTGTACCATGGCCTGCGCCATAGGATGAGGCGTGCGCGTCTGTGGGTTGGTGTTAATCCACGCCACACGATAGATATTCTCTGCGCCATCGTGAAAACGATCGTACCCTAACTCTTGCTTTAAATATTGAGCAATTAAAAAGACCGAGGCGATGCCTATCGCCAATCCGGTAATCGTAATCACGGTATAAAATTTATTCCGCAACAATTGGCGAAAGGCGATCACTAAATAGTGGTGTAGCATATTTCTAATTCAAGGTTTAAAATTCAAGGTTCAAAATTGTTTCAGTTTAAGTTCGAAAATTGGATACTCGATTCTTGTTACTCGAAGTGCTTGAATTCAACGAGTATCCAGCAACCAGAATCTATAATCCTTCTCCATCGAGGTCTATCCATTAATAATGCCATTCAAAAAACATCGAATAAAGCCTCAAATCGAATGTATTTGATAACATCCTAGAACGATAGTGAACGAAAGCGTCCGATTACGGGCAAATGAAATACCCCGAAAATGCTTTTATTACCTTTTTGGTAAAGCATAACCCATATTTAATGGTTTCGGAACTAAGTTGTAAGATGTTGCCCAAGATCCTTGCGGATTAGAAAACTGTTAAAATCCTTCATTTTTATGCATTTTGCGCCAACTTACAGGTTGGCCATTTGCCGATTTTGGTTAGTTTTGCAGCCACTTTTTACGAAGGTGACTTCCCCGTTTATCGGGATTTTAATTTTTAATCATAAATCTTTTAACCTGTGAACATCATACTCTTCCTCATTCCTACCATCGGCCTTCTCGCTCTCGTAGTGACCGCTTTTAAATCCGCCTGGGTAACCCGCCAAGATGCTGGCGAACCTAAAATGCAAGAACTTGCCGGCTACATTGCAAACGGTGCAATGGCCTTTCTTAAAGCGGAGTGGCGCATCCTTGGTGTCTTTGCTTTAATCGCAGCCATTTTATTAGGTTGGTCAGGAACGTTAATTCAAGAGTCCTCCCCGATCATCGCGATCTCCTTTTTATTAGGAGCCTTCTTCTCCGCATTGGCGGGATATATCGGTATGAAAATAGCCACCAAAGCCAACGTGCGCACCACTCAGGCAGCCCGCACCTCTTTGGCAAAAGCACTAAATGTTTCTTTTACTGGGGGTTCTGTAATGGGAATTGGCGTTGCTGCACTAGCCATATTAGGTTTAGGCGGACTGTTCATTGTATTCTTCAAATATTTTGTGCCCGAAGGGGCAGCCGTTACGGGCCTTGAAATGAGGAAAGCCATTGAGGTGCTAGCAGGATTTTCTTTAGGGGCAGAATCCATTGCACTTTTTGCCCGCGTAGGTGGTGGTATTTATACCAAAGCCGCTGACGTAGGCGCTGACCTTGTTGGGAAGGTCGAAGCCGGAATCCCGGAAGATGATGTGCGTAACCCCGCCACCATTGCCGACAATGTGGGGGATAATGTGGGGGACGTAGCCGGCATGGGTGCCGATTTATTTGGTTCTTACGTGGCCACTATTTTAGCCACGATGGTATTGGGTCAGGAGATTTCTGCCAACGATAATTTTGGTGGTCTCTCCCCTATTCTCTTGCCTATGGTAACGGCTGGCCTCGGACTTGTCTTCTCCATTATAGCCACCTGGTTTGTGCGAATCAAAAACGAAACCGACAGCGTGCAAAATGCTTTGAACATCGGTAACTGGTCATCGATTATTATGACCGCCATTGCATCATACTTTGCCGTCATGTATTTACTTCCAGCAAAAATGATCCATCGTGGTGTAGAATTTTCTTCCCTGGATGTCTTCATTGCAATTATTATCGGATTAGTGGTGGGCACGTTGATGAGCATGATCACCGAATATTATACCGCCATGGGCAAGCGCCCTGTGAATTCAATTATAAAGCAATCAGGCACCGGTCATGCAACTAATATTATCGGTGGTTTATCCATTGGAATGGAATCAACTGCCCTGCCAATACTCGTCCTTGCCGCTGGAATTTTAGGTTCCTATTCATTTGCCGGATTGTACGGAGTAGCCATAGCTGCCGCTGGTATGATGGCAACAACAGCGATGCAATTGGCGATTGATGCTTTCGGCCCAATCGCTGATAATGCGGGAGGTATTGCCGAGATGAGTCACTTACCTGAGGAAGTTCGCCATCGCACCGATAACCTGGATGCTGTTGGAAACACTACTGCCGCTACCGGAAAAGGTTTTGCCATTGCATCAGCCGCCCTTACTTCACTCGCACTGTTTGCCGCTTTTGTTGGTGTCTCCGGTATCACATCTATCGACATTTTCAAAGCTCCTGTTCTTGCTGGCCTTTTTGTAGGCGGAATGATCCCTTACATCTTTTCTTCCCTCGCCATTGCGGCCGTTGGTCGTGCGGCCATGGATATGGTAAACGAAGTGCGTAGGCAGTTCCGAGAAATTCCGGGCATCATGGAATACAAAGCACAACCGGAATATGAAAAATGCGTAGCCATCTCAACCAAAGCCTCCTTGCGCGAAATGATTGCCCCTGGAGCCATTGCGTTATTAACTCCTGTAATCATTGGATTCACCTTTGGCCCCGAAGTTTTAGGTGGGACCTTAGCAGGGATAACCGTGAGTGGTGTATTGATGGGCATCTTTCAATCCAATGCCGGTGGTGCTTGGGACAATGCAAAAAAATCTTTTGAAAAGGGTGTAGAGATTAATGGCGAAATGCACTATAAAAAATCAGAACCTCATAAAGCTTCTGTAACAGGCGATACCGTGGGAGATCCGTTCAAAGACACTTCAGGACCGTCTATGAATATTTTAATTAAGTTGTCTTCCATTGTGGCGCTGATCATTGCTCCACATATTTCCACCGTGAAGCCTTCGACCGAAGTGACACAACCAAAAATGATTATTGAAAAAGTGATACCCGTTACCCCGATAGAAAAGAAGTAATAGAATTCAAAAACGATATATAAGCCATTCAACTAAACTTGGATGGCTTTTTTTATGAGATTTATAGAAAGAAATTCGAGTGACACAAAACTTCTTTCCTTTAATTTGTAAATGAACTCCATGAATGATGTGGTCAACACAAAACAGGCTCCCTATGACTTCAAATGAAAAACTGATTAACGGATTCCCTTTTGTTCAATATAATCGGGAGACGTATGACGATGCCATTATGTTGGATCGAAGTATTCAATTCCACAATTGGATGGAGGAAAGGCGAACGGTCAGAGATTTTGCTGATCGACCAATTCCGCAGGAAATTATTGATCAGCTTCTGCTAACCGCTTCTACAGCACCTTCGGGGGCGCATAAACAACCGTGGACATTTTGTGTGGTGAAAGATCCCCGCTTAAAAAAAGAAATCCGAGAAGCAGCAGAAAAAGAGGAGAAGGAAAGCTACGAAAGCAGGATGAGTGAAGATTGGCTGGACGATATAAAACCACTGCAAACTGATTGGCAAAAACCATTTCTCGAAGTTGCCCCTTACCTTATCGTAGTCTTCAAAAAAGCTTACGAAATTCAACCTGATCGTTCTAAACGAACGAACTATTATGTAAACGAATCCGTGGGTTTGGCGTGTGGTTTTCTTTTAGCCGCCATTCTTCACGCAGGATTAGTGGCGCTCACGCATACGCCTAGTCCAATGAATTTTTTGTCGAAACTACTGAAACGTCCTGAAAATGAAAGGCCGTTTCTTCTCATTCCCATAGGCTACCCAGCCCAAGAAACGTACGTGCCTAAATTATCGAGAAAAAAATTGGAAGAGATTGCGGTCTATTATTGATTGTCGTCTTAAAAAAACTCAAAAAAAGGTAGCGAACAAAAAACTAAAAAAGATTTTGAAGAAGATTTTTTTGATCTTATCAAAAATTCCGAAATTTTCTTTCTCCTAAATTCCTCTTACCTTCAACTTATCATGAGAAAATTCATATTGATTTCTGTGGTGTTGATCTCTTCGATAATTGGGGCTGTTATTGGGTCGCTAATAACCTTACGATATGCCGGAGAAACCCCAACCTATAATTCCGTGGCTGAACGACAACTGCATTTTCCCGTTCGCTGGATCAATGATAGCAGTGCGCGCGTCCCTGCGGGTTTGAATTTTGAAGCTGCCGCCAGGTTGGTTACCCCTGCCGTAGTACACATCAGGACCACCTACGGACCAGGCAATTTTAGCCTAAATCCATTGGAATTATTAGCGAATCCACATGCGCAATCTTCTGGGTCAGGCGTGATCATTTCCGATGACGGCTATATTGTAACGAATTACCATGTGATTGAAGATGGCAATTCCATTGAGGTGATCATGAACAACAATCAGCATTTTTATGCCAAAGTAATTGGCACTGACCCCACCACCGATCTTGCACTGCTTAAAATAAAATCAAACAACCTTCCCTTTGTCCGCTATGGCAATTCTGACGAGATAGTCCCTGGCCAATGGGTGTTGGCCATCGGAAATCCCTTTGATCTAAATTCTACCGTAACAGCCGGCATTATCAGCGCCAAGGCTCGCAACATCGGGATATTGCGCGACCGTAATAATCTACAAATCGAATCCTTTATTCAAACCGATGCAGCGGTGAACTCTGGAAATAGTGGCGGTGCGTTGGTGAATCTGAAAGGTGAACTGATCGGTGTCAACTCGGCCATAGCCACGGCTACGGGTGGCTATGCCGGCTACTCTTTTGCGATACCCGAAAGTCTGGTTCGGAAAATCATGGATGACCTGCTGGAGTTTGGCCAAGTGCAGCGCGGACTATTAGGGGTGATCATTACGGACGTCAATGCATCGCTGGCAGAACGGCAAAATCTCAACGTGGTACAGGGTGTTTTTGTGACACGCGTCAACGAGGGAAGTGCTGCAGAAAAATCTGGGTTGTTAGTGGGTGATGTAATTACTGCTATTGACGGGCAAATTGCCAACAGTGTTTCAGAACTTCAAGAACAAGTAGCACGCCATCGACCAGGTAATAGTGTAAAAGTAAAATTTCTCAGGCAAGACATAGAAAGACAGGTGACCGTAGTGCTGAAAAGCTACGAAGGAGAACTGAAGCCATCAAAGAAAGAAATTTCAAATGAAGTGGAAGGCGCGCTGTTTGAAAGTGTCTCTTACCAGACGCTGAGAAAATTAAATATCGATGGCGGGGTAACTATTCAAAAACTGGGTGAAGGCAAATGGAAAAAAGCAGGCGTGAAATTAAATTTCATCCTGATGTTTATCGACAAAGTGCCGGTTGAAAAAACGGAAGACATCAATCGCATACTAGCAAACAAAAGCGGAGGAATTCTGGTAGAAGGAATTTACCCCAATCGCGAAAAGGCAGTTTACGCTATTGAGTGGTGAAAGTATTTTACTGCGACATTCCTTTATTTCTGATCTTCTCTCAATTTGCCTACGAACAAGCTCCTTTAAATGACAAATCGTTAAGATGATTGGGTCAGATAACTCTCCAAATATTCACTTGACTAAAAAATTGATCGGAATAATAAGAACAGCGAGCCAGCCATAACCATCACGACAGGAAGTGTAAGAAGCCAAGCAATCAGAATATTTCGTACCGTGTCGGGTTGCAAATTTTTCACACCTTTGCTGGCCACCATACTTCCAGCTATACCCGAGGACAATACATGTGTGGTACTCACTGGCCATCCATAACTTGAGGATAAACCAATTGTCATGGCAGCCACCAATTCGGCACTGGCCCCTTGGGCATACGTGAGATGCTCTTTGCCTATTTTTTCTCCAATCGTTTTAACAATTCGCTTCCAGCCGATCATCGTGCCGAAACCGAGTGATACAGAGATCAGGATAATTACCCATCGTGGTGAGTAATCGGTAATTTTCCTTACGCTCTTCAGTTCTTTCTTTAAGACTTCCTTATCACTCACGCTCAGACGAACTTCTTCCTTTTTTAATAATGAATTAATGTTTCTATCCATAAGCATGACATCCTTGCGCACATTAAATTTTTGAGATTTCGGAATGTCATTAACCTTCGAAAAGGAAGAAAATACAGTATTCAAACGAACATTCATTTCCAGGGTCTGCGCCAATCGTTCCCGATCGGGCTTGGAAAGTGTTGTCGAATCAATTTCGGCCATTACCTGCTCTATTTTATGGAGAGCGTCCGGTAGTTTTGCGGGATCAAAGTTAACATCTAAGGCAAAATAAGTAGGCACTATTCCAATCAGGACAAGCATGATAAGCCCTACCCCTTTCTGTCCATCGTTTGAGCCATGAAAGAAGCTCACCAACGTGCAAGTGGTAAAAAGAATTGCACGAATCCACAGCGGAGGGGGTTGATTCTTTTTTGGTTCTTTAAAAACCACGTCTTCCATAGGGGTTTTCCGTGTCATCACACGAATGAAGTACATCAAAATAATAGTTACCGAAAAACCAAACAACGGAGATAGCAACAAAGAAGCCCCAATATCCTGGGCCTTGCCCCAGTTTACTGCATCGCCCGTGGCTACCGGTAAAATAGAATAAGCTAATCCAACACCGAGAATTGATCCGATCAAGGTATGAGAACTGGAACATGGGATACCTAAATACCAAGTCAATAAATTCCAAAAAACGGCCGTGAGAAGTAAAGCCCCTACCATGGCTAAACTATGGGCCACATTCTGATCTACCAAAGTTTCCACGGGAAGGAGATTAACGATGCCCATGGCTACGGCTATACCACCAAAAAATACCCCTAGAAAATTCCAGGTTCCAGACCAGATTACGGCAACCCAAGGTTTGAGGGTATTCGTATAAATAACGGTAGCTACCGCATTGGCCGTATCATGAAAACCATTAACAAACTCAAAGGAACAGGCTGCAAAAAGGCAAAGAATTAACAGTAGTGAATGACTGGTGTCAAGATCAAACATAAAATCGGTATAGAAGATTAAGCAAATGTAACTTTATAGGTAGTGTTGAATGTTAAGCCAAGGTTACCATTTTTTTTAACAAAAAGAAGCCGTGTTTGATAGATTTGTGGTTATAAATGTGCACTATTAAACTAGATTTAGGCGGGGAGCAGGCTGTCTTGCTGGCGGAAAAAGCCCTTTGGCTGCCCAACCTGAAATCCTTAGTGCTGGCTGATGTGCACTGGGGTAAAATTGATCATTTCCGCAGGGCAGGGCTTTCGGTACCCACCTATGGAAATCATAAGAATACGGAGACTTTAATAGCCCTAATCAACCAATTTAGGCCTCAACGTCTCATCTTTCTCGGGGATTTATTTCATAGCATCTATAATGACGGTTGGGAGGCTTTCGGCCAAGTGCGGAAGGCATTTGATTTTTGTTCTTTTGAATTGGTGATTGGCAACCATGATATCCTCAGTGATTTGCAATATGAAAGACATCAGATTCAATTACACCCTAGCTCTCTGCAATTAAATAACCTGATCCTAACCCACGAACCGCTTGAAACGATTCCTGATGGGCTTTACAACTTGGCCGGACATATTCACCCTGGTGCCCATTTAAGGGGAACCGGAAAACAATCAGTGACACTTCCATGCTTTCACCTAAAGCAAAATCAAGGAATACTTCCAGCTTTTGGTGCTTTCACAGGACTAGCGAGTGTCAAGCCGAAAATTGGCGACAAAATATTTGTGATCGCTGAAGCCAAAGTAATTGCCATGAATGAAAGCTGACTTATCCAGGATTCTTCTTTGCCCTAAGTAATCGGATCCAACTTAAAAAGGAAACTAATGTCCAAGCACCTTCCAACAAGATGAAGGGCCAATAGTGAATTAGTATCGAAGCGAGGCAGGCCATTCCCGCCCCGAAGAAATTCAATAAAATATAAATAGAGCTGTCGTGCGAAACTTTTTTGAGCTGATTAAGCAAGAAAGCAAGCAATAAAATCCCCACGCCTATAAACCCAATCCCATCAGCGAAGTCCATGGTATGCCTTGTGATTCAATTGATTATCCCATTTTTGTTAACGCGCTAATGTAGCGGTCTGGCACTTCTCCTTTAGTGGCCATTTGGTAATCGGCATAGCTGCAAGGCACGATGGAATTGCGCGTATAGCGTGCGCCAGGTTTTGCTTGACTTACTTCCATCCACCATTTCTCGGTGAACTTACTTTTGTAAAAAGAGATCGTTTCCGGCTCTACCGGCATAGACACCACATATTTCAAAAAGTCGTTTGACTTGAAATTACTTTCATGTTTCCGGTGGTAAAATCCTTCTATAAAATACCAAATCATAGTTGCAATGACAGCCGCGGTTTTTTTATGAAGGTCATCAAAGTTGGGGTTGTATTCATAAAATCCCACTGAACTTAATTTTTCATTTAACCCGGCATACCAACAAATCTGGCACGCCTCCTCACCGGTGAGGCCAAAGGGTTGAGCATTGGCATTTCCAGGTGCGTCACTTGACTTGATTGCGGTAATATCAAACGAAAACATATCGGCATGGCGAATGGCCGGCTCCATCTCTGCAAGGTTAGTGCGCATTTGCCCAATTCGGTGCGCTTCGAAATTCAGTTTTTCTAATACGGCCGCTGAGAAGGGATCAACCAGATAAGTTTGGTAAGCAAGATGGGTATAACCGAAAAGATAATTTGGCTCGTGCAAAAGGATTTTATGAATATGCTGCTTGGCTGGCGCACTATCTTTCTTGTCATCCAAGTCTAGAAAGGCATCGATGGTAAGAAAACTAATAAGCTTCTGCATGTCTTCGTAGCCACGGTATTGCCCATAATCTAAATCTTGCGAGCCGCCAAGAATAAGGGGCATCACGTTGTGCTCTAACAGCATTCGGCACACTTCGCTGAGCCGAAGGTAAGTTTCGTCAAGATCGATGCCGAGATTGAGGTTTCCCAAATCCACAATATTGTAAGTCCCTGTCCCTTTTTTTAGTGCATAAAGTTTTTTCCTGATTTCGTCAGGTGCCAGGGCTGTTCCTTTGTTGGAGTTGGTGCCCCGCTCTTCGTTCAGGCCAATTAAAGCGATATGCGCTCCCTCATAACTCGGCATTTTTTCAGTGAATGCCCTTATGTTTTTAAAAACAGAATTGGCAGGGTAATCGATCGAATAAATCTGTTCATCAATTGGGGTAAAGAGTATGGTTAAATCCATGCTTAATGAAATATTAGAATTTCATGTTAAATTAGCATATAATTTTTAGACTAATGAAGTTTCGATGAAAACACTTTTTTGCAATAGTGTTCGTTATTTTGTTTTCAATACAAATTTCGGTTACGAAAAAAGGATTTAAAAACTAAAACATAATTTATGAAAACTTTATTTGCGTTTGGTCTTGCTTTGATTTCAGGCCCTTTGTTAGCACAGTCCCTGGAAGGAACATGGCAACTGACAAACACTAAAAGTTGCCTTCAAAGTGAAATGACAGAAAGCGAAACTGAAAAAGAACTAGAAGGGATGATGGGCGGCAATTCCAATAGTAGCGTAGCAAAATTAATTGTTTTTAAAAAGGACGGTACTGGCCAGGAGGGCGTGTTCTCAGTTGGAAAGAAAAAAGGAAGTGATATGAATTCATTTCAATATAAAGTAAGTGGTCAAGAAATCCTTTTTACCGATAAGAAATCGGGGATGATCACACAGCGATTGGTTATTGATGAGTTGACAGGAACCTCATTAAAAATACATGACGCCATGAAAGATTGCGAGTCAAAAGAATTTGTGAGGGTGAAGTGACAAGTCAATATCTCCTTCTTGTATAAGTACGCCTGGGTGCCGAGCCAAACAACATCCCGAAAACTCCGCGCACCAATTCCCTCCCCACCTGTTTAGTTATGGGCGAAGAAAGAACTTGCTCAAAAGTACTTTTCTCCGCTTTAACTGAAGGTGAAATTTTAGCTTCTTTTGCAGATTCCATTGCTTGCTCTTTTTCCTGCTTCACCGCCAAAACCCTTTCGTTCAAAATTTCAAAAGCGCTTCTCGGGTCGATGGTCTCCTTATATTTTTCATAAAACTCCGAACTGTTCAATTGTGTTTGGTATTCTTCTGGCGTGAGCGGCCCCATCCGTGACGCGGGAGGCGCCAAATGAGTAACTACCGTCTCTGTCGGAATTCCTTTTTCGTTCAGCACGGTGATAAACGCCTGGCCAATACCCAGTTGCGTAAACTGCTTTTCTAAATCATAAAACTCCGACTTCGGGAAAGTCTTGATCGTTTCCTTCAAATCTTTAACATCATTTGGGGTAAAAGCCCGAATCACATGATGAACCCGATTGCCCAGTTGAGAAAGTACAGAAGAGGGAACATCCAAAGTGAGCTGGGTACAGAAAAACACACCCACCCCTTTGGAGCGGATCAGGCGGATAACCTGATCGATATGATCCATAAAGGCTTTCGGTGCATCTTTAAAAAGCAGATGGGCCTCGTCTAAAAAGAAAACCAGCTTGGGCTTATCTAAATCGCCTGCTTCCGGTAGGGTTTGGTAAATCTCTGCCAAAAGCGAAAGCATGAAAGTTGAAAAAATAGCAGGTTGATTTTGCACGTCAGAAACGTTAAGCAAACTGATTACACCCCTCCCATCTACTTTTTCAAGCAAGTCTTCAATATCAAATGATTTCTCTCCAAATATTTTGCTTACCCCTTGTTGTTCCAGTCCCACAATCTTGCGGAGCATCGTTGAAGCCGTAGCGGAGGAAATCTTTCCATAACTCTCTTTAATTTCTGCCGTACCCTCCCCTTCCGAAAGATAATTCAACACTTTCTTTAGATCATTTAAATCAACGATAGGCAATTGTTTGTCATCGGCATATTTAAATAAAATCATCAACACGCTCGTTTGCACTTCGTTCAGTTCTAGCACTTTGCTCAGGAGTACGGGACCAAACTCTGTAACGGTAGCCCGCATCTGACCCCCTAATTTTCCACTTAAGGAATATAACTCCACAGGAAAACCAGAGGGCGTAAATTTTATATTTAACGCTTTCGCGCGCTCATCAATTTTGTTGTTAACAGCTCCTTCCTGTGCCATTCCACTAATGTCACCTTTCATATCGGGCATAAACACTGCTACACCCGCTGCCGAAAGCTGCTCGGCAATAAGTTGTAGTGTTCTTGTTTTGCCAGAGCCCGTTGCGCCCGTCACCAGACCATGGCGGGTCATCATCTGAAGCGATAAATTCACTTTGGCATCCGCTAGAATTTCATTTTCATAGATACCCGCCCCAAGATAGATAGTCGGACTATTAAAATTGTAGGAAGCGTTGACTGCCGCAACAAATTTTTCTTTTGACATTTTCGGAAGTTAATTATTATCGGTTAATGGTTAACCGTTGCATCAATTCTGTTAAGATAACAAGATAATATTCATTTGAACAAAGGCACTACGCCACAAAGAAAATTCAAATCAAGTAATCTTCATGACTTAGTGCCTTCGTGGCAATAATTATAGACTATTAACAGCTCGTAAGATCAGATAACAAAAATTATCCTTTGTACACAATGCGATAAATCACATTCGCCTGGTCATCGCTCACCAGCATTGACCCATCGGGCAGCAATAAAACATCCACGGGGCGACCCCACACTTTTTGAGTGGCCTCATCCATCCATCCGGAGGCGAATACGCTATGGCCAGTTACTCTACTATTGCCATCCAATTTTACGAGCGAAAGGTTATATCCGCTTTTTTTAGTGCGGTTCCAAGAACCATGTTCAGCTACTATAATCTGGTTGTGGTACTCCGCAGGGAACATTTTTCCAGTATAGAATTTCAAGCCAAGCGGAGCTACATGGGCACCTAATTTATCAGCAGGCTTTACAAAATCACTGCACGGACGTTTATCGCCAAATTCAGGATCTTTAACAGAACCTTCGTGGCAATATGGGTAGCCGAAGTGGAGTCCTTTCTTCTCTGCTGTATTGAGTTCACAAGACGGAATATCATCGCCTAGCATATCACGACCATTGTCGGTAAACCACAACGCCTTTGTGACAGGGTGCCAAGTAATACCCACCGAATTACGAACGCCATGCGCAAAAATCTCAAAGCCCGTGCCATCAGCATTCATCCTTGTTATACTGGCAAAAATCGGATTCTTGGATTCACAAATATTGCAAGGCGCTCCTACCGGTACATATAGCTTTCCGTCCGGACCAAAGGCAATATTTTTCCAACCGTGATGAGCTTCTGTGGGATATTTATCGTAAATAATTTCTGATTTACCCGGGTTGTCCAATTTACTTTCAATTCCGGAAAATTTATGGATTTTGCTGATTTCAGCCACGTATAAATCACCATCTTTAAATGCCACACCATTGGGCATATTCAATCCACTGGCGATGACCCATTTTTTATCGGCCTTTCCATCGCCATCCACGTCTTTTACAGCATAAACTTTGTCTTCGTCCTTGTTGCTCACAAAAATGGTTCCACTAGGGCTGATGGCAAGGGAACGGGCGTTATCTACCTCAGCAAATACGCTTATTGAGAATCCTTTAGGGAGCTTAATCTTTTCTAACGGCAGCTCTGCGCTTGTGCCTGTAATTGCAGGGGCTGCGTTGTCACCTACTTTTTTAAAGGACATTCTTGTAAACTGCGCACTGAAAAGTGCCAGTAAGACAATCAGTAAAATCGGAACAAGGCGAGTATTCATAATATTTTTTTAGTAAATCTAAACGATAACCATACGTAAGGCAAAGGTTATTTTACCAAGCTTAAAATACCAAGATGAATGGTATTTTGCCAAGACTTAAGGGATCACCGTTACGATTTAATTGCTAATGATTTTTTTGTTGTCCAGCCGATACACCCCAAAGCAAGAAGAACTACCGCCCAATTAGATGCCATCGTTACCTTGTTTCCAATAAAATAAGGTTTGGGTTGAAACTTGAATTCTATGACATGGTTTCCCGCAGGTATGGACAGCGCTCGAAGCACATAATCAGCCCGGAAAATTTCAGTTTCTTTCCCATCAATAAAGGCATGCCATCCTTTTGGATAATAAATTTCAGAAAAGACGACAAGACCATCCACCAAAGATTTTGACTCATATTTTAAGTACGGTGGTTTAAATTCCTTTAATTCGATAGTGGCTGCACTGTCAACTTGAAATTTTGACTTCTCAATCTTGAATTTCGAATTATCAATTAAAGCGATCTCCTTGGTGTTCACTTCCCTCGTTTCTTTTAACTCTTCGATCGGTGAGGCAACCGTTATTACTTCTTTCACAAACCAAGCATTACCATTAGAGGCAGGATTTAGGATTATATTGTTTGCATTAGGGCCGTAAACAAAATATTTTGCATTAAGCATATCAAGGACACCGTAGCTAGCAAAGTTATTTTTACCGGCTTGTAAATCATTGATCATCTCTTCGGTTTCTTTGCTAATACAGGAATCATACAAGTCCTGATACCTTTTCAACTTGGCACCGTGATAGCCACCAAGGGAATGATGAAAGTAGGATGTTCGCGCCTCCGTCCAGGCGCCTTGTAGGTTATAAACGCGGAAATAACTTTTGTCTTTTAAAATTTCATCATCGGCAGCATTAGCAGCGATAAAAGCATTTTCATGTTTGCGTTGAAATTTATCTTTTGAGAAATAACGCTTGTCGACCATTGACAAATCCATTGCCACCATAACAATCAGGAAGGCGTAAAATCCGAGCTCAGATACTTTCTTTGCTACATTAAAATAGAGCAGCAAAAAAATAGAAAAGATAAAAGCAAGAGAGCGAAATGCATCTCCACGCATCAGGGATCTTCGATCAGCGTGAAGTGCCTTTAAAAACCAAGCGGGCAATTGCGATTCGCCATCGCGTGTAAAGCTGCCCATTCCGGCAAACAAAATAATCAACAAGCACAAACCACCGGTAGCGCTAAAGGCGATCAACAATTTCTTTTTAGTCTCCTTATTCAAACCCTCTTTAAAAAACTTCTCGAGACCGATCATTCCTAAGAGCGGCATGCAAAAGAGTATGATAACCAAAGCAAAACTAAACGACCTGAATTTATTGTAGCCGGGGAAATGATCGAACATAAAATAATTGAAAGTAGAGAAACTATCCCCCCAACTGAGCATAACACTGAATACGCAAAGCGGAACTAGCCACCAAACATATTTCTTTTCGGCAAGCAAAATTCCCAACACAAAAAGGAAAATGATGATTGACCCTGCATAATAAGCCCCCGCAGTACCCGACTGTGGTCCCCAATACGTAGCTGTGTAATTCGCTAACTGGTTAGCTAATTTATTGTCACCAGAATTCACCAGTGCCTTATAAGATTCGCTGTTCTGATCACCCACAAACGCTTCCCCGCTTGTTCCCCCGTAAAAATTGGGAATCAACAAAGTCATCGGTTCCCATATTCCATAGGTATATTGAAACGCATACGACTTACTTAATCCGTCTTTCACCTCATCAACTCCTGGCCTGACCAATTCCGAAGATCCACGGATAGAGTAATTGGTATATTCCATTATAGCCCAAAGCTGGCCGAAGAACGTTCCAGCCGCCAATACCGCAGCTGGGACAAGAATAACTATCGCGGTAAAAAAATCTTTAAGTTGTTTTTCGCGATAGGCATAGACCAATTGAATAAGTCCATAGACCAAAATAACCAACATTAAATAATAGGTGATCTGTAAGTGATTTTCGCGCAAATGCAACGCAAGGCCGAGCATTGTTACAGCAAAACCAAGCAGCCACTTTCTTGAAAACGCCAGGTGAATTCCGGCCATGATCAGCGGCATAAAAGCAATGGCACCTATCCGCGCATTATGCCCCACACTTAATCCAATGATCACATAAGAGGAAAGCCCAAAGGCCAACCCACCTGCAATGGCGAGATAAGGACGCACACCAAATGAAAGAAGCAAAATATAGTAACAAAGAAAGGCCAGAAAAATATCGTTGATCGGGTGCGGCAGAAAAAGCGACATAATCTTTTTTACCCAAATGATCGGGCCATCACCCCATTTCACGCTAACCAGATAGGCCGGCATTCCACTAAACATCGAGGGCGCCCAAAGTGCTTCTTCGCCAGTAGCCTCCCGATAATCAATGATTGATTTACTGGAGCCCCTAAACTGCTGAATGTCTTGTTGATCTAATGATTTGTTATCAAAAAAAATCGGGCTAAAGAATAGTGCCGTCACTACTAAAAATACCAAAACCGCTACCCCATGAGGGATAACATCTTTTATTATATCAACTTTTTTCATGGAATCTGTTTACGCTTAACTAACGGCAAATGTGGGCAAGATTTTTAAGATTTGCACATCTCTTAAAGACGGATTTCTGAGTATCCTAACAACCCACCTTTAAATTGGACAGCAAACAGTAAAATGGACTTCGCTTCCTTCGTTAGAAGGCACTATTGAACCTCATTCATGAATCCATACCAAAAACGAAACCAAAACTAGTTGATCCGACAAATAATTAATAATGGGATCATCTGGATCAAATTGGTTGCCGTATTTTTTTCGGATGGCTTCAATTTCATTGTCGCTAATCCAATCGGTGGAGATCAATTTACGGGTGGGATCAACCTTTTTTTTAATAGTAACCAATATTCTTCTCATAGCATGATTTTTTTCTACCAAGGATAAATCAAATTCTCATTTTATTTTATGTCTTTTGCCAGACGATTTCTGACTTAAACTTTACTTTTTTTACTTTGTAAATTAAACTGATATACACTTTGAAGGAGTTTGCGTCATTGTATCTTCACGAAGATAGGCAGTAAAATTTTCTTTGTACAGAAAGCTTTATAAAGAACGGCTTAATTTTTTTCAATAAAACCAAAATCTATGAAGAACAGCTTACTGTTCTTCCTGACAGATCAACGTGTTTCTTGCTGATTATCAGGATGTTTAAAGTTAAGGAAGCATGATCTATTACTCAAGCGGCTCATTACCCACACGGTTTGATGGTGAGTGATTTATGCCTCCAAAAACCATGGACGAATTGCGAATTGGGGTTTTGGCGATTGACAATATATATCGGGATTTAAGATTATTGCTTTTCAAACATGGTGCCAAAAGCTCCGTCTTTTTCAAACTGGCCAATGATCTCTTCTTGTAAAGGAGAACGTTTCACGATTGGATTATGATTCCAGAATTTAGGTTTGTACCTTTTCTTTTTGATCATCCTGAGATCGTTACTTTTGAGCTGGGCTTCGTGAAGTCTATTGGCTTTGCTCAACTGGTCATAGACAAAAAGAAAAGCTGTCACCTTAATTTTTTGTACACTTCCATTTCGCATAAATTCAAAGGAGGCGTTGTACTTGACATAATTCAATCGCCCATCATTTTGAAAATCAAAAGAAATCTCATGAAGGTGATTTGATACAGGTGATTTCCATTTAGCATTTCTCACGGTATCTGTCCCCAAGCTATTTTCGGTAAAAAAGGCGCAGTGCCGAATTGCCAGTGTTGATTCATTGATCACCACTTCACCTGACACTATTGGTTTCGAGATGTTATCCCTTGGCTCGCAGTAAATTTTCACAAACTTTTCTCCACCTTCAAAGTAACTTTCAAGAATGGAAAAGACGTAAAGAGAATCTGCTCAAGGCATCAATGGCAAAAGTACTTCCTTTTTTGCTGCTGGTATTTCTGAATAGATGTGTGAACCTAAAGTCATGGCAGAGGCATTAGTATAATGAAAGACCAGCTCGGTACTATCCTTTCTTTTCTTCTGGGCATACCTTGCCTCGTCAATCCGGTTGCGCATTATCCCTCCATTGTCGGATTCTATCGTATAAAAAATTTCCTGGGCTTCTGTAGCTATGTCATTGTTGGTGGTTATTTGTCTGTAAAAGGCTTTCTGATAATTTTTAAAATCAGAATTTTTAATTGCCTTCTCATACGTGTGGGACATTAAGTTGCTTGCAAAATCACTCACTACAATTTCTGACAAAACCGTCACGTGGGGTTTCAATTTTATAATCTGACCATCTTGAAACATTACCAATTTTTGCATTTCATACGACAGGTGGGTTAGCGTGAGTGAATCAGTAGGTGCTCCCTTCCATTCAACTCACCGATTTCGTTGCTAATAGTTCCTTGTCCGGTTAGGGCCGAATAAATCGTCACATTGGGAATGGGCAGATTCGTTATTGCATCAACAATCTTTCCCGTCTGTGCAAAAGCATTGAATGAAATGAGTATCCTAAAATTATATTAGTAGTTATTCTTATCATCATTATGGTAAATTGTTTAAAAAAGATGGAAGGGCAAAATTACCGGAAAGGGATACGTCCCCCTCGGCATGTGTCCCCACATGCTGAAATAGTCGGTGAGCGGTTTCTGGGGACGCAAACCATGGACTGAACTAGTAGCCGCAATTCATATTGAAAACCACCTTTCGTCCATTCGGTAACAATTCCTTAACTTCACGCTCGAAAAAAAAGATATGTATTCATCCAAACTAATAGGTCTAGGGCATCACGTACCCGATACGGTAATCACGAACCAGTATCTATCGAACATCATTGACACCAGCAACGAATGGATTATCGAGCGGACAGGCATCAACGAACGGAGGTGGATCGACCCTAAAGTAGATAC
The DNA here is from genome assembly GCA_027317105.1 of Cytophagales bacterium. Lineage (GTDB taxonomy): Bacteria > Bacteroidota > Bacteroidia > Cytophagales > Cyclobacteriaceae > ELB16-189. Next base: position 51,973 of record DAHVFH010000098.1, read on the forward strand.
CGTGGGCAATATGGGTGCTAAAGCAGCACGCATGGCACTTGAGCGAGCTGGCCTGACAGAAAAAGATGTTGAGTTTATTGTTTTCGCCAGCATCACGAGCGATTACTATTTTCCTGGTTCCGGTGTAATCATGCAACGCGAATTGGGCTTAGGAGGAATCGGAGCACTGGAAGTTAAAAATGCCTGCTCCGGATTTATTTATGCGCTTTCAACGGCAGACCAATTTATCAAAACAGGAATGTATAAAACCGTGCTGGTAGTTGGCGCTGAAATTCAAAGCACTGCGCTTGACCTTACCACACGCGGTAGGAACACAGCTGTTATTTTTGGTGATGGCGCGGGGGCTGCGGTATTGCAACGTTCAGACAAACCCGGAATCCTGTCAACGCATCTGCATGCCGATGGTACTTTTGCTGAAGAGCTTTATGTTCGTGATCCCGGAAGCAGCCGACCACATGCCGAGCGCCAACCGGAACAAATTTTAGATACCACGGGTTTCAAAGTGGTGATGAATGGAAACCTGGTCTTTAAACACGCCATCGTACGCTTTATGGAGGTGATCAATGAAGCACTTACTAAAAACAATCTGACGAAGGAGGATATCAATTTGTTAGTACCACATCAAGCCAATCTGAGGATCAGTCAGTATGTTCAAGAAAAACTTGGGTTGGCCGATAGCCGCGTATTTAATAATATTATGCGTTATGGAAACACCACTGCCGCTTCCATCCCGATTGCTATGAGTGAGGCCTGGGCGGAAGGAAGAATCAAAGAAAATGACTTACTTTGTTTGGCCGCTTTCGGCAGTGGGTTCACTTGGGCTTCTGCGCTGATCCGTTGGTAACATCAGGGTTCCAAATTTAAAATTCAAGATTGCAAATTCTTGGGTTGGAATTTGGAATCTTAAATCTTGAATCAAATGCAATGAAAACCTCCTCTTATAATCCAAGTCCATTAGAAGTTGATTTTGCCAATGCGCTCTTTATCCTCCAGAAAGAACTTGAAAAACATTTGCAAGACAATCAAATCGTTCATGTAGAAACGAATATTAAACGAGACAATCCCATGGTGAAATTTAACTTGCTCGATAAGGATGGTGACCCGCACGAGATCGTAGTTCGGATTATACAAATTCCTGACAAATTCTAAGTTCGAATTGGTTTGAATTTCAAGCCTTTACAACAAAACGAAACTTGATGTAACTTGCGTCCGTTTCGGACAAATAAGACAATCGCCACAAAACGTGAAAACTCCTTGACAACTAGTAAAGTAAATCAACCCGGTTTAAAAAAGATGAAAAAGAAAGTAGTTACCCTTTTGGTCGTTTTAGCGGGGCTCATCCTTTTTGCGTTTTCACCACCCGCTGACCGTTTTTTTGAACTGGCTAAAAATCTGGAAATATTCGGTTCCCTTTTTAAAGAGGTGAACGCCCTTTACGTTGATGATGTAAATCCCAATCAAACGGTGCGCCATGGTATTGATGCCATGCTTAATTCGTTAGATCCATACACAAACTATATTCCTGAAGACGAAGTGGAGGATTACCGCACCCTCAACACTGGGCAATACGGAGGCATTGGAGCTTCAACGATCAACTTTGGGAATCGCATTGTGGTGAATATGGTTTTTGAAAATTATCCTGCATTCAAAAACGGATTAAAAATTGGTGATGAAATTGTCAAAATTAATGACTTGGATTTGTCAAAAATATCAACAGACGAGGCCAACCGCTTAATGAAAGGCCAGATAGGCACCTCGGTAAAAGTAACGGTGAAAAGGTATGCGGCTGATCAGCCAGTAGATCTTGAGTTTAAAAGGGAAAAAATTAAGATCAATAGTGTTCCCTATTTTGGAATGATTCCCGGCAAAGATGTTGGCTTGGTGCAACTCACCGAGTTCACGTCTGAGTGCAGCAAAGAATTAAAAAAAGGAATCCAGGCCTTAAAAGAACAAGGTGCAAAAAAAATAATTTTAGACTTGCGCGGAAATCCGGGAGGCCACCTTAACGAGGCGGTAGACATTTGTAATTTCTTCGTCCCGAAAGGCAAATTGGTGGTGGCCACACGCGGCAAAAGCGAAAGGCGGGAATACGAAACCCAAAACAATCCATTGGATGAAACCATTTCCTTGGTCATTTTAATCAACAGGGGCAGTGCATCAGCTTCCGAGATTGTGGCCGGAACCTTACAAGATTATGACCGAGCAGTAATTGTGGGAGAACGCTCTTATGGCAAAGGGTTAGTACAAATGGCTAAGCCTTTTATTTACAATTCTTATCTAAAAATTACTACAGCCAAATACTATACACCGAGTGGCCGATGCATTCAAGTGCTCGACTATACCCACCGCAGGGAAGATGGCAGTGTAAGCACCGTACCAGATTCAATTAAAAAGGAGTTTAAAACCAGCCGTGGAAGATCGGTTTTCGATGGTGGTGGCATCGAGCCTGATATTACCATAACTAAAGAAGAGACGCCAAGCATTCTCATAGCGTTAAGTAGGCAAGGGTTCATTTTTGATTACGCCACAGAATATGCTTCCAAGCATTCTTCCATCGCACCACCAAAAAGTTTTTCGTTACAACTAAATGAATATCAGGATTTTGTGAATTGGATGAAAGAAAGAAAAATTGAATACAAAACCCCAATCGAAAAAGAGTTAAAGGATCTTGAGGAAATGGCGAGCCATGAAGCGTTAATGCCTACGGTTAACCAACAACTTGCCCTAGTAAAAGAAAAATTAATTCAAATTCACCAATCCGATTATCTTACTTTCAAAGACCAAATCAAAATGCTTCTGGAGAAAGAAATCACAGCCCGTTTCTATTTCGAAAAAGGAGCAGTGGAATATATTCTCACCAACGATGAAGAAGTGAAGAAGGCCGTGAATATTCTTAATGATTCATCCGGATATAATAAAATCCTTGGCGTATTGTGAGTCGCAGCGGACGAAAAACGGTAAAAGTACTCTTCATCACCGTTTTTGTTTTTCTTGGATTGCTGTTCCTTATGGATTCGTGCATGCAATTCAGGATGAGCAAATCAGAAATCAACCAGTTCTTCGCAAACAAAAAAGTAAAAGGAACCCTCCACGAATATCTAACTGACAACGGGAGAACCATCAATTACCTTCATGTAGGAAACGAGAATCTGCCTCTTGTTGTTTTTGTGCACGGATCTCCCGGTTCGTTAGACGCCTTCATTGACTTTATGGTGGATACTTCTTTGCTCAACCGCGCACAACTTATTACCGTAGATCGTGCCGGATTTGGAGAATCAAATTTTGGCTATGGTGAAAAGTCTTTGCAACGGCAAGCCGACTATTTGAAACCTATTCTGGAAAAATACAAAAACAATAGACCAATAATTTTAGTCGGCCACTCGCTGGGTGGTCCCGTCATCGCCCGAATGGCCATGGATTACCAATCGTTAGTAGATGGTTTAGTCATTGTTGCCGGCTCGATCGATCCGGCATTGGAACCTAACGAAACCTGGTTCCGGGCCCCTTTAGCTACTCCTTTACTCAGTTGGATTATGCCGCGTGTTTTCCGCGCTTCCAATTACGAGATTTATAAACTTGAACCGGAATTGGAAAAGATGCTTCCCTTGTGGAAGAACATCACCTGCCCCGTTGAAATAATTCAAGGAAAAAAAGATGATTTGGTTTCACCGGCCAATGCCGACTTTGCAAAAAAAATGTTAGTCAATGCCTCTGTTCATCTCGTCATCAAAGATGATATGAGTCACTTTATCCCCTGGCAGCACCCAGAATTGATAAGGGAATCCATTCTTCACCTATTGGCAAAAAATAAAGCGAGCCATTGACCCGCTTTATTTTAAATCAGTGCTTTTTTAGTTATCTCAAAAACAGCATTTCTCTATATTTGACCAACGGCCAATCTTCGTTGTCGACCAACAACTCAAGATCATCTACGGCATCGCGGATCACTTCAAAGTATTTTTCTTTTACATCATCGCAATAGGCTATGGCGCGTTTGTGAGTGTCGGTAATCTTGTTTACCCGCTTACGCTCCTCTACCATGGCCCGAACATTTTTCTTTATCGTGTCAATGTGTTCAGAAATTTCCTTGATCGTATGAACTACGGCCTTATTATCAACGCCAAGTCCTTTTAGTCCATTCGCATTGGCGATCAATTTACTTTGGTAATTGATCGCAGTAGGGATAATGTGGTTCATGGCCAGATCGCCCATTAC